>JARKOQ010000213.1 GCA_029976005.1 Aggregatilineales bacterium | reverse complement strand
CCAACACCCCGCCGCGCTTGTGATTTCCTTCACGCCTGTGTATAAGTAAGGCACGCCATCCTCACCATCCCGACCCTGACCGACCGCTGATGATCGCCCCACCGGAGGACCGTCCCATGAAGCGCTTGCTGTGTCTGGCTGCCTTGATTCTGAGCATCGGCCTGCTGGCCGGCTGCCAACCCAACTACACGATCGCCACTGTGACCCCAACTCCTCTCAGCACGCCAACCTCACCGCCCACCGAACCACCGACGCCCACGCCGGTCCCGACCGAAATCCCGGCTGTGGCTCCGACGATCGAGCCGACAGCCGCGCCAACGGCAGAAGCGGCCGAAGTGCCCGTCGCCGCCCTCTCCACCGATCGGGGCGAGTTCTTCACCGGGGCGGGGATGTGCGCGGTCTGCCACATCAACAACCAGGACGAGGCGGGCAATCCCGTCTCGCTGGACGGCCTGTGGCGCTCCAGCATGATGGCCAACTCCGCCAAGGACCCATACTGGCTGGCCGGGGTGCGCGGCGAAACCCTTAGCAACCCGGACTACGCCGGCTTCATTCAGGACAAGTGCGCGACCTGCCATATGCCGGAGGCGCGCTTCACGGATTTCGCCCATGAAATCCAGGGGGCCGTCTTCGACGCGGGCGGCTACCTCGATCCGGCCAATCCCCTGCACAGCCTGGCGATGGACGGCATCGCGTGCAGCCTGTGCCACCAGATCGAGGCGGACAACTTCGGCACGGTCGAGGGCTTCAGCGGTCACTATGCCATCGACGCCAGCCTGCCCACCGGCCAGCGCCATTCCTACGGGCCGTTCGCCGTGGCCGAAACTCAGGCCATCCTGATGCAAGGCTCCAGCGGCCTGATCCCGACCCAGTCGGAGCACGTCCAGGATTCCGCGCTGTGCGGCACCTGCCATACGCTCTACACCCCCACCCTCGACCAGAACGGCGAGATCGTGGGCGAATTTGCCGAGCAGATGGTCTACCCGGAGTGGCAGCACAGCAGCTACCGCGACACGGCCTCCTGCCAGGGCTGCCACATGCCCGCCGCCGAGGGCGGCGTGGTGCTCTCGATCACCGGCGGAGAGTTGCGCAGCCCGTTCATGCAGCACGTCTTCGTGGGCGGCAACTTCTACATGCCCGACCTGATCTACCGCTACGGAGACGAGTTGAACAGCGCCGCCACTCGCGCCCAGGTGGATGAGACGGTCGCCCGCGTCCAGGACCAGCTCCAGAACCGCACCGCGACCGTGAGCATCGACTCCGTGCAGATCGACGGGGGAACCCTCCAGGCGGACGTGACCGTGACCAGCCAAACCGGACACAAGCTGCCCTCCGGCTATCCGGCCCGCCGCGCCTGGCTGCACGTCACGGTCACGGATGGCGCGGGCAGCGTGATCTTCGAATCGGGCGCGTTCAACCCGGACGGCTCGATCGCGGGCAACGACAACGACGCCGACGCGGCCCTGTTCGAGCCGCACTACAACACGATCGACAGCCCGGATCAGGTTCAGATTTACGAGGCAATCATGCAGGACGTGGCCGGCATCCCGACCACGACTCTGCTCTCCGGAGCCGGATACCTGAAGGACAACCGCCTGCTGCCGGACGGCTTCGACAAGGCCACGGCCGGGCCGGAGATTGCCGTCTATGGAGAAGCCGCCGGCGACGAAAACTTCGTGGGCGGCAGCGACCGGATCACTTACGCGGTCCCGGTCGGCGAGGCGGTCGGGCCGTTCACGGTCACGGTCGAGCTGCGCTACCAGTCCATCGCCTACCGCTGGGCGCAGAACCTGCGCCGCCACGACACGGCCGAGGCGGCCCGTTTCCTGGGCTACTGGGCCGAGCAACCCGCCCCCGCCGGTCTGCTCGCCAGCGCCACGGCGGAAGG
>JARKOQ010000209.1 GCA_029976005.1 Aggregatilineales bacterium | reverse complement strand
GATCGGCGCGCCGCCCGTCCGGGCCTGGATGCGCGGGATGAGCGCCTGCATCGCGGCCCGGCCGTAGCCCTGGCCCTGCCGGGCCTGGTCGATCATCAGGCGGATGATCCACCACTCCCCGGCCGGATCGGCGTCGTCCTGGCCCCATAGCGTGAAGCCGACCAGCGTCTCGCCCGCGTAGATCGCCAGGGCTTCCCAGTCGGGGTGGATCGTGGTCTCGGCGACGGAAAAGGCATTCGACGCCACGAAGCTCTTCTGGTCCGCGCGCACGTCGAGCCTCATCACCTGGTAGAAGTTGTCCCGGCTCACCGGGCGAAACGTGATGGTCATGCGGGGTGCTCCTGTTCACGAATGGATTCGAGCGCATCAAAGTCAAAGCGAACCGCCAAAACGCCAGGGACGCCAGGGAAAAACGCAAAGGAAACCCGGAACGGTTTTTTCCTCCGCGTCCTCCGCGCCTCCGCGGTGAGCTGCCTTTCCCCTTCGCCGATCACCCGCTTTCCTCGCGCACGGCCCGCGCCGCCGCCCGGCCCGCCACCCAGCCGGTGGAGAAGGCCGCCTGGAGGTTGAAGCCGCCCGTGTCGGCGTCGATGTCCAGCACTTCCCCGGCCAGGTACAGCCCCGCCACCCGCCGCGAGCCGAGCGTGCGCGGGTCGATCTCGCGCGTGTCCACCCCGCCCGCCGTGACGATTGCCTCCTTGAAGCCGCGCTGGCCGGTCACGCCGAAGGGCAGCCCTTTGAGCAGGCCGCGCAGCCGCCGCCGGTTCGCGGCGGGGAGCTGGCCCCCGGCCGTCTCCGGCGGGATGTCCGCCAGCCCCAGCAGGACCGGGATCAGGCGCTCCGGCAGCAGCTCGCCCAGCAGGTTGTGGACCTGCTGGCGGGGGTGATCGGCCAGCAGGGCCAGCAGGCGCGCGTCCAGGGCGGAGTCGTCCAGGGCCGGGAAGAGGTCGATCCGCACCTCGACCGGCTGGCGCGCGTCCAACGCCGCGACCGCGTCCCGGCTGAGGCGCAGGATGGCCGGGCCGGACAGGCCGTAGTGGGTGAACAGGACGTCGCCGCCGGACTCGGCCGCCTTGCGCCCGGCGATCCACAGCGCGGGCCGCGCGTCGCGCAGGCTCAGGCCCTGGAGCTGGGGGGCGACCTCCCCGGCCGTGACCAGCGGCACCAGGGCCGGACGCGGCGGGACGATCGTGTGCCCGGCCGCCGCCGCCAGCCGGAAGCCGTCCCCGCTGGAGCCGGTGCCGGGGTAGGACGCGCCCCCGGTTGCCAGGATCACGGCCGCCGCCGGGTAGAAGCGCGCTGCGTCCTCGCCCTCGCGGACGGCCTCGACGCCGCGGATCGCCCCCGCCTCGACCCGCAGCGCGGTCACCCGCGTCCCGGCCTGGATCGTCACGCCGCTGGCCCGCGCCCAGCCGGCCAGCCGATCGGCCACGTCCCCGGCATCCCCCCGCGCCGGGAAAACCCGCCCATCCTCCTCGACCACCGCGCGCACGCCGATCGAGTCCAGCAGGGCCAGCAGGTCGGCGCTGAAGAACTGGCCGAAGGCCGCGCGCAGGAATCCGCTCCCGGCCCGGAAGTGGCGCAGGAAGTCCGGCAGGGGGGCGGTGTTGGTCAGGTTGCCGCGCCCGTTGCCGGTGATGCTCAGTTTGCGCCCCGGCCGGGCCATTTTCTCCAGCAGCAGGACGGACGCGCCGTCCTGGGCCGCCCGCCCGGCGGCCATCAATCCCGCCGCGCCGCCCCCGATCACGATGATCCGCCTGTCCATGCCTGATCCCCAATCTCGAATAGAAAAACTCTCACCGCAGAGAGCGCGGAGGACGCAGAGAAAAACAAGGAAGAATTTGGAACTTACGCCGCATTGGCCCGGTGGCCGAAGTAAGATTGGAGCCCATTATTTCCAACGCGGACGACGACTGAACCGCATCTCTCCCAGACTATGTCTTTCCTCCGCGTCCTCCGCGCGCTCCGCGGTGAGATGCCTTTCATTTTCTTGCACAGTTCTAACGCACTCCGGCTGTAACTTCGAGCGCGAGGGTTGCATCCAAGTGGGTAGA
>JARKOQ010000179.1 GCA_029976005.1 Aggregatilineales bacterium | reverse complement strand
GCCGCCCGGAGGAGGTCATCCGGGCGGTTTTTGATTCCACGATCGCGGCCAAAATCGGATTGAAAAGATGCAAAATCCGGGAGGATGTTCTAAACTTTAAGAAATTGTTAAATACCCGCCGGCGGGTTTGATCTGAGAAGCGCGGATGGCACACAAACCGGAAGGAATGATAGACCCTATGACATTTACGATTACCCCCCGCGCCGTCCGCATCCTTGGTTATGCCATCGCCGGCCTGCTGGTGTTGCACCTGGGCACGCTGTTCGCCCGGTTCGTCCTGGGCCGGGAGACGATGTTGGGGCTGGTGCCCCTCTTCGATTTCAACGAGGAGGGCAACGTTCCCACCCTGTTCACGACTCTGCTGCTGCTGGCCTGCGCCGGGCTGGCGTTTCTCGTTGGGGTCGCCCGGCGCGCCGGGGCCGGGCGAGAGGGCGGTTACTGGCTGTTCCTGGCGGCGGTTTTCACATTCATGGGCGTGGACGAAAGCATGAACATTCACGAACAGCTGGTGACCCCCGTTCAGGAAGCGCTGGGGGGGACATCGGGCGCGCTGTTCTTCGCCTGGGTGATTCCCTATGGTCTGGCGGTTTTGCTGCTGGGCCTGGTGTACCTGCGCTTCGTGTGGCGGCTTCCGGCCCGCGTCCGCGCGCTGATCTTCCTGGCCGGCGGCCTCTACGTGGCCGGTGCGCTGGGGATGGAGATCGTCGGCGGGGAGTACCTCGACTGGCACGGCGGCGAACGGGACGTCATCTTCGCCCTGATGGCGACCGTGGAGGAAACGCTGGAGATGGTCGGCCTGGCGGTGTTCGTCCTTGCTCTGCTGACCTATATTCACGCCAGCCTGGGCGGGATCGATCTGCGTATCGCGCCGTCCGCGCGTGCGGATGCGCCGCCGGGTAATCCGCGCGCCGTGCCGGAAGGCTAATCTCCGCCTGGGTCTACCGGCCGGGCGAACCACAGGGTGACTCCGCTGCGCTGGAAGCCCGCCGATCCGGCGGCGGCCTGCATGCCCCGGTTCTCGCTGGAGGTGCCCAGCCGGGCCAGGGTCGCCCCCCGCGCCTGGAGCAGGGCGCAGCCCGCCAGCAGCAGGGCGCGGGCCAGGCCGCGCCGCTGGAAACCGGGGTGGCAGGCCACGGGATCGGTGTAGCCGACGGTCTGCCCGGCGCGCGCGCTTGCCTCGGAGTCGATCCCGCACAGGCAGTAGGCCGCCAGCCGCCCGTTCGGCGCGACCGCGACCAGGTCCAGGGCCGGGTCGTAGCCCGGCCCGCTCATCATCGCCCGGCGCTCCTCGACCGTCATGTACTCGGTTCCGAAGGCGGCCCGGTGCAGGGCGACCACCGCCTCGATCTCGCGCGCCCCGTCCAGGGGCCGGATCGTGAAACCGGGCGGCAGCGTGGGCGCCGGGAGCGGCCCGTCCAGCGGGCGCTCCAGGTACAGGGACAGCATCGGCTGCCGGACGAAGCCATGCCGTTCGAGGAAGGCGATCCGGCCGGGGTCGTCCTCACCGGCGCTGGCGTCCAGGCTGCGCGGCTCGCCCGCGTCGTCCGCGTCCGGCAGCCGCCGGACGCAGTCCGCGCCCCAGGCAACCAGGTCGGCTTCCACGGCCGCGAACGCCTCCGGCTGCTCGAATGCCCAGTGCAGGTTGCTGTAATGGTCCACCAGGCCATAGCCCACCGGCCGGCCGGACTCGTCCAGCCACAGGCGGGTCTGGGCCTGGACCGCGGGCAGGCACAGCAGCTCGCGCACGTCGGCCGGGGCGAGGTCGCCCCGCCCGGCGGCGCGCACCAGGGCGAGGATCGCTTCGCGGTCGGCGTCACCGGCGTAGGGGCGGCTGGTCAGGGCGGGCATGAGGGTCTCCGATCCACGGGGGGAGATGCGTCACGCCGGGAATTGTACCTGATTTTGGCGGGGGGATGATCGGGGCCTTCGCGGCGGCGGTGGCCGTTCGACTTCCACCCCCATCCCGGCCTTTCCCCACAGGGTGGTGGGAAGGAGCAAAACCGCCGCTGTCAGGCTTGCATCCAATTCCGCCGATCCGCATGCGGGGCAGTGACAAAACAGGCCCGATCCGGCCGCGTTTTGCCCCCAAAAACCATCCCCCTACATCTGGCCGGTTCACCCGGCGGAAGCCACATGTGGGCGTTGAAAAAATAGAACAATTGTGCTATGATGAAAGGGTCGTTGGTCGAGTCGAAAGTCCGTTTTTTTACCCCCGCCGCCCTGCTGACTTATGCCAAAATGATGCCCGCCTGGGAGGTTTTTGTGATGGTTGAGTCGCGCGATTCGCACCCCATCTGGCAGGTCATTTCCGCCAGCCGCCGGACCGACATCCCCGCCTTTTACATGCGCTGGTTCATGAACCGCCTGCGCGAGGGGCGCGCCTGCGTGCCCAATCCCTTCGGCGGGCAGGTGCAGACCGTCTCGCTGCGCCCGGAGGACGTACACAGCATCGTGTTCTGGTCCAAGCACTACGGGCCGCTGCTGCCTCACATCGACGAGCTGGAGGCGCGCGGTTACCCCTTCTACTGCCATTACACGATCACGGGCGCGCCGCGCCTGCTGGAACCGCACGTCCCCGACTGGGGCTACAGCGCCGAGGTGCTGCGCAGTCTGGCGGCGCGGATCGGGCCGCGCCGGGTGCAGTGGCGCTTCGACCCGATCGTGTTCACCGACCGGCTCGGCCCGGCCTTTTACCTGGAGCGCTTCGAGCAGATCGCGGCAGCCCTGCGCGGCGCGACCACGCGCTGCTACTTCAGCTTCGCCAGCTTCTACGGCAAGGCCCAGCGCCACCTCCAGGCGGCCGGAGTCCACTACATCGACCCGCCGCTGGACATCAAGCGCCGCCTGGTGCGTGGCATGGCCGATCTCGCCGACGCCTACGGGATCACGCTGCACGCCTGCTGCCAGGACGCCCTGCTGAGCGAGCGCGTCCACAAGGCCCATTGCGTGGACGCCGACCTGCTGGCCGAGCTGTTCCCCGACCGGCCGCTGCGCGCGGCGGCGCGGCCGACCCGCGAGGAGTGCGGCTGCTTCGCCAGCCGCGACCTGGGCACCTACGATACCTGCGGCTATGGCTGCCTGTACTGCTACGCCACCAGCAGCCCGCAGACCGCCCAGCGCCGCCTGCAAGCCCACGACCCGGCCAGCGAGTTCCTGGTCGATATCCAGCCCGCCGCCCGCGAAGTCGCCAACCTCACCACCGGCGCGGCGTGAAAAGCAATGGGGCACGGATAAACACGGATAGGGCACGGATTTTCACGGATAAAAATCAGGATTGGTTTGATCCGTGTTTATCCGTGCCCCATGCCTTAACCGGGTCTCAGTCAATGGTGTAAATCAGGTCAGGGCCTCTCTGGTTGCAGGTCTGGTAATGGACGGGCGCAAGCCTGGCGCAGGCGTGAGCCAGGGCCACGAGCGCGGGCGAACGCGGCCCTGCTGGCCGGCCCGCGCCTTGCAGCGCAAATGGCGTCTTTCGAGTAAGATCACGAATCGCAAGCCGGCTGATCCTTCGGCCGAGTTGCGCCACCTGATTGAAGGCCAATGTTGCCATGACTCTCCCGCCCGATCTCGACCTGAGCGAAATCGCCGACCTGGCGCGGGTCACGCCGGGGGCCGCTTTTACCATGTTCTTCGGCGACCGGACGACCCTGCGCGCCGACGAAATCGCGCGGATGATGGCCGTGATCGAGCGGATTGATCCGGCCCTCGACCTGCCTCCCCAGCCGAATTCGCAAGGCGCGATTCTGGTCGTCGTCCCCACCCGGCGCCGCGGCCCGACCGACGACTTCAACGGGATCGTCAGCCAGGGTCTGGTCGCGCTGGCCAAAGAGCATGGTTATTCCCTGGCATTCTACTACCAGGGCGCGGACGTGATCAGCGATGTCCGGCCGCTGTTCAAGGCTTTCGACATGGCGATCATGATCGCCACGTTCAACACCCTGGCGCTCGTCCGGGCCTGCGAGTCCCTGGGGCTGCCTCACATCCTGATCGAAACCGACTCGGTGACCGGCCATGCCCGCGGCGTCAACATCAACACCGACGGACGGCACGCCCTCCAAACCGGCATGGCGCACCTGATCGAGCTGGGCCATCGCCGGATCGGGTTCATCACGGGCTTGACGGGCCACATCGCCACCGAGGCCCGCCTGGCCGGCTATCGGGATGGGCTGGCCCAGGCCGGGATTGCGCCGGACGAGACGCTGATCGTCCCCGGCACCTGGCTGGAGCCTTCTGGCTACGAGGGGGCGCAGCACCTGCTCCACCTGCCCGAACCGCCGACCGCGATCGTCGCCGCCAACGATCTGATGGCCCTGGGGGTCTACCGCGCCGCGCAGGAAGCCGGACTGCGCATCGGCTGGGAGCTGTCGGTGATCGGATTCGACGACCTGGAAGCCGTGGCCCTCGTCGCGCCGCCGTTGACGACCTTGCGCCAGCCCTACGAGCAGATGGCCCGCCTGGCTTTCGAGCACGTTCAGTGTTTCACGGCGAAACAACCCCTTTCCCAGCACGGCTACCTGTTGCCCGCCGAGCTGGTGATCCGCCGCTCGACCGGGCCGGCCTTGCACCGTTGAGCCGTTACCAGCGGCAGGAACAGAGCCGCGCAGCGCGAACGTGATTTGAACCTGGCGTGGCATGGCGCCACGTCCTCGCAGGAACGAGGTCGAAGATGATGGAACAGTCCGGTGGAGTGGATTTCGCCCGAATCGCCGAGGATGCCGGGGTCGACCAGACGATCGTGTGGCAGATGCTGGTCAGCGGCATGAGCGGCCTGGCCCCCGGCGACATCGCCCGGATTCAGGCCGCGCTGGACCGGGCGGGAATCTCCACCCGCGCCGTCCAGGAATACCGGAAGGACATTCCCGGCTCGGTGCTGGTGATTCTCTCCATCCAGCAGCACCAGGACGAATACTCGGAAACCGTGTTCAAGGCTTTCCAGTACGCCGCCGTGAGACGCCGCATCGAAGTGATGCGCTTCGAGGAAATGAACACGCCCCTCTCCGACCTGGTCAGCCTGTTCCGGGCGTTCGACGCCGCCGTCATGATCGCCACCCGGCAGACTCAATTCCTGGTGGACAACTGCGCCGAGGCTGGCTGCCCCTACGTCCTGGTCGAAGTCGACTCGGCCAACCTGACCGGGCTGGGCAGCCGGCTCACGGTCGATAACACCGCCGGGACTGAGGCGATCATGCGCCACCTGCTGGAGCTGGGCCACCGCCGCATCGGCCACGTCACCGGCGACTGGGGGCATTCGTCCGCCCAGGAGCGTCTGGCCGTGTACCGGCGGGCGCTTGCCGAGGCGGGCATCCCCCCGGCGGACGAACTGGTGGTGCGCGGCCGCTGGAACGAAGAGGCCGGTTACACCGGCGCCCGGACCCTGCTCGGTCTGGCCGACCGGCCCACCGCCATTTTCGCCGCCAGCGACATGATCGCCTTCGGCGTGATCCGGGCCGCCCTGGAAAACGGGCTGCGCGTCCCGGACGATCTGTCGGTGGTGGGCTTTGATGACATCGCCATCGCGGGCGCGTTCTCCCCGCCGCTGACCACCGTCCGCCAGGAAGAAGAGACCCTTGGCCGGATGGCCTGCGAGCACGTCGCGGCGTGGCTCCAGGGCACCCCGCCCGCGCCGCGCGAGACCGTCTTCCCGGTCCAGTTGATCGTCCGCCAGTCAACCGGCCCCGCCCCGCGGCGGTGAGACGGCCGGCGGTGGCTATCGCGTCAGCCCTTTTCTGATCCGATGGCCGCCGCCGGGCGGCCTGGAATTCATACATTTTTTGCCCCGCGTGATATTTTCCGGCAGTAAAATTAATCAAGGATCGTCAGAGAAGCGATCATCGTATGATTTCAGCACGAAACTGATTGCATCTGGCGGATCACGCAGCCGGAATCGATCGCCCGGCACGCAAGACCGGGCCATTCTGGGCCAATTCACCCGGCCGCACGGACAACGTCAACAATCCATCGACCGCGCAGTCATTCAGCCTTCGAGACCAAACAGCGAGGATTTCGACACCCGGAAGCCATAAACACCTGGAAACAAGGACCAGACGAACCCATGACCCATTCGGAACGACTCGACCTCAGCCACATCGCCCAGGTGGCCGGCGTCAACCCGCAGGAAGTCTGGCAGATGGTATTCGGTAACCGTCAGGGATTGAGCGGCGAGGCTATTGGACGTATCCAGACTGCGCTGGATCGGCTCCAACAGGGGCCGGTAGAGCCTCAGATCAAGGGCAAGACCGGCGCGATTCTGATCGTCATGCCCAACACCAACAGCTTCGGCACCTTTGGCGGGCCGGTCATGCAGGCCTTCTCGGCCCCTGCCCAGCAGCATGGCTATGTGGTTTCCAGCTACGTCTTCGACAGCGAGCCGAATTTCAGCCTGGTGAGTCTGTGCAGGGCGTTCAACTATGTGTTGATGATCACCACCCGCGAAACGAGCCGTCTGGTGGAAGCGTGCGAGTCGGCTGGGCGGCCGTACATCCTGGCGGAAGCGGATGACATGAACACGGGCCAGAACGGCGTGGCGATCAGCCTGGACAACCGGCTGGCCGCCCGCACCGCCATGGATCACCTGCTGAAGCTGGGCCACCGCCGCATCGGGTTCATCACCGGACAACCCGGCCATCCCGCGACCGAGGCCCGGCTGGAAAGCTACCTGGCCGGACTGCGCAGCGCGGGCATCGAGCCTGACCCGGCCTGGATCGCCACCGGTGACTGGGAAGAGGAAAGCGGCTACCAGGCGGCCAGGAAGCTGCTGGCCCTGCCGCAGCCGCTGACGGCCATCTTCAGTTCGAACGACACGATGGCGCTGGGCCTGCTGCGCGCCGCCGGGGAAGCCAACCGGCGGATCGGCAAGGACCTGTCCGTGATGGGCTTCGACGACATCGAAGCCGCCTCCCGCGTGACGCCGCCGCTGACCACGATGCGCCAGCACCTGGGGGAGATGGGCACGACCGCGTTCGAGTGCGTGCGGCTGTGGTCGATCGGACAGCGGCCTCGCAGCCGGATTCTGCTGCCGGCCGAGCTGGTGATCCGCCAGTCGACCGGCCCGGTTCCCCGGCGCTGATCATCGGAGAAAACACCAGAGGGGTGAATCAAAAGCGGCCGGGGCGAATCTCCGGCCGCTTTTCAGTTCGAGACGCCGCATCTGGCCGGGGGCGGACCGCAATCCGCCCCCGGCGCAGTATGGGATGCTGGTTCAGAACCTACCAGCGGAGGTGATCCCAGCATAATCCATACCGGGCGACTGCGCAAACAGAAGGCGGTTCGTGGTGATTGGTGGGTGGTCAAACCGCTTCGTGGGCGGCGTGTCTTTGGCCACCAACCACGAACCAACAACCAATCACCTGCCTTCTCTCACCTGCCGCGCGAAGGGATAGAGCCGGGGGTACATGGCGAAGCGCTCGTTGTAGATCGCGTGGCGGCGCGAGTCCGGCTCGAAGACGCGGTCCACCTGGACCAGCGCCCGGCTGGCTTCCTGGGGGGAGGCGTACAGCCCCGCGCCGACTCCGGCCAGGATCGCCGCGCCGAGCGCCCCGGCCTCGGTCACTTTGGGCCTGGCCAGCGGGCGGCCGATGATGTCCGCCTTGATCTGGAGCCAGGCATCCGACCTGGCCCCGCCCCCGGTGACGCGGAACTCGTCGATGGCGATCCCGGCGGCCGCCATGCGCTCGATCCCGTCCCGGAAGTGGTAAGTCACGCCTTCCAGCAGGCCCTTGATGAACGCCCCGCGCGAGGTCTCCAGCGTCAGCCCGGCGATGATCCCAAAGGGATCGGGATCGTAGTGGGGCGGGCCGGTCGGGGCGAAGTGGGGCAGCACGAGCAGCCCGGTCGGATCGGGCGGCATCTCGGCCAGTAGATCGTCGTAGACGTCGCGCCCGGCGGCCCTGGCAGCGGCGTGCTCCAGCGGGGCGAAGGTATCCCGGAACCACTTGAGCAGCGCGCCGCCGGTGAGGTTGTAGTAGAAGCTGACGTACAGCCCCGGCAGGGCGTGATGCTCCACGTTGAGGCCCAGGTCCAGCATCGGCCCGGTGGGCGGGATGCGGTCGTAGGTGGGCATGATGCAGATGAAGGTGCCCAGCCCGTAGAGCGCCTTGCCGGCCCGATCCACGCCCGCGCCGACCCCGTTGGCGCACTGGTCGTGCGCGCCGATCACGATCTTCGTCCCCGGTTGTAAACCGAGCTGCTCCGCCATTTCCGCGCTGACCGTGCCGGTGACCGTCCCGGCCTGGGTGACGCCCGGCAGCTTGTCGCGCGGCATCCCGACGTAATCCAGCGTCTCGGCCGACCAGTCGGCGGCGCGCAGGTCGAAGAACAGGCAACGGTTGGCCAGCGAATAGTCCGTGACCGGCTCCGCGCCCAGCAGGAAGGCCACCAGATCGGCCCAGTTGAGGAACTTGAACGCCCGCGCGAACAGGGCCGGGTCGTGATCGCGCCGCCAGATCAGCTTGGGGCCACCGAACACGCCGCTGGCCGGGTTGCCGCTCCGTGCGTAGAACGCGGCCGGGTCGAGCGCGGCCAGTTGATCCATCGTCTCCGCGCCGCGCGTGTCGAAGCCCAGCAGGCAGTGGCCCAGGATGCGCCGGTCGGCGGAGACGGGCGTCATGGCCTCGCCCATCGAGGAGACGCACAGCGCCGCCACCGGGTCGGCCGTCACCTGGGCCGTGACCTCGCGGATCGCGGCCTGAATCCTGTCCCAGACGGCCTGGCTGTCCAGCTCCGCCCAGCCGGGCTGGGGCCGGATCACGTCATACTCGCGGCTGGCCGCCGCCAGAATCGCCCCGTCCGCGCTGATGACCAGCACCTTGCAGCCTGTCGTGCCTACATCGATGCCCAGCAGACTCATGGCACACTCCAGTTCACAGTCGACAGTTGACAGTCGACAGTAAAAGAAGCTCCAATCAGGTGTTGCGCAGGGTTTTGAGAAAGCCAACCAGCATCCGCTTGACCTCGATAATGGTTGCTTCGAGGCGCTGGTGGTCGGAATCCGCCAGATAGCCCAGGTCGTGAGCCAGCAACAGATGATAATGGACCTCGCTGGCCGAACCCTGGGCGATCTGGATGAAGCGCGCCAACTCATTGTTGGTGCCTCGGCCGCATCCTTCCGCGATGTTGGCCGGGATAGATGCCGTGGCGCGGCGAAGCTGGCCGGTCAGCCCATATTGCTCATCTGGAGGAAACTGCCTGGTAACCCGGTAAACGTCCAGCGTCAAGGAATGTGCTTTCTCCCAGACCTTCAACGTGCGAAAATCCTGCATCTTCCCCCATCCTCGCGTCTTTTACTGTCAACTGTCGACTGTGAACTGTCAACTGTCTCCTACAACCCCAGCCCCGGATACCCGATCGTCTCCATCACCTCGACCATGATCTCGGCGGCCTTCTCGATCGAGTCGAAGAGGTACTGGCGCGATTCGGCGGCTTCGAAGTCCCCGGCGAAGAGGGCGGCCTGGCGCTCGATCAGGCGGCGGGCGGCGTGCTGCCCGGCCTCGCGGGCGATGCGCGTCCACATGTTGACGCGAATCACGCCGTCCGCGCCGAGGCCGCGCATCTGGGCCGTGCTCAGGCTGGACGTGCCGTGCAGCACCAGCCGGGCCGCGCCCAGCCGCGCGGTCAGGGCCTGGGCCCGCGCCTGGAGGTAGCGCACCTCGCCCACCGTCTCCGACTGCTGCTCGGTGCCCAGGTCGGCCACCAGCAGGTCGGCGCCCGTCTCGGCCAGGTAGCGCTCGGCCTTGTCGACGTAATCGTCGCGCTGGTGGGCTTCCGCCCGCCCGCCGCCGACGCTCAGTTCCTCGATGATGCCCTCGACCATCACCCGATCGCCGTAGGTCTGGACGTAGTCTTTCGTCCAGGCGGTGTTCTGCTCCAGGGGGTACTTCTGGGCGTCGAACATGGCCGTCGCCAGGTAGGGCAGCCCCTCGGTCAGCGCCCAGCGGTCGCGCTGCGGGTCGGCGTGATCGAGGTGGGGCAGCACGGCGACCTTGCGGTAGGGCGCGTCCGGGCCGTCGCACAGGGTCTTGAGGTGGAGCATGTTGGAGACGAATCCGGCGACCGGATCGCCGCTGTAGGTGCTGCGCACCGCCTGCGGCATGTAGGGGTAGGTGAAGGTCATCGCCACGGCGACCGGCACGGCGTCCAGGTGGTATTTCTCGGCGAGGCGCTGCCCGGCCAGCAGGATTGCCTCGGTGTTCCAGTGGGAGGCGGTGCAGAAGATCGCCAGGCTGGCCTGGGTGGCCGCGACGTGGCGGTGGATTTCCAGCGCTTGCGCGCGGTCGGTGATCAGGGTCATGGGGGAAGTCTCCAGGATCAGGGGCGGGCCGGGGACACCCAACCCGCGCGGGAAAGGGGAGGCCAGGCTTGGCCGCCCAGCGTTATTGTATCCCCGTGGGGGGAGTCAGGGGAAAGTGGGCAGCCCCGATCGCCGGGGCGGAGGCAACAACAAGATGAACCGCCAAAGCGCCAGGAAAAACGCGGAAGGGGCGAATCACCCGCCCGGCACGTCGATCGTGAAGGCCCACGGGCCGGCGATCGGGGGCGCGCCGGCGCGCTCCAGGCGGCTGACGGTCAGCGTCCAGCGGGCCGCCCGGCCGTCGTAGGGCGTCAGGAAGTCGAGCGTCGCGCAGCGGCGGGGGCCGTCCTGCCCAAGCGCGGCGGGCAGCGCCAGGAAGCCCAGGTCATCCACCTGCGCCGCGCCGGTATCCAGGCGTCCGACCGGCAGCCAGGAGACCTCCCCATCCGGCGGCGCGAAGCACAGGCTCACCTGGGTGGACGACGGGGTGATCGAGGCCCAGACCAGGGTCAGGTCCAGGTCGCCCGCACGGACGGTATCCGCCGGGCGCAGGACCAGCGCCGGGCTGAAGGGCACTTGCAGGGCAAATTTGAACGGCCCGATGGACTGCGGCGGACCGCCAACCTCCGGCGGCGGGATCAGCTCGAAGGTCATCTCCAGGCGCAGGTCAAGCGCCTCCGGCGCTCCGTCCAGGACGGTGGCGTCGAAGTTCATGATGCCGGCATTGCTCCAGGTCAGGTCCGGGGTGGGAGTGTGTTCGGGTGGTTCGCCCTCACCGCCGCCTCCCCCGCCTCCGCCGCCGCCCCCACCGCCGCCAAACAGGATCGGGAACTCCGGCCCGTCGACCCGGACCAGGCGCAGGTGGGGTTCCACCCGCGCCGGAATCCAGGGAGCGTGTTCATGCATGGCGCTGTAGACGACCGCGATGCGATGCGCATCCGCGTAGGCCCATTCCAGGGTGACGGCCAGCCCATCGAGCGTTTGGGCTTGCTGGAGGATGATCCCCAGATCGCCGGTCTGGGCCTGTTCCAGGCCGGGGTCGAGCCAGACCAGCCCGGCGAAGCGGGCCACGGCGTAGACTCCCGCCCCGGCCAGCAGGGTCAGGCCGAGGGCCAGGGCGATCAGGGCGAGGGCGCGGGCCGGGCGGGCGGCGGGGAGTCCGCGAGGGCGCGGCGGGACGGCGGCGCGTTCCGGGAGCCGGGCGGCCAGGCGCGGCCACAGGTCGGCGTGGCCGGCCGTCCGCTTGCGGGCGATTTGATCCAGGATGTGTCGGGCGTGTCTGTCGTCCATCGTCTCCCCGCTCACCCTATCACACTCGTCACCCAGCGGCGCAGCAGCACCCCCAACTGCTTGCGCGCCGCGTGCAGCCGCCAGCGCACTGTGCCGGGGGCGCAGTCCAGCCGGGCGGCGATCTCGTCGTCGTCCGCGTCCAGGTAGTAGCGCAGCACGATCGCCGCGCGCTGCTCCGGGGGCAGGCGGCGCAGCGCCTCCTCGACGGCGGCCTCGATCTCGGCGGATTCCAGCCGGTCGGCCGGGCCGGGGCCGGGATCGGGCAGCAGGTCGTCGAAGCTGAGATCGCCGTCCCGCCCATCCTCGTCCAGGGACCATTCGGCCTGCCGGGCGCGGCAGGCCTTGACGGCCGCGTTGACCACGCTGCGCTTCAGCCAGGGCGCAAAGGGGCGGCTGGCATCGAAGCTGTGAATCGAGCGATAAACCTGGAGAAAGACGTCCTGAACGACGTCCTCGGCCAGGGCCAGGTCGTGGGTGATCAGGTAGGCGGTCCGGATCGCCTCGTCCTGGTAGCGCCCCACCAGAGCCGCCAGCCCGCCAATGTCCCCCTGTTTCAGCCGCTCGATCGCGCGCCGCTCGTCCACGCCCATCCCTTCACCGCGCAAGTGAAGCCCATCCCGCCGGGAGTATACCGTCAAGTAGACAGTCATCAGTAGACGGTGGACAGTAAAAACAAGACACAACCGGGTGATGCCTTGACTGTCGACTGTGAACTGTCGACTGTCTACTGTCCGCTGGGATAGCTGCAATAGCAGGTCTTGCAGCCATGCTCGTTTTCGGAACAGGTGCACTGGCTGCACGCCGGGTAGCACGAGATGCTCTCATAGCACGACTGGCAGTCGGGTGTAAGACAACCGCCGGTGCTCGTGGCCGTCGCGGCGCCGGACGTAGTGGAGCCGGGATAGCGGCAGTAACAGGTCACGCAGCCGAACTCATTGCGGGAGCAGGTGCAATCGCTGCACGCCGGGTAACACGAGACGCTCTCATAACACGCCTGGCAGTTGCCCACCAGACAGCCGGCGCCGGTACTGGTCAGGTTGCCGCCGGTCGAAGCCGCCCCGGTCGAGCAGTCCCCGGCGCAGGTGGCGGCGGTCTCGCCGTACTCGCACACGGCGTTGCCGCAGGTCGCCGGGCAGTCGGACGTGCCCAGGTCGGAGCGCACCCACTGGTCGCCGGCCCCCTGCCACCACACGAGGCCATCCGCGCCCCGCGCCTGGTCAATCACGGCGAAGGTCTCGCCCCGCCGCAGCGATCCCACCCGGTCATAGCTCAGGCCCGGCCCGCCGCGCACGTTGATGATGGGGTACTTCACCGTGAAGGTGCAGTTCAGCCGGGCCAGCGGATCGGCGGCGGCGGGCACGCTCGCGGCCAGGATCAGCCCGGCCAGGACGATCAGCAGGACGGCGGCGCGCAAACGTCGAGTCATTCCGATCATGGGACAAACCCCTCCTTCAAGCCATGCCCCCCATGGCGAATGGTTACACCCTCTTTAGTGCGCGGCGGGGGATTCTGTTTGAAAAAAGGCAGACGTACCGCCAAAACGCCAAGAAAAAGCGCGGAGAAAAGCAAAGACGAGAAAAATCGCACCGCAGAGGTCGCGGAGAACGCAGAGAAAACCTCTCTAAAAGCTTTTCCTCCGCGTTCTTTGCGCCCTTCGCGGTGAGATGGCCTTTCCGCTCGACTGGCGGTGGACGGCAGCGAGGCTATAGTGAAGGCGGGCAGGTCGCGGGAAGGAGGAAGCGGTGATGCTCAGGCGATGGTGGACGCGTCTTAACCGGGCGCGGCGGCGGCCGCATCCGTACGAGGCCCTGGACCTGGGGCTGATCCGGGCCTGTTCCATGATCATCCCCAGGGCTGAACTGGCGTCCTGGCTGGCGCGGGGCTGGGTCGAGGTGCCGGACTTCCACGACTTTCACTATGCCCCCGGCCCTGGCGAGACGGTGATCATCGTCCGGCCGCCCCGGTTGAGCGAGATCGGCGTCGATTGCCTGATCGGCCGGACGATCGTGGACTACGGCGCGTCGTATGGCACCTACGGCATGGGCGGCCCCGGCTTCGTGGGTTTTGTCCTGAGCGAAGGCGCGTCCTCCGGGCGGGAGGTACTGGTCTACGCCGTCTGGGGAGCGGGGGGCTACACCCGGATCGACGGCCGGGTGATGGAATGTGACCCGAGCTTCTACGATACAGTTCGCCCCTGGGTGTCCAATTTCGCCGACAGCGAGGTAGGCCGTTGGGATGACCTCGCCCCGCTGCTGCCCGGCTGCCGGATCGAGGCGGTCGACCTGGGCGACGAGGCCTGCCGGATCGCGATCAGCGGCGAGTCCGGCCCGCACCGCATCGAATTGCTCCGGAACGATCCCGGTCTGCCCCCGTTTGGAGGCGGCTCGCCCCGCACGGATGCCTTCGAGACCGGCGTGATCGGCGACACGCTCGTGCTTCACCCGGAGGGGACCATGCTGCACGTGTGAGGGTGAAGCGAGAGGAAGTCGCATCAAAAACCAAACGAACCGCCAAAACGCCAGGAGCGCCAGGCAAAAACGCGGAGAAAAGCCAAGACGAGAAAATCCCACCGCAGAGGTCGCGGAGAGCGCAGAGAAAAGCCTCTCCAAAAGCTTTTCCTCTGTGTTCTCCGCGTCCTCTGTGGTGAGATGCTTTTGGCTTTCCCCGGTATAATGGCACCCGACTCGGACTACCGAACGGACTCGCCGCCCGATGAAACTCGCCCTCGTCCATGACTGGCTCAACCAGGTGGGCGGCATCATGTTTTTCACTCGACCATAAGTATGATAAATTTGCATGAGATGCATTTTGTTATTCTTAAAGGAGTTTGTCATGGCCTGGAACGATGGAATCGATGGTTCTGCGCTTGAAATAGCGGCTAGCTCCGAATCTACTCTCTTGGTAGTTGCAGGTCCTGGCACTGGAAAAACATTCGCACTTATGAGAAGGGTTGCCAGACTTCTTGAAGATGGAACTGACCCAAAGCGTATTCTACTTGTTACATTCACTAGAACGGCGGCCGCTGATCTTGAAAAAGGCCTGAACCAACTGGCTATCGGAAATTCACGGTTTATACGGAAAGGCACTCTGCATTCTTTTTGTTTTTCCTTGTTGGGTAGCGCGAATGTATTTCTGCAGATCGGCCGTGTCCCTCGCCCCTTGTTGGTCTTTGAGGAGAGATTTCATCTGGAGGATCTAAAGAACAATGGGGATTTTGGAACTATTCCCCAGTGCAAGAAGCGACTCCATGCTTTCGAAGCAGCTTGGGCACGTGAGCAGGATCAACAGCCAGGATGGGCTCTCGACGATCAGGATCGGGAGTTCGAAACTGCTTTAAGGAATTGGTTGCGTTTTCATGATGCAATGCTACTTAGCGAACTAGTACCTGAGACGCTGAAATATCTTCGCAATAACCCTGGATGCGTGGAACTCCAGCAATATACACATGTCCTTGTAGATGAATATCAGGATTTGAATCGAGCGGAACAGAGTGTGATTGATTTGTTGAGCAAGCGAGGTTCGCTAACCGTCATTGGAGATGAAGATCAATCGATATATGAGGCTTTTCGCTATGCACATCCCGAAGGCATAATCGAGTTCGTCGAAACTCACGCGCAAACACGTGAAATTCCTCTGACACTTTGTCGTCGGTGTCCAACAAAAGTTGTGAATCTAGCGAAGGAACTGATTAGCTACAATACCCTTAGAAAAGGTCGGAGTCTACTGCCAAGGGCTGAAAACATAGAGGGAGAAGTCCATATTGTTCAGTGGGCAGATATGGATTCAGAGGCAGCCGGTATAGCCAAATTCATTGACTCACGGATAAAGAGAGGCGATTTTGAACCCGGTCAAGTACTTGTGTTGTGTCCCCGCCGCCAATTCGGATATAAGATCCGCGATGCCCTCAGAAATCTTGATCAGCCCGCTCACAGTTTTTTCCATGAAGAACTTCTTGATGGAAACCCCAAACTTGTAGAAGATAATAGAGCCCAAGAAGCTTTTACTCTTTTGAGGCTTCTAGTAGCTCCAAATGACAAAGTGGCACTTCGCTGTTGGCTTGGGTTGAGTCATACCAAGTTACGTGTAAACGAGTATGCTCGACTACAAACATACTGTTCACGGAACAATGTACATCCTAGAGATGCGCTCGAAACACTCCTATCAGGCGGTGAGCTTCCAATTCCCCGAATATCGGTACTCGTTGAGCGTTATGCACTATTGAAACAGCGTTCAGAAGAACTTAGGGATGAATCATGTCAGGCAATAATCGACGGTATTTTCCCTGAGGGGGAAGAATGGGCTGAGCCATTTCGAGAGGCTGTCGGAGAACTCTCGGATTCTGCTGATCTGAAAGATGTGTTCGACACTATACTCACGAATGTCTCACAACCAGAAATGCCTACAGATGTCGAATATATTCGCATCATGAGTCTGCATAAATCAAAGGGACTGACGGCTGATCATGTCATTGTGGTTGGCTGTGTGGAGAGCGCTATTCCAAGCAGACCAGACGATACATTGTCACTAGATGACCAACAACGATATCGGGAAGAACAACGTCGCTTATTCTATGTGGCGATAACCCGCCCTAGGAGAACGCTCGTTCTGTCTTCCGTACTCAATATCCCGTATGCCTTGGCAAAGAAGATGAATGTTGAGGTTACTCGTGGAAACAGCGGTCGCAACACTATTACGTCAACATTCATTCAGGAATTAGGACCACAGTGCCCGTCTCCAATATTCGGAGATGAGTGGCGATACTGATCATCAAAGGCAATTCAACATCGAATATGAAACTCGCCCTCGTCCATGACTGGCTCAACCAGGTGGGCGGCGCGGAGGACGTGCTGGCCGACCTGGTGGCGCTCTACCCCGACGCCCCGGTCTACACCAGCCTCTACGCGCCGGACAAGATGCCCGCCGCCTACCGGAACTGGGACATCCGCACCCTGTGGATGGATCGCCTGCCCGGCATCCACGACCATCACCAGCCCTACCTGCCGGTCTACCCGCTGGCGTGGGGCGGGCTGGACCTGTCCGAGTACGACGTGGTGCTCAGCAACAAAAGCGGCTTTTGCCACGGCCTGCGCCACGGCCCCGATACGCTGCACGTCTGCTACTGCCTGGCTCCGACCCGCTACGTGTGGCAGTTCGAGGCGTATGTGCAGCGCGAGAATCTGAGCGCGGCCCAGGTGCTGGCCCTGCGACCGCTGGTGGCGCTCCTGCGCGGCTGGGACCGTCGCGCGGCGGACCGGGTCGATCACTTCATCGCGATCAGCACCGAGATCCAGGCCCGGATCAAGACCTACTACGGCCGCGACTCCGCGATCATCTTCCCTCCGGTGGATACGGCGCGTTTCATGCCCGCCCCCGCCGCCGAGGTGGAGGACTACTTCCTGATCGTCTCGCGCCACATCCCTTACAAACGCATCGACCTGGCGGTCCAGGCCTGCACGGCGCTCGGCCTGCCGCTCAAGGTCGGCGGGACGGGGCGCGATACCGAGCGGCTGAAGGCAATGGCCGGGCCGACGGTGGAGTTCCTGGGCTTCGTGCCGGACGGCGACCTGCCGGGTCTGATGGCGCGCTGCCGGGCCTTCCTGTTCCCCGGCCTGGAGGACTTCGGGATCGCGCCCGTGCAGGCATTGGCCGCCGGGCGGCCGGTGATCGCCTACGCGGGCGGCGGGGCGCTGGATACCGTGATCCCCGGCCAGACCGGCGAATTGTTCGCGGCGCAGACGGTCGATTCGCTGGCCGCCGTCCTGCGCGCCTTCGACGCGGCCCGCTACGATCCGGCCCGCCTGCACACCCACGCTCTCAAGTTCGACCGGGCCGTGTTCGCGCAGCAGATCACGGCGTATGTGGAACGCGCCTGGGCAGAGAAACAGGCCGCGCCCGGTGGACGGTGAGCGTTTGACTCGTTTCAACTCAACACAGATGATACCGATGAAACGGATTTGCACGGCTCTTTCCAATAGAAGGAAACTGTGTTAATCCTCCCAATCCGTGTTATCTGTGTTGAATTGAAACGTCATCCGACTGAGAAGGGGATAAGGCGCGCGCAATCATGCGTACTGAACTGAAAATCGAACACGACCGGGCCTGGTTTGTCCTGCGGGACGTGGCCCCGGCCTATCAGCAGGCCGTCCGCGACCTGGTTTTTCTGGAGGAGGGGCCGGGCCGCTTCAAACGCTCCTTCCCGGCGGCGACGCCCGGCCTGGACGCGATCTTCGCCCGCTTCACGCAGTACATGCCCGCCATCCTGCGCCAGTCGGCCGGGGAGGAAGCGCCTCCCTGGGAGAAAGCCCTGGACACGCTCCTGGCGCGGGTCGAGGGGAAGGGCGTGGACTGGATGCTGGGCGGCAGCGCGGCGCTGGCGGCGCGGGGCATCCCCGTCACGCCGCGCGACCTGGACCTGATCACGGACGACGGCGGGGCGCACTACCTGGCGGAGCTGCTGGCCGACCGGCTGGTCCAGCCGCTGGAATCGTCGCGCGGCTGGATCGCGGACTGGTTCTGCCGGGCCTTCGTCGGGATGCGCCTGGAATGGGTGGGCGGCCTGACCCCGGAATCGCCGGACGCGCCGCCGCTCGATTTCGGCCCGACCGCCTTCGCCCAGGCTGAGACGATCGCCTGGCGCGGGCACGCGCTCAAGGTCCCGCCGCTGCACTTGCAGCTCAATACCAGCCTCCTGCGCGGCCTGGACCGGCGCGCCGCCCTGATCCAGGACTGGATGGCCCACCAGTCCACGCGGCCGTTGGGAGGCGCGGCGGAATGACCGGCCAACCCGAAACCACCCACCTCGAAGGCCACATCGCCATCACGGCGGCGCTGGAAGCGGCCAGCCGTCCGGTGGAGACGATCCTGATCGACCGGGCCGCCCGCGACCGGGAGGGCCACCTGGCCCGCCTGGAGCGGCTGGCCCGCGAGAGGAAGATTCCCGTGCAGCGCGTGGCGCGTGAGGTCATCGACGCGCGGGCCAGCGGCGATACCCACGGCGGGGTCATCGCCCTGGCCGGGCCGCGCCGTTTCGTGCCGCTGGAAGGGGTATTGCCCGGCGGCGGGACAGGCCGCGCGCCGTTCGTGGTCATGCTCGACGGCGTGGAAGACCCCTACAACTTCGGGCAGGCGATCCGGGCCTGCTACGCGGCGGGCGCGGACGGTCTGATCGTCCGCCCGCGCAACTGGATGAGCGCCGCCGCCGTCGTGGCGCGCGCCTCGGCGGGCGCGTCGGAGCGCATCCCGACCGCGGTCGCGGAGACGGCCGAGGACGCCGCCGACTTCTGCCGGGGACGCGGCCTGCGCGTGGCGACCACGGGGCAGACGCGCGGCGCGGTGTCGCTCTTCGCCGCCGACCTGACCGGGCCGCTGTTCGTCCTGATCGGCGGGGAAAAGCGCGGCGTGACACGCTCCTTCCTGGAGCGGGCCGATCTGGTTTTGACCATCCCTTACGTGCGGGTCTACGGCCAATCGCTGGGCACGACCGCCGCCGCCGCGATCCTGGCTTTCGAGGTCATGCGCCAGCGGGGCGGGTAAAAGACAGTCTCACCGCAGAGGCCGCAAAGGACGCAGAGAAAAGCCGGTTTTGACCTGTTTTCGCTTGCCGCTTCGACGCTGCGGAGCGGCGCCGGGCACCCCACGCTCTCCGGAGGCTGCGACGGTCCTTCTTTTTAGATCGATTTCACGCGCTGTCTTCTAACTCCAGGTAGAATAAGATCATCGTTGATCGTATTCGAGGTATAGACTTATGACGGAAGTTACGGTGATCTGGGACGACGAAACGAAGCTCGCAATCCGTTTCGAAATCCATCCGGGCTGCGGCTGGACCAATTTCTGGGAGGCCGTGCGCGAGGCATACCGGATGATGGGCGAAGTCTCGCACACGGTCGATCTGATCATCATGGCCGATCCGGGGGCAACGCCGCCCGTCCGGGCGCTGGCCAATTTCAAGAACGCGCAGGAAAGCCGGCCGGACAACTGCGGGATGGTCGCCCTGGTTGGGGCCGGGATGTACGCCGAGATTCTGTTCAATACCTTTGCCAGGGTCTATCGCCATCTCAGCGCCGAGATGGTTTTCGTCTCCAGCCTGGAGAAAGCGCGCGCCGAGCTGGCCCAGCGCCGGTCCACCTGCGTGGCGCAGCCCCAGGAAGGCCCTATCGCCACGACGCCCTGAGCGCCGGGGCGGAGTGCCCCCGCTTTTCGCCTGACCACAAACCACCCACCATCCACCACTGACCGCTTTTCTGGTACCAAAGCCCGGTTCGCCTGGATCGCGCGGACGAGTACAATAGAACCAGCAGCAGTCGTCATTCGCGAAGAGGTGAACCATGAACCGAGTCAGGCGCGTCGTCATTGGCCTGGTGATCCTGGGAATGTGTCTGTCCGGCGTGGCCCCGGCGGGCTGGGGCGCGGTCGCCCCCGCCGCCGCCCAGACCGGGACCGAGACCGGCGAGGTGCGGGTCAGTGCTATCGTCAACCTGAACCTGCGCGCCGCGCCGACCACGGCCTCCCAGCGCTACAACATCATCCCCTACGGCACCGTCGTCCCGGCCACGGCCATCAGCCCCAACTTCCGCTGGGTGCGGGTCGCCTATGCCGGACAGGGCGGCTGGGTCTATCGCGGCTACCTCCAGGTGGAGCAGGGATCGCTCGCCCGGCTGCCGATCTCCAGCGAGGCCGTCCCGCCCGCGCTGATCTCCGGCGTGGTGGAGCCGGGGGCGGTTGTCGTCTCGCCGCGCACCGACGTCAACATCCGGATGGAGCCAGACCCCGAAGCGGACGTGATCACCTACCTGCCGCGCGGGGCCCAGGTCTCGGCCATCTCGGTC
This sequence comes from Aggregatilineales bacterium, assembly GCA_029976005.1. GTDB lineage: Bacteria > Chloroflexota > Anaerolineae > Aggregatilineales > Ch27 > JARKOQ01. The sequence continues at coordinate 6,741 of JARKOQ010000179.1, read as the reverse complement.
ACGTCCGGCGGGCTGTGGATTCTGGTCCAGTACCGGGGCTATCGGGGCTGGGTCAACGGGCGCTACTTCCAGGTCGTCAACGGCTCGATGACCGACTTCAGCCAGCCGACCGGCCTGACCTTCTCCGCCGACAAGGACAGCGTGACCCCCGGCGCGTGCGCGACCCTGAGCTGGAACGTCCAGAACGCGGCTCAGGTCTACTACCAGGGCGAAAGCGTGGCGGCCAGCGGCTCCCGCCAGGAATGCCCGCTGACGACCACGACCTACACCCTGCGCAGCGTGACCTACGGCAACCAGTCCGTCGAGCGTTACGTGACGATCACCGTGGTCGGGACGCCGCCGATCGGCACGATCCCCGGCGGCACGGTGGGTGGCACCAGCGGCGGGATCACCTTCACCGCCAGCCCGGCGCCCATCGTGGCCGGCCAGTGCACGAACCTGACCTGGGCCACGACCAACGCCCGCGAGCTGTACATCAACGACGTCCCGCAGGCCGGCTCCGGCACCAAGCAGGAGTGCCCGACCGTCACGACGACCTACACCCTGCGCCTGGTGCGGCTGGACGGCACGACCGACCAGCGCCAGATCACGGTCGAGGTCTTTGGCGCGACGGGCGGCACCGGCGGCACCGGCGCGTTCGCGGTCACGTTCACGTCGACCGCGACCAGCATCACCGCCGGGCAGTGCGTGACCCTGAACTGGACAACCTCCGGAGTGAAGGAAGTCTACTACCAGAGCGTGGGGGTGCCTGGGACCGGCTCCCGCCAGGAATGCCCCGGCGCATCCACGACCTACGTCCTGCGCGTGGTCAAGATGGATAATTCGGTGGATCAGCGCCAGATCACGGTCACGGTCGGCGGGACGGGCGGCGGCACGGGCGGCGCGTCGATCACCTTCAATTCGACCGCGACCAGCATCACCTCCGGGCAGTGTGTGACCCTGAGCTGGTCGGTTTCCGGCGTGCAGGCGGTCTACTACCAGGGCGTCGGCGTGACCGGGGACGGCTCCCGCCAGGAGTGCCCGGTGGCCACCTCGACCTACACCCTGAGCGTGACCAAGCTGGACGGCTCCTCCGAGCAGCGCCAGATCACGGTGGTGGTGTCGTAGCGGCCCTGGCATTTCGCCGGATCGACTTCAAGGCGCGTCCCAGATTGGGGCGCGCCTTTTGTCTCCGCCTGCGTGCTCGATTCCTGGGGGGCGGACTCTGGAGATACCTGGTATCGCGCGGCCACGAGAACCAAACCGGGGTAGGAGGTCGAGCCGCCAATCCGCGCGGCGCAAGCCCAAGCGGCCGTTCGAGGCGCGACAGGCTCTCCAGGCCAATACCCTTTCGCGCCGCCGCTACGGTGTACGCACGCCTTAACCACCCACCAACGACCGCTTCTACCGCATCCAGGCCGGATCGACGTCGTCGCCGCTGCCGGCGGTGACGCGCACGATCCGCTCTCCATAGGGATCGATCAGGTAAATCTGCGGGTTGGTCGACTCCCGGTTGGAGCTGTACGCGATCCAGCGCCCATCCGGACTCCAGGCCGGGTAGCGATCCTCGGCCGGGTCGTTGGTGGTCAGCAGGCGCTCGTTGGTGCCGTCGGCGTTCATGATGTACAGGTCGGCGTCGCGGTCGCGGTCGGAGACGAAGACGATGAAGCGGCTGTCCGGCGACCAGGCCGGGTCCAGGTTGCTGCCCGCCGAATCGGTCAGACGGGTCAGGTTGGCGGCGTTTGGCTCCACGCTGTACAACTCGTACTGGCCCGCTCCGTCCCGGTCGGAGGCGAAGACCACGGTCAGGCCGTTGGGACTCCAGGCCGGGTCGCGGTCGCTGGCCGTGTTGTCGGTCAGCTTGACCAGCCCCGTGCCGTCGGCGTTGATCAGGTAGATTTCGTCGTCGCCGTCGAAATTGGCGCTGAAGGCGATCCGGAAGCCATCCGACGACCAGGACACCCCTTCCAGGCGCGAGCTGGCGTAGCCGGTGACGGCCTGAATCGGCCCGGAAGCGGCCGCGACCGGAGTCTGGCCTTCGACGGCGGGGACGGCCGTCGGCACGGACAGCCCGCCCAGGAGCGCATCCAGCCGGGCCAGGACGACCTCGCGCCCGCCTCTGTAATCACTGGCGAAGGCCACGCGCTGCCCGTCGGCGGCCGGAGCCGGACTGCGGTCGGAGGTCTGGCCGCCGGTCAGACGGACTTCCTCGCGGCCGTCGCCGCGAATAGCATACAGGCTGTAGCGCTCCTCGCCTTCCGCCCGCCGGCTGAAGATCAGGCGATATTCGGCGGGCGCGGGCGGCTGGGGCGACGGCGTGTGGGTCGCGGTCGGATTGGGGGTAAAAGAAGGCGTCCAGGTGGCGGGCAGCGCGCCAACTTCCTGGGGCGACCGGGTGACGAGCAGCACTCCCGCCAGGGTGGGCGTGACCTCCGGCGTCGGAGTGGCCAGCAGGGCCAGGGCCGTAGCCAGGTTGAGGGTCGGCGTGGGCGGCGCGGGCGGCTGCACCGCCAGCAGACTACTCAGACCGAGCAGCGCCCCGGCGACCAGGCCCGCCCCCACCAGGATCAGGGCGACCGTCCCGGCCAGGCGCACCATCCGGCCGAACCGGCGGCGGCGCTCCTCCCCGGCGAAATCGTAGTATTCGACCGCCTGGGCCGGGGCGGCTTGCGCCGCGGCCTGTTCCTGGGCGCGCAGGGTCTCCTCGTGGACGGCCTGCACCAGGCGGCGGGTCTGCTCCGCTTCGATCTCCTCCGGGGTTGGCTCCGGCCCGGCGACCGGCGCGGGGGCGGGTTCGGCCGGGCGCTCGATCACCGGCTGGAAGGCCCGCTCGTCGAGGGCTTCCCCGCCGATTCGCTCGGCCAGCTCGTGAGCCTTTTCCGCCAGGCGGCGGGCGCGCGGCCCGCCCAGCCGGTCGAGCGCCTCGCGCGCGCCGGCGTTGGCGGGGTTGATCTCCAGCACGATCTCCAGCGCCTCGCGGCGCTCGGCGTCGGTTTCGACCACGGTCGCCATCCACATCCAGGCCGTCTCGTCGTACTGGTCGGCCTGGATGACCTGCTCCAGCAGGGCGCGCGCGCGGGCCTTGTGGCCGGTGCGGGCCAGCTCGATGGCTTCACTCAGGAGGGCGTGGCGATCTTCAGGCGTGTTCAAGCAGGCCCCTTTTCTCCCGTGGGAATCGGCCAGGACTCCGGCCCGGCGGGTCGGGTCCGGCGCTCACACGGCTATCTTAAACTGAAATGGCACGGGACGCTATCCGGCGGCGGGTGGCTGAAAAACCTCTCAACGCGGAGGATGCGGAGGACCCAGAGAGAAAAACCGACCTCTCAAATCCTTCCTCCGCCATCCCCGCGCAGCGATCAGCCGTCCGCCAGAGTCCGACACGCTGGCTGCTCCGGCGCGGATCAGCCCAGCACGCCCAGCAGCACCATCACCACGACCAGGACGGCGATTACGATCAGCACGCCGACGATGATCAGCCCGCCGTAGATCAGGGTCCGGTTGGCGCTGGCTTTTTCGCTGTGGGCCATGCGCTGCAATTCTTCGCGGGCGGTCTTGTTCTTGGGGTTGACCTTGAGGGTCTTAAGCAGGAAGCGGCGTTTTTCCTTGGGATCGGTGGCCAGCGCGCCCATCCACAGCAGGGCGCGCTCGTTGCGCGGATCCTCGTTCAGCACGCGCTGGAACATCACCACCGCGCTTTGCTTGTTGCCGCTGCGCGCGGTGCGGATCGCCATCTGGATCAACTCTTCGCGGTTGAGAGTCTCGGTCGGTCGGTCGGTGTTCAGGGTCATCGCCAACGCTCGTTCTAGAACCAGGGAACAGGCCCAAACAATTCCTTTACATTCACCGATCTCATTATAGCCTTGGTTTTTCCCCGAACGCCAGCGGTACCGAAGGGGGATGACGGAACAGGGACGCGCGGCGCGTCCCTGTCCGCTAGCGATCCATCAAGAACAGGGCCATGTGGCCCAGCGCAGGCTGGCGCACCGCGCCGAATCCGGCCGCGCGGGCCAGTTCCGCCACCCGCGCCGGGGACAGGCGATGCGCCAGCGGCGGGCCTTTTTCCTCGTTCAGGTAGGGCCATTCCAGGACGGCCACGCGCGCGGTCGCCACGCGCCGCGCCTCGGCGAGGGCCTGCACCGGATCGTCGGTCTCGTGCAGGACGTGCCCCAGGTACACCAGGTCGAACGTCCCATCGCCGAAGGGCAGCGCCTCCGCCGGGGCGACGTGGAACTCTCCGCCGGGGACGAAGCCCAGCGCCACGGGCAGCATGTCCGGGTTGACGTCCACCCCGGCGACGGCCAGCCCGCGCGCCGCGAATGCCTCCGCGAAGATACCGCTGCCGGTGCCCACATCCAGCGCGCGCCGGACGGTGATCCCTTCCAGGCACAGGTCCACGACCCGCGCCACTTCCAGCAGCGCCACACGCTCTGGGGCGCGCAGGCGCGCGATATCGCCTTCGAATCGACGGTCGTGCATGACAATAAGCCTCCTTGTAAGCCGCGGTGAACTGGCAGCGATCCGCATTCAACAAAAAGCGGCGTCCGCCGCATCACTTAGATGCGCCAGCGTCCCGTTTTGTTTCCCGTCCCCGGCCGAACGCCCCGGTTGGGGACGTTTCGACGCGGGCACAGGACCGGACGAGGCGCCGCCTCGTCCCTACCAGACGCTTAGACGCTTGCCCCTTCGACGCTCTTTCTTGCCTCTGGCCTCCCAGTCTACGCGCCCCCACACCGCCTGCCGTATAATCGAAGGTGTGTCCCTCGCCCCGAAGGAGTATCCCCCATGTCATTCCTGATCGGCATCGACCTCGGCACGACCCAGATCAAGAGCATCGTCCTGGAAGCGGACTCGGCGCGGGTGCTGGCCGCCGCCGAGCGCGAGCAGACCATCCAGCAGCCCCGGCCCGGCTGGGCGGAGCAGAACCCCGCCGACTGGTGGGCGGCCGCCGCCGCGACCGTGCGCGAAGCCGTCGCCGCCTCCGGCATCGACCCGGCCGCCATCGCCGGGATCGGCCTTTCGGGGCAGATGCACGGCACTGTCCTGCTCGGCGCGGACGGCGCGCCGCTGCGTCCGGCCATCATCTGGGCGGATACGCGCAGCCGTCCCCAGGTGGACGATCTGCTGGCGGCGGGGATTCCGGCTCTGGCGCGGGTCGCGCCGGGACGTCCGGCGGCGGGCTTCATGGGGCCAACGCTCAAGTGGCTGGCCGAGCACGAGCCGGAGACGCTGGCCCGGACGCGGGCGGCCGTCCAACCCAAGGACGCCCTGCGCTGGATGCTCACCGGGGAGATCGGCAGCGAACCGAGCGACGCGGCCGCCACCTGGCTGTTCGACGTGGCGCGCGGGGAGTGGTCGGCAGCGCTGGCTGAATTGTGCGCGATCGATCCGGGCCTGCTGCCCCCGGTGCGCGCCTCCTGGGCGGTAGCCGGCCCGCTGACGCCCGCCGCCGCCGAGGAATCAGGCTTGCCGCCGGGGATTCCCGTCGTGCACGGCGCGGCGGACCTGCCCGCCCAGGCCCTCGGTTATGGGCTGCGCGCGCCGGGGACGGCCCTGCTCACCGTGGGGACCGGGGGCCAGGTCTTCCATCCACTGGCCGCCCCTCGGATTGACCCCGATCTGCGCTTTTACGTCTTCAACCACGCCGCCGGGGGCTGGTACGCCCAGGCCGCGATCCTGGCCGCCGGGCTGGCCCTGCGCTGGCTGCGCGACGTGCTGGGGGCGAGTGATTTCCCCCACCTCTCGGCCCTGGCGGAAGCCGTCCCGCCCGGCGCGGAGGGGCTGATCTTCCTGCCCTACCTGGCCGGGGAGCGCACCCCGCACATGGACCCCGCCGCCCGCGGGGCGTTCGTCGGGCTGCGCCTGCATCACGGCTCCGGCCACCTGGCCCGCGCCGTGATGGAGGGCGTGGCCTTTGCCCTGGCCGACTGCCTGGACCTGGCCGCCGCCGACGCGGCCCGGATCATCGCCTCCGGCGGCGCGACCAAATCCCCGGTGTGGCGGCAGATTCTGGCGGATGTGCTGGGGCGGCCGCTGGCCCTGGGGGCGGGGGCGAATCACGCCTGCGTCGGCGCGGCGCTGCTGGCGGGAGTCGGCGCGGGGGTCTACCCCGACCTGGCGGCGGCCTGCGCCCTGCTGCCCCAGGTTTCCACCGTGATCGCGCCCGATCCGGCCCGCGCCGCGTTCTACGCCGAGCGCCGCGCCGTCTATCGCGGGCTGTACGGGACGCTCAGGAAGGATATGCACGCGCTGGGGGGATAGGCGACCGCGCGGCCCGGCGGGATCGGGGGTCGGGCACGCGGGGCGGTTCGCGTCGATGCGAAGCATCGCACCGCCCCTACAATGCCGCCCGCACCTGTTTTGCTCCTTCCTCCACCGCGTGGGGTTGGCTGTGTCGGCACAAGACCGTGTCGGCACAAGGCCGGGATGGGGGTGGGAATCCGACGGCCCAATTGGTGTCAAGTTATGCATTTTGGCGGGACACGAAGCGAGGCAATGAGGGCGCGGCGGGCACGCCGGGGACTCAAGTCCCCGGCTACGGACACGAAGTCCGCTGAAGCAGAATGGGGGATTGGGCATCTTGTGAGTCCACTTTCAGTGGACTTGGTATCCCTAGCCCGCGACTTATGAAGGTTAAGAAATTAATCGGGTAATCGGGCGAGTGCCAATGGAGTCGCGCGCCGGTCCACCGCCGAGGACTCAAGTCCCCGGCTACACAGTCAAAAAAGCCTGCTGAAGCAGGCTCGTGGCCTGGCGCTTCGGGTC
>JARKOQ010000177.1 GCA_029976005.1 Aggregatilineales bacterium | reverse complement strand
CGATAGGATTCTGATAGCCCGCTGTAAGGAATACACAACCCCCGTTTAGTTTCGTTGCAAGGTGGCTCTGCGACACTAGACTCAGTAGCAACTTATTCCGATCTGGAGCTGGCATCAACCTTACCAATTGACTCGTGACGTTCCGGTGGCAGGTGGAGCCTGGGCATGTACTTAGTTTTTTAACGAGGAGGGGCCCGCGGCTCCACCAGCGCGGATGAAGCTCCGGATAGGTTTTTGTGTCGCTATTGCGAGCCGGCGGGATTGCACGGGTGTGGGTTCTTAGGGCAGGACTACCTGCCAGGTCAAAGGATAGTCCGATGAAAACTATTCGTTACGGCGGTTTGATCAGTGTCACTCTCTTCGTGCTGGCGCTTCTGGTGGCCCCGCTCGGCGGCGCTCCGGCGCTGGCCCAGTGTGGGGGTACCGACCCGAACATCGTCTGCACCGGGACGGATCCCGATGGATATGTCGATCCCAATCTGGCTACGGGCGTGAACCTCACCGTGCAGCCCGGCGCGACGGTGTCCAACACGGGCACGGCCATCCTCGCGGGCGGCGGCAGCACGATCATCAATGACGGCACGATCTCGACGTCCAGCGCCAGCGCCCCGGCGGTTGACCTCGCCCTCGCCGGCAGTACGGTGACCAACAACGGGACCATCAGCACGTCGGGCGCCGGCTCGGACGCCATCGCGGGCAACTCCGGAAACACCATCGTCAACGCGGGCACCCTCTCGACCACCGGCTCCGGCTCCGGCGTGTTCATGTATGGCGCGGCCGGCACGACGACGACCATCACCAACAGCGGGACCATCAACGTGGTCGGCGATGGTGTCCTGATCTTCAGCGGCAGCACCATCGTCAACCATACCGGCACGATCATCGCGACCGGCAACGCCATCAGCACGGGCAGCGGCGCGGACACCATCCTGCTCGACGGCAATGTGACCGGCGACGTGCTCACGGGCGGCGGTGATGACGCGGTGACCATCGGCAACAGCAATCCGAATCTCAATGGCGAGTTGAATGGCGGCGCTGGGAATGATACCCTGACCTTTGCCCTCACGGTCTCGTCGGCCGAGGCTCCGGCCCTGGCGGCCCTGATCGCGGCGGCTTCCCCGGCGGGCGGCTCGCTGACCTTCGGTGGCAACCTGTACGAGTGGGTCAACTTCGAGACGCTGGTCGACGCCCTGAACATCATCACGGGCGGCGGCGGCACGGGCGGCGGCACGGGTGGTACCGGCGGCACGGGCGGCACGGGTGGTACCGGCGGTTCGGTGGTGGTGCTGGTCACCCTCAACAGCATCGCCGACGGCCGGCTGAACGGTCTGGACTTCGCGGCGACCGCGATCCCCTTCTGCGGCGCGGGCGGCAAGGGTCTGGACGTCTACAGCGTGTACGGTGGGCAGATTTCGCTGGCCTTCCAGGTGAGCGTGGCGGACATGCAGGCGGCCCTGGCGGCGGCGAACGGCGCGCCCGTCCAGGTCGCTCCGGAACTGGCCCAGTATGATACGGCCCTCTTCGCTCTCGACGGGAGCACGCTCCAGCTCAACGGCCCGAATGGCTACAGCTTCATCTTCCAGGCCAACGTGTGCGGCCTCGGCTAGCACGCCGCTGACAGTCCAACCAGCCCCGGCACTTGCCGGGGCTTTTTTGTTGTGGGATGGAGGCGGGATTTCCACCGGAGGCCAGCCTAATGGGTATGTTTTCCGGCGGCGCTCACAAGAACAAGTTAAGCAGTTGTACGTGGAGAATTAAGGCCTCTTTATTATTTCGTAAGTTTTTTTTTCGGGTTGATAGACGGTTTGTAAGGGGGCGGGCGCATAGTGATATCGGAGGCCATCCGAAAGCGAGCTGTGCGCCGGCAAATCCGGTCACAGTAAAAAGGTTAAAGAATGTATGCGTCCCTACCGCTTTATATCTTCACTGTTTCTTGGATTGCTGGTGGCAGTGCTGCTGGCGGCGGGCGTTCGCCCGGCGCTGGCGCAATGTGTGGAAACCGGGCACGACGTCAACTGTACCGGGAATGACCTGGATGGATTCGTCAACTGGACGGACGGCTGGACCGTCACCATCCAGCCGGGAGCTTATGTTTGGAATCAATACAACAAAGCGGTCGAAGTGCGCAACAACAACGTGATCGTCAACAACGGCGCGATCGAAACCATCGGCACGCATCACGCGGATGGCTCGTTCACCATCGGCGCGCACGATGGCATCTTCGTCGCCAACAACAACGTGATCACCAACAACGGCTCCATCACCGCTAATTCGACCGGCGGCTACGGGGTCGAGTTCTGGATCAGCAATACCTTCACCAACAACGGCACGATCACCACTTATGGCGACCAGTCCTTTGGCATTGCGATGAGCATGGGTGGCAACCTGATCAACAACTATGGCACGGTGACCACCTATGGTCCGAATGGCGGCGGGTTCTACTTCGATGGCCACGATACGCGCGGCGGGCCGAACCTCCTGAACAACTACGGCTCGATCGAGGCCCTGGGCGCCAACGGCATCGGGTTGTGGTACGAGGAGCAGGGCGGCGATGTCGTCAACAACAGCGGCCTGATCGCGGCGACCGGGGCCGGATCGATGGGCGTCGTCGGCAGCCCCTTTGAGGACACCCTCAACAACACCGGCACGATGACCGGCGATTTTGACATGGGCGCGGGCGCTGACGTCATCACCAACAGCGGCGCGGGGGCGATCAACGGCAACGTGGCGATGGGCGCGGGTGACGATGCGCTGACCAACAGCGCGGTGGTCAACGGCGCGGTTGGCATGGGCGATGGCAACGACGTCCTGACCAACAGCGGCGCGGGGGCGATCAACGGGAATGTGACCACCGGCGCGGGCAGCGACTCGCTGACCAACAGCGCCACAATCACCGGCGCGGTTGACATGGGCGATGGCAACGACGTCCTGACCAACAGCGGCGCGGGCACACTCAACGGCGATGTAGCGATGGGCGCGGGCGGCGATACGCTGACCAACAGCGCCGCGATCGAGGGCGCGGTCGACATGGGCGCTGGCAACGACATCCTGACCAACAGCGGCGCGGGAACGATTAACGGGAATGTGACCATGGGCGCGGGCGACGATTCGCTGACCAACAGCGCCACGATCACCGGCGCGGTCGACATGGGCACCGACGACGACACGCTGGCCAACAACGGCACGCTCGACGGCCCGGTCAACATGGGCAGCGGCAACGACACCCTCGCCCTGAGCGAAGGCGCCGTGGTCAACGGCGTGATGGACGGTGGGGTGGGCGTCGACGCCCTGAGCTTCACCTTCACCGTGCAGGCGGCGGAATATCCGGCCCTGGCCGCGGTGCTGCATTCCGCGACGGCGCCGGCCGGTGGCACCCTGACGATCAACGGCAACGTCTACACCTGGGTCAACTTCGAGGCGCTGGTCGACCTGCTGACCGTCCTGGGCACGCTGGACGACGGTTCTGGCACCGCGACGACGATCACCATCACGATCAACGCCATCCGTGACGGGCGGCTGAACGGCCTGGACTTCGCGGCGACGGCGATCCTCTTCTGCGGGCCGACCGGGCTGGACCTGTACGCGGTGACGGGCAACGGGGTAGAATTCGCCTACCGCGTGGACACGGGGACGATCCAGGCCGGGCTGGTCGCGGCCGCGGCGGCGGGCGCGCCGGTCGAGATCGCGCCGGAAGCGGCCCGGTTGGGCGTGCATCTGTACGCCCTGGATGGGACGACGCTCCAGGCCAACGGCCCGGATGGGTACACCTTCGTCTTCCACAATAACGTGTGCGGCATCGGTGGCTAGCGCCGGGTAGAGAGACTATCGGACAGCCCCGGCAGCCGCCGGGGCTTTGTTTTGGGTACCGGACGGTGCATGTACCATCCGGTGCGCGCACCGATCTTGAAAGGGGAAAGCATGAACGAGGAAGCCGCGTTGGTCGGACGCCATGCCTATGAGCTGATGGCGCAGGGATACTCCTGTTCGGAGGCCACGCTGCTCGCCGTGGGCGAGCACCTGTGGGGCCAGGTCGATCCGGGTTGGCTACGCCTGTCAACCGGATTTGCGGGCGGCGTGGGCGGCACGGAAGCCGAGCTATGCGGGGCGTTGAGCGGCGGGGTGATCGTGATCGGCGCGCTGCATGGCCGCAGCGATCCGACCACCGACCGGACCCGCTGCAAGGCCCTGATCAAGGCCTATCGGGACGCCTTCCTGGCCGAGTTTGGGACGACCTGCTGCGGCGCGCTGCGCGCCGAGGGCGGCTACGGCTCCCCGGAGAAGCCGTGCCGGATGCTGGTCGAGCGGGCGGTTACGCTGCTGATGCCGCTGCTGGACGAATAGGCCGGTTTTTGTCGTAATCGTTAGCAGGCCGTAAGGGGTTTGCCGGAATTGATAGCCGCCTCGCAAGGAGCCGGTTGGATACTGAAGGTAGAGCTTGAACAACGCGGTGCTTCCTTCCACGGAACCCCCATAGCACAGCGGCCAGGCTTCGTCTCCTCTCCTCCTCAGGACGGACCCCGCCCAGATTTCCTGGGACCGGGGTCTGTCCGATTCTGGGGGCGTATTCAATCGGCGGCGGAGGCGCTTTCGCCGGACAGCAGGGCGCGGGCGTTTTCCACGTAACTCAGCGATTGGTGGCGGAAGTAGGTGTTGTACAGCTCCGCGTAGTGGCCGCCCCCGGCCATGAGCTGGTCGTGGCTGCCTTGCTCGATGATCCCCCCGTTTTCCAGCACGATGATCCGGTCGGCGCTGCGCACGGTGCTCAGCCGATGGGCGATCAGGATCGACGTGGACTGCTTGAGGATCAGGGCCAGCGCCTCCTGGATTTGCAGCTCGGTGAAGGTGTCGATGCTGGCCGTGGCCTCGTCCAGGATGAAGATCGCGGGCCGGGCCACCAGCACGCGCAGCAGGCTGACGAGCTGACGCTGGCCCATGCTCAGGCGCGCGCCGCGCTCCCCCACGTCGCTCCGCAAGCCGTCGGGCAGCGTCTCCAGCCATTCGCCGTTGCCCACGCTGTGGGCGATGGCCTCGATCTCGGCGTCGGTGGCGTCCGGGCGGCCATAGCGGATGTTGTCCATGATCGTGCCGCTGAACAGGAACGGAGCCTGGGGCACGAAGCCCAACTGATGCCGGAACGAGGTCAGGTCGAAGCCGCGAATGTCCAACCCGTCGATCAGGATTTCCCCGGACTGGAATTCGTACATGCGGGTGATCAGCTTGGCGAGGGTGCTCTTGCCTGCCCCGGTATGGCCCACGAAGGCCACATTTTCCCCCGGCCGGATGCTCAGGTTGAAGTGGGCCAGCACAGGGTCGCCGGACTTGTACTGGAAGCCCACGTCGCGGAACTCGATCTGGCCGCGCAGCCCATTGGCCGGACGGCTGCCGGTCTGCCGGACGGAGTTCTCGGCGTCGATCAGGGCGAAGATGCGCTCCAGCGAGCTCATGGCCTGCTGGAACTGGTTCCAGTAGGTGGCGATGTTGATCAGCGGCATCCAGAAGCGGTCGACGGCCTGGATGTACAGGTACCACAGGCTGATGGTGAGCGTGCCGCCGATGGCCGCCAGCGCCCCCAGGTAAACGATCGAGGCGGTGGCGATCCCGCCCGCCGCGTTCAGCATGGGGAAGATGGTCGCCAGGACCACCCCGCGCCGCAGGTTGATCCGGTAGGACTGGGTGTTGACCTGGACGAACTCGTCGTAAATCATGGCCTCCTTGCGGAAGTTCTTGGCGACGCTGATCCCGGTCACGGTCTCCTGGATGGTGTCGTTGACGGCGGCCATCGCCCGCGACCCCTGGCGGGTGACCGCCCGGGCCACCTTGCGGAACAAAAGCGTAATGATCAGGATCGGGATCGAGAAGCCCATCATCACCAGGGTCAGCCCCAGGTCGTAGCGGATTAGCACGAAACCCAGGATCACGGTCTGGATGATCTGGCTGATCACGTCCGAGGTGACGATCAGCACCTGGCCGAACTCGTCGGTGTCGTTGGTGATCCGGCTCAACACCTTGCCGGTTTTGTTTTCGTCGTAGAAGGCCATGTCGCGCCGGATGGCAGCCTCGAAGGCCGCGCCGCGCATCCGGGCCACCAGGTCGCTGACCACGCGGTTGGTCAGGCGGCGGCGCAGCCAGTTGGCTGCGTACTGGATCACGACGGTGAGCAGCAGCGCGCCGACCAGGAGCAGGACGGACAGCGTGCCGCTGCGCTGCTCCACGGCGTCCACACCCGCCGCGATGATGATCGGGCTGAGGGCCTGGACGACCGAGACGAGCAGGCCGCTGGCCGTCAGGCCGGCGATGCGCCAGCCCTCCCCCTGGAAGAAACTGCCCAGCCGCCGGAAGAGATACCTGTCGGTGTACTGGCGGTCGTATTTATCGGAGTTCAAGCCGGCGAACATGCGATCAGGCTCCTGAAAACAAGGCGGTCAGCAATCAGCGTTCAGCCATCAGCCAACGACAAATCGTTCCCCGTTATGACGAACATGCCGAGGACGGCGCACAGGGCTGAGACTCGGCGGCCGGATCGGGGATAGGGGCGGAATCGACGGCGGGCGGCGCGCCTTCGTAGCGGGCGAAAATGCGCTGGTAGGCCTCGGACGTGCGCAGTAGCTCGTCATGCGTGCCCTGGGCGGCGATCCGGCCCCGGCGCAGCACGATGATGTGATCCGCCCAGCGAATCTGGGACAGGCGGTGGGTGATCAGGATCGTGGTGCGCCCGCGGGCCGCTTCCCAGATCGCCTTCTGGATGTGATCCTCGGTCGCGCTGTCGATGGCGCTGGTGCTGTCGTCCAGGATCAGGATGTGCGGGTTGGTCACGAAGGCGCGGGCGATGGCGAGGCGCTGGCGCTGCCCGCCGCTGAGGGTCACGCCGCGCTGGCCGATGACCGTCTCGTAGCCGTCGGGGAAGCCCATGATGAAGTCGTGGGCCTGGGCGCGGCGGGCGGCTGCTTCGATCTCCTCGCGGGTGGCGTCCGGGCGGCCGAAGGCGATGTTCTCGGCGATGCTGCGGCTAAAGAGGAAAATCTCCTGCTCGATGATGCTGATCTGGGAACGCAGCGATTCCAGGTTCCAGTCGCGCACGTCGATCCCATCGACGCATACCCGCCCGGCGTCCACGTCGTAGATGCGGTTGATCAGCTTGGTCAGGGTGCTCTTGCCGGAGCCGGTCTGGCCGACGATCGCCACCGTCTGGCCCGGCTCGATGGCGATGCTCAGGTCGTGCAGCACCGGCTGGCCCTTGACGTACCCGAAGTCGACGTGCTCGAAAGTGATCTGCCCGCGCAGGGGTGCGCTGCGCCCGGCTTCGTTCTGGTCGAGTTCGGTGCGGGCGTTGATGACGTTCAGGATGCGCTCGGCGCTGGCCAGGCCGGTCGCCACCTGGGAGAAGGAATAGATCGAGGAGAAGACCGGGAAGCCAAACAGGCCGATCTGGCCCATGTAGGCCACCACGTCCCCGGCCTGGATCGCGCCCTGGCTGAACAGGATCATGGCGTGCAGGAACGCGCCGACCGTCGCCACCCCCAGGACCAGGGTGGTGGGGTAGCGGGCTTCGATGTCGCCGCGCCGGACGAAATAGCGGCGCACGGTCTCCACCAGCCCGCCGAACAGGGCCACCTCGCTGTCTTCCTGGGCGGTGGTCTTGACCACTTCCACCCCGTCCAGGGCCTCGGCCAGGTGGGCGTTCATGTCGCCGAAGCTGGCCCGCAGCTTTTGGGCCACGGCGTGGATGTTGCGCACGAAGCGCACCTGGAGCAGGGCGTAGATCAGCAGGAACAGCCCCGGCGTGAGCAGCAGAGCGGGGTGGATCGTAGGCGAGACGAAAACCGGCACGATCAGGAACATGGTGGAGCCGATCAGGATGTTGACGCCGGGACTCATCATCAGGTTCAGCTCGCGCACGTCGTTGATGACCCGCGACATGATCTCCCCGACCGGCTGCATGTCGTGGAAGGTCATGCTCTTGCTCAGCAGGCTGACGTAAAGCTGGTCGCGCGCGTCGCGCTCGATGCGCTGGGCGAAGGTTTCCGCCGCGAAGTTGCGGCAGAACTGGAGCAGGCCGCGCACGATCTGGCTGAGGATGATCAGGCCGGCGATCCCGGCCACGGCCTCGATCCCCTGCCCGGCGGCGACTCCGTTCACGGCCCGCCCGGCCAGCACGGGCATGATGGACGCCAGGGCGGCATTGCTGAACGCGCCGATGAACATGAGCACCACCATCAGCGGGTGGCGGCGGACGTGCGACCAGACGTAGCGCAGCGGCGATCGATAGTCGGCACGGTCGAATGTGCGGGCGACGAACTCGGCGGACATAAGCATTCCTGGCAAGGATGGGTGATGACGGGCGATGTCGCGCGGTCGGGACTTCGGCGAACTCATCGGGCCGCGAGGCCGCCAGATTGTACCGTATCCGGCCGATCCGGGGAGTAGCGAGCTGATACGAAAAACCGGGGGAAGGTCAAAAGGAAAAACGAACCGCCAGGGACGCCAGGGAAAAACGCCGTCGCGGAGGAAGGCCTTAAGCGCCCGATTCCTGCTTTACGCTTTGACGCTTGCCGCTTCGACGCTTTCTGCGGCTTCCCGGCCTCGCTTTTTCCTGCTTCTCTGCCTCTTGTCTGCTGCCTCTGCTTTCAGAGGGCGGGTTGCAGCGGCAGCCGGACCGTGGCCGTGGTGTACTGGCCGAGGGCGCTTTCCAACTGGAGCTGGCCCCCGTGTAGTTGAGCCAGCCGCCGGGCGATGGTCAGGCCCAGCCCGGCTCCCTGCTGCTCGTAAAGCCGGCGTTCGAACTGCACGTAGGCGTCGATCCGGGCGATCTGTTCGGCGCTCATGCCTTTGCCGTGATCGGTGATCGCCAGTTCGTACCAGGGGCCGTGCGCCGCCCCTCGAATCAGAATCGGGCTGTCGGCGGTGGAGAAGTGGCAGGCATTGCTGACCAGTTCCTCGACGATCTTGCGCAGGTTGTCCTGGGTGATGGCGATCGACGGGACTTCCTCCAGCTCGAAACGCAGACTGGCGGCGCGCCTGGCCTGCTCCGCCTGGTCCGTCGCGGCCTTGACGACCAGCTCGTGCGGGGTTGCCAGGACCTGGCTGCACAGCTTCTTGCGCCGTTCGGGGTCGGCAATGTAGACCTCGATCTGGGCGAAGAGCAGGAAGTTCTCGGTCAGGTGGTAGAGCCGCTGGCTGCTCGCGTAGATGGTATTGATCATCTTGAGGATCTGCGCGCGCTCCATCTGCGCGCCTTCCAGCGAGATCAGCTCGGCATAGCCCAGGATGGTTGTCAGCGGGGTGCGCAGCTCGTGGGGCAGGACGTGGATCAGCGTGCCGCGCAGTTCCTCCAGGCGTGCCGTGTATTCGCGGGCAAGGACATCCTTGCGCGCCAGCCGGGCCTGGATGGCGGTCAGCAGGTCGCGGATACTGAACGGCTTGGTGATGTAGTCGTCCGCGCCGATGTTCATGCCCTGGCGCATCGAGTCCCGATCGGCGCGGGCGGTCAGGAAGATGAAGGGAATCATCATGGTGCGCGGGTGATCGCGGAGCTGGAGCAGCACTTCGTAGCCGGTCATCCCTGGCATGGTGATGTCGCAGATGATCAGCTCGGGCGGATTTTCCAGCGCCGCCTGGACGCCGAGCATGCCGTTGAGCACGCCCTGAGCCTCGTAACCCTCAAGCTCAAGACTCTCCACCACATTTTCGAGGATGGGGGCTTCGTCTTCGATGACCAGAATCCGGGCCATGAGTCTCCCTGTCAGATGAGGCATATTGAGCGGGCAATGGAATAGGATGATCCGGCGAGATTGTTTCTTAAGCGAAGTGTAACATAAGTTCCAGTCCGATGCAGGTCTTCACGGGAGCCGTCCCAGGGTAATCGCATCAAAAGCAAAGTGAACCGCCAAAACGCCAAGAACACCAAGAAAAAAGCAGAGAAAAGCGAAAATCAGAAAAACCTGCACCACTGAAGCCACGAATCGAAAGCTGGTGAACTGGTTTGTTCTCTGTGTCCTTCGTGTCCTCTGTGGTGAGATGTCTTTTGTGATCTGATGCGATTACCCTGCGAGCTATCCGGCCAGGATCAACAGGGTGTGCAGCAGGACGTCCGCCGCGTGGATCACGGCTTCGTCGGGGGTGAACTCGGCCGGGTTGTGGCTGAGGCCTCCTACCGATGGCACGAAGGCCATCGCGGCGGGCGTGATGCGGCTCATCACCTGGGTGTCGTGCCCGGCGAAGCTCATCAGCCGGGTGTGAGACAGGCCCAGCCGGCCGGCGGCGGCTTCCAGGGCGGCGATCACGCCCGAATCGAGCGGCGCGGCGATGGCCCGGCTGGCTTCTTCCACTGCCAGGCTGAGGCTGAAGCGCGCCGCGACTTCCGCCGCCAGGGCCAGCAGATCGGTTTGCATGGCGTCCAGGGTGGCCTCCGATCCGTGGCGGAACTCCAGGGCCAGGCGCACCCGGCCCGGCACGATGTTGAACGCGCCCGGCTCGGCGTGCAGGATGCCGCAGTTGACGACGCCCGGATCGAACTGGGCCGCGACCATGTCCCGCGCCCGGCCGATGAACTCGGCCGCGCCCCACAGGGCATCCTTGCGGCGGGTCAGGGGCGTTGTCCCGGCGTGGGCGGCCTGGCCGGTGAAGGTCAGCCACACGGAGCGAATCCCGACGATGGCCGTTACCACGCCCAGGTCCAGCCCGGCGTCGATCAGGCGCGTGCCCTGCTCGATGTGCAGCTCCACGAAGGCCCGCAGCGCAGCCGGATCGCGCCGGGCGGCCAGCAGGCTGGCCTCGCTCAATCCGGCCCGCGCCAGCCCGGCCAGGAGTTTGTCCCGCCCTCCGCGGGGATGGTCGAGGCCCGCCTGGGTGAGTTGCCCGGCGAGGGCCTGGCTGCCCAGCAGCCCGACCAGCTCGCCCTCCTCGTCGGTGAAGGCGATCGCCTCCAGGTGGACGGGCAGCGCCAGCCCGGCCTCGCGGATCGTGCGCAGGGCTTCCAGGGCGGCCAGGGTTCCCAGCGCGCCATCGAAGCGCCCGCCGTCGGGCACGCTGTCCAGATGGGAGCCGCACAGCAGCGTTCGCGCGACCGGGTCGGCGGCGGGCAGGATCGCGGAGACGTTGCCCGCGCCATCCTGGTGGAAGGTCAGCCCGGCGGCCTCGACCTGCCGCCGGAACCAGGCGCGCCCTTCCAGGTCGGCGGGGGAGAGGGCCGGGCGGGAGACGCCGCCTTCCGGCGTCGCGCCGATGCGGGCCAGGGCGGCCAAATCGGCCAGCAGGCGGGGAGCATTGACGTGCAGCATGGGCGGCTTCCTCCGAGTAGTGAATTGTGTGGATGTGACTATACCGCGACCAACGGCGCGGCGCTGAATCTAATCTGGAGTGGGGTGCTAGAATGGATCGCGGGAAAGGGTTCGAAGGAAGGCCGATGAGCCGCAAGATTTTGATCGCCGATGACGAGCAGCACATCCTGGATACGGTGCGTGCCTACCTGAAGGAAGCCGGGTTCGAGGTGCTGGCCGTCAAGAACGGCCGGGACGCGCTGGTCTACTTTCACAACGAGCACCCCGACCTGGTGATGCTGGACGTGATGATGCCGGAGCTGGATGGGCTGGAGACGGCGCGCCTGATCCGGCGCGAAAGCGACGTGCCGATCCTGTTCCTGACGGCCCGCGTGGACGATACCGACCGCATCGCCGGGCTGGAGATCGGCGCGGACGAGTACGTGACCAAGCCCTTCAGCCCGCGCGTGCTGGTGGCCCAGGTACGGGCCTTGCTGCGCCGCGCCTATGGCGACCTGGCCGCCGAACCGGCCCTGTGGCGGGTGGGCGAGCTGGAGCTGAACGCCGAGACGCGGATCGTCACCCTGGGCGGCAGGCGGATCGACCTGACCCCCAGCGAGTTCGACCTGCTCCAGGTGATGATCTCCCGGCCGGGGCGCGTCTTTTCGCGGATGGACCTGCTCGACCGCATCCAGGGGGAGGCCTATGCTGCCTACGAGCGCACCATCGACGTGCACGTCAAGAACCTGCGCGCCAAGATCGAGACCGACCCGCGCCAGCCGCAGTACATCGAAACCGTCTACGGAGTCGGCTACCGGATGAGGCCCGACGATGCGTAACTGGATAGGCATTGAACTGCGGCGGTTATGGGTCCGGCTGGCGCTGGCCTTTCTGCTGGTCACCTGGGGCGCGATCGGGGCGGTGGCGCTGGTCGTGCGCCAGGCGACCGACGCCAGCTTCCGATCCTACCTCAACCAGCAGGAGGTCAGCCGCTTCGACGAAGCCGCGCTGGCTCGTCTGGTGGACTACTATGCCGCCCAGGGGAACTGGACTGGGGCGGACGGGCTGCTCCTGCCGGGCGCGGCGGCGGCCGGGCGGGGGGGCGAAAACGGGCAGGGCGCGGGGATTGGCGCGCGGCGCGGTGGGGCGCAGACTCTGTTGGCGGACGCGGACGGCGTGGTCGTTGCCGCCACCGATCCGGCCCGGATCGGGACGCGGCTGGACGACGCGCTGCGGGCGCGGGCGGCAGCCCTCACCCTGGATGGGCAGACGGTCGGGCTGCTGGTGGTGGATACTCCCGGCGCGCAGGCTTTGGGCAGCGCCGAGGTGACTTTCCTGGCCCAGACCTCGACCTGGCTGGCGGTCGCAGCGGTGGTGGCCGGGGCGCTGGCCCTGCTGACCGGGATCGCCCTGGCCTGGGTGCTGACCCGCCCGCTGGACCGCCTGACCGAAGCAGTGCACGACCTCGGCTCCGGCGATCTGGGGCGGCAGGTGCCGGTCAGCGGCGCGCTTGAGACGGCCGAGCTGGCCCATGCCTTCAACCGGCTTTCCCACGATCTGGCCGCCGCCGAACAGCTCCGCCAGCGCATGGCGGCCGACATCGCCCACGAGCTGCGCACGCCGGTCACGGTGCTGCGCGGCCACCTGGAAGCCATGCTGGACGGGGTGTATCCCCTGGACGCGGCCCACCTGGCGGTGGCCTACGACCAGACCCTCCACCTGCATCGCCTGGTCGGCGACCTGCGCCTGTTGACCCAGGCCGAGGCGGGCCGCCTGCCCCTGGAGCGCAAGCTCGCTGCGCCGGAGACCTTGCTGGCCCAGGCGGCGAGCCTGTTCCAGCCGCTGGCCCTGGACGCCGAAGTGCGTCTGGAGTCCGAGGTCGCGCCGGGTCTGCCCCCGGTGTGGGTCGATGGCGACCGCTTCCAGCAGGTAGTGGCCAATCTGCTCAGCAATGCTCTGCGCCACACCCCGCCGGGCGGCGCGATCCGGCTCACGGCCCGGCCGGATTCGTCCGGAGTCCGCTTCGGCGTGAGTAATACCGGGCCGGGCCTGACCCCGGAGGAAGCCGCCCATGTCTTCGAGCGCTTCTGGCGGGCTGACGCCGCCCGCCAGCATGACAGCGGCGGCAGCGGCCTGGGCCTGGCGATCACCCACCAGCTTGTCCGGCTTCACGGCGGGCGGATCTGGGTCGAGCCTGGGGCGGAGCAGACCGCGTTCGTGTTCACGCTCCCGGCGGCGCCTGAGGGCAATGTTGAATTTTGAATGCTTAATTTTGAATTGAAATACGTCTCTCTGTTTTTCAATTCAAAATTCAAAATTAAGAATTCAACATTACTTTGGCCGCATGGACTTGATCCAGATGGCATTCTGCCCTAAACTGAACATGTTCATTGAACGTGTTCAGGTCTTTCTGGGAGAGTGTCGCATGGCCCGTCCTACCCTGCGCGAAGTGGCCCGCCAGGCCGGTGTTTCTTTGGGTACGGCCTCCCAGGCGCTGAACGACCGGCCCGGTGTGGCCCGCGAGACGCGGGTCCGCGTCCTGAACGCCGCGGCCAGCCTCGGTTACTTCCAGCACGCCCGCCCGGCCCTGGTCGAGGCCCATCCCCTGGCGGTGATCGGGCTGCTGGGCAAGTACAGCGCCGGGGAAGCCACCGGGATCGACCCCTTCTATTCCCAGGTGCTGGCCGGCGTGGAGCACGAGTGCCGCCGCCAGGGGGTCAGCCTGATGTACGCCACGGTCGAGGTTGACGAGCACAACCGCCCGGTGGCCTGGCCGCCCATGCTGGCCGAACAGCGGGTCGACGGCCTGATCGTGGCCGGCGCGTTCATCGAGGATACCCTGGCGGCGATCGGCGCGGCCTTTGGCGCGGGCGGCGATACGTCCCAGTGGGACGACACCGTCCGGCAGGCGCCGCCGGTGGCCCTGGTGGATGCCTACTCGTACGTCCAGCCGTTCGACAGCGTGGTGATCGACAATTTCGACGGCGCGTATACGGCGGTCAGTTACCTGGTGGAGCGCGGCCATACCTGCATCGGCCTGATCGGCAGCGAGCGCGGCGCGTATCCCAGCGTGCTGGAGCGCCGGGAAGGCTACCTGCGCGCCCTGGAGCACAATGACATCGGCTGTACCTTCATCGAGGACGGCCCGCTGACCCGCCCGGCCGGAACCGAGGCGACCCTGCGCCTGCTGGAACGCTGCCCCCAGGTGACGGCCATCTTCGCCTGCAACGACGACGTGGCGATCGGTGTGCTCAACGCGGCGGCGGCCCTGGGCCGCCGCGTGCCGGACGACCTCTCGGTGATCGGCTTCGACGATATCGACCTGGCGCAGGAGATCGACCCGCCGCTGACCACGATGCACGTCGACAAGGTGCTGATGGGCGTGCTGGCCGTGCGCCACCTGCTCGACCGCGCCCACAATCCCGACCGGCCGACCCTGACGACCTCGATCAGCCCGCAGTTGATCGTGCGCGACTCGGTGCGCCACATCCCAGTCCCGCTGCCCTGCGTGAAGGGGTAACCCTGCCAGGGTCCTAGACTCGTGGCTTATGGATGTCTCTTCGCTTTTAGCCAAAATCAAAGAGCCAATAGCCACCAGCGCCTTTTTTCTTCTCATCGAAAGGAAACCAAACCATGCTCGCCAGGCGAGAGAGCTTTCCGCCCGGATTTCTGTGGGGCGTATCCACGGCGGCGTACCAGATCGAGGGCGCGGCGCGCGAGGATGGGCGCGGCGAATCGATCTGGGATCGCTTCGCCCACACGCCGGGCAAGACGGCCAACGGCGACAGCGGGGACGTGGCTTGCGATCACTACCACCGCTATGCGGAGGACGTGGCGCTGATGCAATCCCTCGGCCTGAATGCC
>JARKOQ010000176.1 GCA_029976005.1 Aggregatilineales bacterium | reverse complement strand
ATGTCTGGCCGCCTTTACCACACCCCCGGCAGCAGGCGGTAGCGCACCCGCGCCGCGTAGGCCCGGTAGCCGTCCAGCTCCGCCTGGAGGGTGGCATCTTCCAGGGCCGTCCGCCAGGCATACACCACGCCGACTCCGGCCGCCGGGATCAAGGCCCCCAGCGTCCCCAGCAGGAGGACGGTGCCGAACGTCAGCAGGATGTAGCCCGCGTAGGCCGGATGGCGCACAAAGCGGTACGGGCCGCCGCTGGCGACGGTGTGGCCGCGCTCTGTCTGGATGCGCACCAGCTTGCTGAAGAAGGGGTTGGAGATCATCGCCCACAGCCAGATGACCGTGCCCAGGACATAACCGAGCAGGCCGAGCAGGTGGGTTCCCAGCGGCAGTTCGGCCGACCAGCCCCAGCGCGCGTCCAGCCCGGCCACGAAGTACGTCGCCAGGATCATCACCATGACGACTCTGGTCATCCGGCGGTCCCAGGTCTTGCTGCCTTCCGGGGTCTGGCTGCGCTCGACGACCAGGGCGGGATCGCGCGGCAGCAGCACCAGGCTGTTGATCACCAGGGCGATCACGTGCGCGGCCAGCAGCGCCCACGCCCAACCCCAATCCAGCCGCCCCGCCGCGGCGAACAGAAGCACGGCCAGGAGGAACATGTTTCCTCCCACCTGCAACAATCGTTTGACGATGGCCCGGTTTCTACCAGCCGGAGCCGCCTCTGGACGACGCATCACGTCGTTCATGCTTCCCTTCCTTGACTTTTGGACAACCGAACGGAGGGCGATCACCGGAGGCCGGGTTAGCCCGGTCACTATGCTCAGGATAATCCCACTTCGGGCGCGCGATAGCCCTCATCTTTGGGGGGACTCCGCGCCGGGCCGGATCGGAGCAGTGGACCGCCGCGCGATATCCCTGTGGATAACCGGCCCGAATCGGGGGACAGGCTCAGGATAGATCGGGGATAAGGCGGCGGATTATGGGGATAAGTGATCGCGGGGGATGTGGATAAGCGGGCGAAAGCCCGGTTGACCAGGAAGAACGGCCTGAAAATCGCCTATGCAGGCTGTGGACAAACCGCCCGGATCGGGGGATAAGGCTGGGGATGGACTCGCACAAATCCGGCAAGCCTGTGGATAACTGCCCCTCTTTTGGGGAATAACTTGGGTTATCTGTGGATAACTGCCCGAATCTTGGGATAATAGAGGGGGGTAAGGCGGAATCGCCCCGATCTGTCCACAGGGCGTTTGAAGTTATCCACAGCCGGGAGGAGCCAATGCCCAACATCCTGATCGTTCTTGTGAGTGGTCTGGCCGCGCTGCTGGGCGCGGGCTGGCTGGGCCTGCGCTTTCTGCCGAAGCCCTTCGCGCCGCATCCGGCGGACCCCGAAGCCCCGGCGGACTTAGCGTCCGTCGACCTGCCGGACGGGCTGCCCGCGCCGGTCCGGCGCTACGCCAAAGTGACCATCGGCGACCGGCTGCCGGTCGTGCGCACGGCCGTGATCAGCGGCCGGGGCTGGCTGCGCTTCGGCCCGGTCACGGTGCCCGCCCGCTTCCGGTTCTACCACCTCGCCGGGCGCAGCTACCATCACAGCATGCAGGCCACGTGGTTCGGGCTGCCCATCCTGCGCGTCGAGGAGTCGTATCACCGGGGCCGCTCGCTGTTCAAGATGCCCTTCGGCACGCTGGATAACGACCCGGCCACCAATCGCGCGGCCTGCATGGGCCTCTGGGCGGAGTCGATCTGGCTGCCGACGATCCTGTTCACCGACCCGCGCGTACGCTGGGAGGCGGAGGGCGACGCGGCGGCGCGCCTGACCTATCCTTACGGCGAGATCGAGGACAGCCTGCTCTTCAGGTTCGATCCGGCGAGCGGCCTGCCGGTCGAAATCATCGGGATGCGCAACCGGGGCAAGGCGGAGGAATTCATTGAATGGCGCAACGTTGCCCTGCGCTGGCAGACCCTCAACGCGATCCAGATTCCGATCGACGCGGAGACGATCTGGGCCGACCAGGGCTACGCCTGGGCCAGATGGCGGGTCGAGCGCGTGGACTACAACGTCGATGTCTCCGCCCGGCTGCCGGAGGGGTGAACTGCCGCGTTGCCCATCGGGTCAGCGATGGGCAACTATCGAATGGCCTGGCGTGAAGCAGGGGGAGGTTTGTCCACAGGCCGGAATCTTGATTGCGCCTCGGGTGAGCGGTCAGCGTTCTTTTGTCTTTGTTTCTCTTGACAAAATAGTTTATATCAATAAAATATTTATATGTATAACTTAGATGTATCCAAAAAGGATGGCTTGCAATGGAACGCACCGTGCATCACCTGCGTCTGGCTTACTGGGTTGGGGCCGTGCTGGACGCGATCGCGGCCATCTACCTGTGGATCGCCGCGCTGGCCGGGGGCTACAACCCCGATTTCGCCTGGTCGGCGATCCTGATGACCGCCTGGACGGCCTTGCTGATCTGGGCCGATCGCCGTCCGCTGGAACGGCGGGACGTGCTGCCCCTGACCGTCGGCCTGCTGGTGCTGCGGATCGGCTACTGCCTGTTCATGATGGCCGCCGGACAGGCCGGGCTGGACGCGACCGCGATCACGATCGTATGGACGGCCGGGCTGTGCGTCTTTTTCGGCGTGGTCTATCACCGCGTCCCGGCGCAACTGGCAGGCCACGCGATCCCCGGTTAGGCAGGCCGCCCGGCAGAGCAGCAACACCTCCCCGCAGGGAACGCGGCACAGCGTAGAGTCCTCAAGCCCTTCCCCCGCGTTCTCTGCGGTGCAGTTTTTCCATTCTCGCGTTTCTCCCTGGCATTCATGGCATTTTGGCGGTTCGCCCTGCTTCTGATGCCGGTGGCAGAGTGCCAGGGCGGGGATTGTGCGTTATCCTCGTCCCGGACGGCTGCTGGCCTGGAGGACGGCGCGCATGAGCCTCGAAACGGACATCACCCACAAGCTGCTGGCGACCACCCGCCTGCTGGAGCGCACCTGGGACGAGGTCTTCGCCCGGTTCGGGATCGGCCTGCGCGCCTACGAAATCCTGGTGGACATCGCCGCCGGGCTGGATACGACCACGCAGCTGGCCGACCTCACCCAGAGCACGCCCGCCAGCATCACCCACAAGACGAAGCTCATGGAAGACCTGGGTTATCTGGCGCGCCGGGTCGATCCCGCCGACAAGCGCGTCTGGCACTTCTCGCTGACCGAGCGCGGCCGGGCGCTGCTGGAGACGGTCCAGCGCGTGAACGCGGCCGCCCTGGATCAGTTGTACGGGGAATTCTCTACCGAGCAGAAGCAGCACGTGGCCTCGTTTCTGGATGCGCTGGCGGCCCACCTGAGCCAGGTGCCGCAGCACCGCGACGCGATCGCGGCCTGGCTGGACGATTTCTTCAGCGGCGGCGACGGCCGCGCCTGAATCCGGGACGCTCCCATGCAGCTCTTCTACTCCGACCATTTCGTCCTGCCCCTGCCGGAAGGCCACCGCTTCCCGATGCGCAAGTATGCCCTGCTGCGCCAGCGGGTGGTCGAGTCGGGCCTCTTCGCCCCGGACGACCTGCGCGTGCCGGACGCGGCGACCGACGACCAGCTCCGCCTGGCGCATACGGCCGACTACATCGCGCGCCTGACGGCCGGCCAGCTCACCGAGCGCGAAATCCGCCGGATCGGCTTCCCCTGGTCGCCGGGGATGGTGGAGCGTTCGCGGCGCTCGGTCGGCGGCACGATCGCCGCCTGCCGCGCCGCGCTGGCCGATGGATTCGCGGCCAACCTGGCGGGCGGCACGCACCACGCCGGGCCGGATCACGGCGAGGGCTTCTGCGTGTTCAACGACGCGGCCGTGGCGGCGCGCGTCATGCAGGCCGAGGGGCGCGTCCGCCGGATCGCGATCGTCGACTGCGACGTGCACCAGGGCAACGGCACGGCGGCGATCCTGGCCGGAGACAATTCGATCTACACCTTCTCGATCCACGCGGAGAAGAACTTCCCCTTCCGCAAGTTCCCCAGCGACCTGGACATCGGGCTGGACTCCGGCACGGGCGACGCGGAATACCTGGCCGTGCTGGAGGAAGCCCTGTGGCGGGTGCTGGCCCAGGCCGGAGCCGATCTGGTGATCTACCTGGCGGGGGCCGATCCGTATGTGGGGGACAGGCTGGGCCATCTGGCTCTGAGCAAGGCAGGGCTGCTGGCCCGCGACCGGTTGGTGCTGGAAAGCTGCCGGCGCGAGGGCCTGCCGGTGGCGATCGCCATGGCGGGCGGCTACGCCCCCGACCTGGACGACATCGCCGACATCCACTTCAACACGATCCGCCTGGCGGCGGAGCTGGCGCGCGCGGGTGGTTCGACTCGATTTGACCCGTTTCAATTCAACACAGATTAAACGGATGACACGGATGAACACGGTTTTCTAAAAAGGAAAATCTGTGTATATCCTTCAAATCCGTATCATCTGTGTTGAATTGAAAGGGCATCGAACGGCCGCGCGATAGCCATCCACTCAGTGCGGTCAGCGCGTTTGTCGTTCGGGAACGCCAATGTTACTATCGTACCGGCATCGCTTGCTTCCCGAGCAACCGGGATTCTCCGCGCCAGAAGGGGCAGCCCGACTCCAATTTCTTGCCTGCATCCGGTAAAAGTGAAATAGTGGAATCGTCAGTGTCGTCCATTCCTGACCTGTTTGATATTGGATAAAGTGTTTGTCATTCTCCGCAATCCACTGAAGGAGGTGTCCAGCCGGAAAACCAGTCCAGCTCTTCACGTCAAGGTCTGTTCCTGAGGAGGAGATAATTCATGGCTAGGAAAGTCACCACCCTGTTGGCGCTGGTCCTGATGATCAGTTTCCTGTTCCCGTTCGCGGCCTCGGCCCAGAACCCCGATATGATCCGGGTCCCCTTCAGCGCCGACCCGGAGCACCTCGATCCCTTCCGCTCCACCACCACCACGACCCGGTCCGTCATCATCCACGTCTACGAAGGGCTGACCACCCTGGACCCGGCCACGGCGGGCGTGGTGCCCGCGCTGGCGGATAGCTGGGACATTTCCGACGACGGGCTGGTTTACACCTTCCACCTCAAGCAGGGCGTGCTGTTCCAGGACGTGCCCAACGTCACCTATGAAAGCCGGGAAGTAACCGCCGCCGACTGGGTCTGGTCGATGAAGACCTTCCTGAGCGGCGACGAAGCGATCTCCTCGCATCCCGACTACCTGGAATCCGTCGTTGGCGCGCCGGAATTCACCGCCGGTGAAGCCGATGACGTCGCCGGGATCAAGATCATCGACGACTACACCCTGGAAATCACCCTGAGCATCCCCAGCCACCGCTTCCTGTTCGACCTGATCAACGTCTACGTCGTGCCCCAGGAAGCCTTCGAGCAGTTGGGCGAGGCCTTCGGCAACACCCCGGTCGGCACCGGGCCGTTCATCTTCCAGGAATGGCTGCGCGACGATCACATCACCCTGACCGCCAATCCCGACTACTGGGAAGAGGGCTATCCCCTGGTCGATGAGCTGCGCTTCCTGAACGTCCCCGACGACAACAACCAGGCCCTGATGTACCGCGAGGGCGAACTGGACGTGCTGACCAGCTTCCCCACCGGCCAGCTCAACCTGCTGAAGGAAGAGTTCGCCGACCAGTACCACGAGTTGCCCAGCTTCAACGTCCGTTACTTCGGCTTCAAGATGGACCAGGGCTTCTTCGCGGAGAATCCGCTGGTGCGCCAGGCGTTCGCCCACGCCTTCAACCGCGAGCAGGTCTGGAACGTGCTGATGGAAGGCGCGCGTTATCCCGGCACGCTTGGCGTACTGCCGCCCAGCATCCCGGCCTCCGACGTGACCACCACCTACCCATACGACCTCGAAAAGGCGGCGGAGCTGCTGACCGAAGCCGGGTTCCCCGGCGGCGAGGGCATCCCGCCCATCGACCTGTACGTATGGTCCTCCGCCGCGACCGAGCTGTCGCTGCCCGCCCTCCAGGCCGATCTGGCGACCCTGGGCGTGACCCTCAACATCGTGGTCGAAGACAGCTCCACCTACTGGGGCCACATCGGTGAAGACGACGTGATCTTCTTCCTGAGCGGCTGGAGCGCCGACTTCGCCGACCCCAGCGAAGTCCTGAACTTCCTGTTCATGGATGCCCGCGACGACACGCATTACAACAATCCGGAAGTCAACGAGCTGCTGCGCTCCGCGATGGCGATCACCGACGACGCCGAGCGCACGGCGGTGTACCTCCAGGCCCACGAGCTGATCATGGCGGACTGCCCCTGGATCGTCTCGGCCTACGGCAAGGTCTCGTATCTGGCCCAGCCGTGGGTGGAAAACCTGGTCGTCTCCGCGGCCGGCATCTACCGGACGCCCTGGAAGTACGTCGGTATCGCGGCCTAATCGCCGCCGCCGATCGACGCAATACCTGGGGGACCGGCCTGGCCCGGTCCCCCATTGCTCACCGTTGCAATAGCCTTGCGTGCGAACTGATCCGCGGGTGGATGGGAGGCGTGGTTTGGGTACTTACGTGCTCCGCCGGCTGGTACAGGTGATCCCCACCCTGTTCGGGGTATTCACCATCTTGTTCATCCTGGCCTATCTGATGCCCGGCGACCCGATACGGGCCGTCCTGGGGGAAAACTACCAGCGCCTGAGCCAGGAAACCATCCAGGGCGTGCGCGACGAGCTGGGATTGGACCGGCCGTTCGTGGTGCAGTATGTCGATTTCCTGTGGCGCACCGCCCGGCTCGACCTCGGCAAGTCGTACATCCTTGACGAGAACGTCAACGACATTATCGGGTATCGCTTCCCGCGCACGATCCAATTGATGGCCGCGGCGATGGTGGTTTCCCTGTTGATCGGCCTGCCGGCCGGGATCGTCTCCGCGCTGAAGCAGTACACCTGGATGGACAGCGCCCTGATGGTGTTCGCCATCCTGGGGGTGTCCATGCCGGTCTTCTGGCAGGCCATCCTCGCCAAGATGTTCCTGACCCAGGATAAGTTCGGCATCGCGCTCTTCCCGGTGGGCGGGTACGGGGACGGCGATCCCTGGTACCTGGTCCTGCCGGCCCTGGTGCTGGGCACCCACCTCTCGGCCACCATCGCGCGCGTGACGCGCTCCTCGATGCTGGAAGTGGCGCGCAAGGACTACATCAACACGGCCCGCGCCAAGGGCCTCTCCGCGCGCGCGGTGCTGCTCAACCACCAGCTCCGCAACGCCCTGATCCCGATCATCACCGTGATCGCGCTCGATATCGGCTACCTGCTGGGCGGCTCGGTGGTCACGGAGACCGTGTTTAGCTGGCCCGGCCTGGGCCGCGCCGCCGTGACCGCCATCAACCGGCGCGATACCCCGGTGATCCTGGGCATTCTGATCTTCGGGGCCATCCTCTTCGTGTTCATCAACCTGATCACCGACCTGATCTACGCGGTCGTCGACCCGCGCATTCGTTATGACTGACCGGAGAAGCCCATGACCGCGATCGCCAACTCCACCGAGGGCGCGGCCCCCGTTGACCTGGGCGTGCGCCACATCTCCAACCGGGAGCGCTTCCTCCAGGCCTTTCGCCAGAACCGGATCGCCCAGGTAGGCCTGTTGATTGTGATCCTGATGGCCTTCAGCGCGATCCTCGCCCCGGCAATCGCGCCCTACGATCCGATTGCGCCCGACTACACGGCCGTCCTGTCGCCGCCCAGCGCCGCCCACTGGCTGGGCACCGACGAGCTGGGCCGCGATATCCTCACCCGCCTGCTGTACGGAGCGCGCATCTCGCTGGTGATCGGGTTCGTCGGGGAAGGCGTCTCGCTTTCGCTGGGCCTGATTCTCGGCTCGATCTCCGGCTGGTACGGCGGCTGGATCGACGACCTGATCATGCGCATCGCCGACGTGTTCTTCGCCATCCCGGCGCTGATGTTCCTGATCGTGATCGTCTCGATCGTGACGCCGGGGCCGGTGACGATCTTCCTGGCCCTGGGGTTCATCAGCTGGCCGAGCGAAACCCGCATGATGCGCAGCCAGGTCATGACGATCAAGAACATGGACTACGTCATGGCGGCCCGCTCGATTGGGGTTTCCACCCCGCGCATGCTGCTCCAGCACGTCCTGCCCAACGCCATCGCGCCGATGATTGTGCTGGGCACGCTGGGCATCGCCGGGATGATCCTGTCGGAAGCGATCCTGAGCTTCCTGGGCCTGGGGATTCAGATTCCCACCCCAAGCTGGGGCACGATGGTCAACACCGGGCAGAACTACATCTTCAATGCCCAGTGGTACGCGATCTTCCCCGGCCTGGCGATCATGATCACCGTGCTGGGCTTCAACTTCCTGGGGGACGGCCTGCGCGACGCCCTCGACCCGACCCGCTATCGCTAG
>JARKOQ010000175.1 GCA_029976005.1 Aggregatilineales bacterium | reverse complement strand
ATACAGGCTCAGCGTATTCTGGGGCAGTTTTTCGGACGATTCTGTAGTAGAGTTCATGGTAGGTCTTTCTCGGTGTGTGTTTGGTTGGCGCTAAACACCTTACCGCAGAAAGACCTTTTTCACGACTTTGCAACAGCCCTGAACAGCCAATAGCCTTGTCTTGACACCCCGCCGCGCCTCGGTTACACTGCTCTCACATCGACAACGACTCCGACGGAGCCGACCGGACGGGCCGCTTTTCCAGAAAGCTGTCGGATGATGTGAGACAGCAAGCGCCGCGCCGGGGATCCACTCCTGAGCACGTCGCCCCGGTAACGCGGGGCCGGGTTCGCCCGTTAGCGCGAAGGGTTGCGGCTCGCCGCGACCCGCCAAGGCAGTCCGCCGCGAGGCGGCTGCGAAGCCAGGTGGCACCACGGAGGCCCCCGTCCTGGACAATGGACGCGGGGCTTTTTGATTCGAGTAGACAGTCGACAGTAAACAGTAGACAGTAAGTGGTTTGTCCGGCAAATTCCTGAAGGTATGTTTGGGTAGGGGCGACCGGCGGTCGCCCTGGGCGGTTCGCGAACCGCCCCTACAGATGCCTGTTCTTTGCGATGCTGACTTGCCGGATGCACCAGTAAGACACTGGCCGATACCGGGTGCTTTTACTGAGGACTGTCTACTGTGAACTGATGACTCCAACGAGGTTGTCATGCTGCAATTCTTGACGCCGCAACTGTTCGAGGGGCTGATCTGGGCCGTGATCCTGATCGGGAGCACGCTGGCGATCCTGCGCCTGGTGCGCGATCTGACCGGCCCGCCGCGCTGGCCGAAGGATGACGAGGAGGTGCCGCCTGGGGATGGTTCGCCCACCGCCGGGGGATCGTCCGAGGATGGCGATCCGCTCGCGCCCGATGCCGGGCCGGCCCAACGCCCACCCGACGCCTGAGCCTGCCTGCTGTCAACTGTCGACTGATAACTGTCAACTGACAACTGACTAACCACCAACCCAATGGAGTGTGAACCATGCTCGACATGATCCTGATCCGTGAAAAGACCGAATGGGTCAAGGCCCAGATCGAAAAGCTCAACGACCCGGCCGCCCTGGAGCGTATCGATTCCATCGTCGCGCTCGATCAGCAGCGCCGCGCCATCCTCCAGAAGGTGGAGGCGATCAAGGCCAACCGCAACAAGCTCAACAAGGCCTTTGGGATGTTCCGGGGCGGCAAGACCCTGACCGAGACCCAGCGTATCGCCACGGCGGTGGAAGTCGCCGCCGCCCTGGACGCGGCCGACGTCGAGCGCGCCCTGGCCCTGCTGGAAGCGCCCGTCGACCATACCGACCGTCCCGCGCCGGGCGATACCGCCGCGGCCTTCGCCGCCTTGCAGCAGAGCATGGGCGCCCTGGGCACGACCATTGCCGCCCTGGACGAGCGGGTGGCCGCCGTCGACGCCGAACTCAACGAGCACCTGCTGTGGCTGCCCAACCTGCCGCACGAGAGCGTCCCGGTTGGGCCGGGCGAGGAACACAACATCCCCCACGCGCCGCACGGGGCGATCCCGACCTTCGACTTCGAGCCGAAGGCCCATTGGGACCTCGGCCCGGCCCTGGGCATCATCGACTTCGAGCGCGGGGTCAAGCTGGCCGGGACGCGCTTTTACATCCTGGCCGGGATGGGCGCGCGGCTGCACCGCGCCCTGACCAACTTCCTGCTGGATTACCACGCCGAACACGGCCGGACCGAGGTCTACACGCCCTTCATGGTCAAGGAAGAGTGCATGTATGGCTCGGCCCAGTTCCCGAAGTTCCGGGACGTGGTCTACTTCGACCCGGACGCGGAGCTGTACCTGCTGCCCACGGCCGAGGTCAGCGTGACCAACATGTACCGCGACGAAATCCTGGACGAGGCCGATCTGCCCATGCGCTACATCGCCCATACCCCGTGCTTCCGCCGGGAGAAGATGAGCGCCGGGCGCGACGTGCGCGGCATCAAGCGCGTCCACCAGTTCGAGAAGGTCGAGCAATACAGCTTCACCACGCCGGAAGAATCCTACGCCGAGCTGGAGCGCATCGTCGGCGCGGCGGAGGAACTGTGCGGGCTGCTGGGCCTGCCTTACCGCCGCCTGGAAATCTGCACCGGCGACCTGGGTTTCTCGGCCAGCAAGAAGTACGACGTCGAGGTCTACTCGGTCGGCTGCAAGGAGTGGCTGGAAGTCTCAAGCTGCTCGAATACCGAGGAATTCCAGGCGCGCCGGACCAACATCAAGTACCGCCCGGCGGATGGCGGCAAGGCCCGCTTCGTGCACACCCTGAATGGCTCCGGCCTGGCCCTGCCGCGCATCGTGATCGCCATCCTGGAGAACTACCAGCAGGCCGACGGCAGCGTGGTCGTGCCGGACGTGTTGCGGCCCTACCTGGGCGGGCAGGAAGTCATCAGGGGGGCGTAGGCCGCCTCGGATTGTGAATCGCCTATGGAGCCAGGGCGCGGCCGGCCGGTCGCGCCCTGGTCGTTTTTGGGGGGAGGGGATGCATTGCGGTCGCGTTGATGACCCTGATCCTATGGTCAGTCCGGCCAGTTTGACTTACGCTATCCGTATTAGTCCGTACTTTTCCTGTGTTTTTGACCGCCCAACGGATACAGAGGAGGTTACGCCATGCCCATCGAGGCGCTGTGGGACGACGAGGATCGGACGGCCGTGCGGCTGGTGTATGGCAGCACGTGGTCGGTGCGCGATTTCGAGGAGGCGTACCGTCAGACCCGGGAGATGATGGACAGCGTGCCTTATCCGGTGGACATCATCACCGACGTGCGCGGCACGAGCCTGCTGCCCTCGGATGGTCTGCTGGGAGTGGTGCGGATCATCCAGAAGGCTTCGGCGGTCAACACCGGATCGGTGGTCATCGTGGGCGCGTCGGCGATTCTCAAGGCCATGGCGCTCGTGCAGCTTCGCGTGCTCAAGGAGTACAAGGCGGATTACGTCGACAGCCTGGAGGAAGCGCGCGCGCTGCTGGCCAACCGCCGCGCGGACGCGGCGCGCCGGGCCGCGTCCTGAACGATCCCGCGTTGCGGGTCTAGTCCCCGTGAGTCGCCCTGCCAGACAGGGCGATTTTTGTTTCCCCCTTTACAACAGACCAAATCAGGAATAACATGACATTGAAAGTCCGATTTTTGGAAAGGATACCGAATGTCTGACAAAAAAGTTATTGTGAGTATATTTGTTGTCTTAGTGGTGATGGCCTTCGCGGCGTCGGCCCTCGCCCAGTCCGGCCTGGAGGCCGTCGCCTCCGCGCTGGACCATCCGCGCGGGCTGGCCTATGCCGCCGACGGCACGCTGTACGTCGCCGAAGGCGGGCGCGGCGGCGAGGTGATGATGGACACGCCGGAGGGGCAGCAGGGTTTCGGCTCCACCGGCCGGGTGAGCATCATTGCCCCGGATGGCACCCAGACCGTCGCGCTTTCCAACCTGCCCAGCGTCGGGGATAGCGGCCCCAGCGGCATCGCCGTGACCGACTCCTCGCTCTGGCTGGTGACCGCCGGCGGCCCGCCCAACGTGATCCTGACCGGCAGCCTGATCGAACTGGATCGGGCCTCGCTGCGCCCGCTGCGGATCATCGACCTGATGGGCCACGAAGCGGCTACCAATCCCGACGGCAACGAGATCGACTCCAACCCGGTCGGGGTGGCCGTCAGCGCCGATGGCACGGTCTACGTGGTAGATGCGGGCTGTAACTGCGTCCTGACCTGGACGGAGGCGGACGGCCTGCAAACCTTCCATGCCTGGCCGGAAAATCCCGTGCCGACCTCGATCGCGTTCGATCCGGACGGGAATGTGGTCGTGGGATTCCTGTCGCCCGCGCCCTTCACGCCGGGCAGCGCCAAGGTTGAAGTCTGGACTCCGGGCGGCGAGCTGCTGGCCACCTACGACGGCCTGACGATGGTCGTGGGGGTGGCGGTCGGCGCGGATGGCACGATCTACGCCACCGAACTTACCACCGGGATGGGCCCCCAGGGGCCTGGCCCCGGCGCGGTGGTCGCGGTCGGGCCGGATGGAATCACCCCGGTACTGGAAAACCTGGCGGCCCCCTACGGCCTGGCGGTCAGCCCGGATGGCAGGCTGGTGGTGGACACCAACGCCTCCTTCGGCCCGCCCGGACTGGGTGAAGTGGTGGTTGTGCCCACGGGCATGTAACCCGCGGGGATGTCGCCTGGTTGTGAGCTTCTGGACGGCTCCGGCGCAAGTCGGGGCCGTTTTCATTTTTGAGAGGGTAATTCTGATTTCGTTTCGCGCGTTTCTCGCTATCATAGGCGGCAATCGCGGCCCTCATGGACTGTGGCAGGTGTACCCGTGCAGGATTCCTCTCCCCTCCTGATGGTTGAACCCAACCTGGCGGATGATACGCGTCCCCTGGTTCCCGCTGACAAATGGCTGCACGACCGGAATTCGGAGTTGCTGCGCCAGATCACCACCTGGGTCGGACGGCTGCTCCTCTTTAGCATCGGCCTGACGATCGTGATGGGCTTCCGGACGCCGTCCATCTGGCAAATCTGGGTGCTCCTGCTGATGCAGGTGAGCGGCCTGGGTATTCAGCATCTCGCTCTGTTCCGGTTGGGCCAGGGGGATCTGCATGCCGCCAGCCTGCTGGTGATTCTGCTCCAGTTAGGCATCACAATCCTCACCGCGCTGTTCTTTCGCAACATGGTGATCGGCTACGCGGTGATGGGCCTGATGTACGTCATCATGGCCAATGTCCTGATCTCGCCGCGCGCCTCGGCGGCGCTCGCGGCCGGGCTGCTGGTGGTGGGCGTGGGGCTGCTGGTGGTTCAGCTTTCCGAGCTGTCCGCCTTCCAGATTAGCATGCCCTGGGCGGTGGAGCTGGGCGTCCACATCGCGCTGTTTTTCGCCAGCCTGTTCCTCGGGACGCTGCTGGTCACCCGCAACACGGACAATGCCCGGCGGGCGCTGGCGCTTTCCGCCGAGCAGGCGCACAAGGTGGCGGTCGCCAACCGCCAGCTCGCCCAGGAAATGGCCGAGCGCCAGCGGGCGGAGCAGGATCGCCTGCGCCTGGCGGTGGAACACGAGCGGGTGCGGATTCTGTCGTCGTTCATCCGCGACGCCTCGCACGAGTTTCGCAATCCGCTGGCCATCATCAACGCCCAGCTCTACCTGCTGGACAAGCGCCAGCCGGACCCGGAAAACAGCGAGCGGACGCGCGTGATTCAGGATCAGGTGACCTACATCGCCGCGCTGGTGGACGCCCTGCTGGAGATGTCCAAGCTGGACAGCGCGGCCAGCTTCACCCGCGCGCCGGTCGACATGAACGACCTGTTGCGGGACCTGGCCGGGGCCTTCGATGCCCAGGCCCGCCGCCAGGGCCTGCGCCTGAAGGTCGACCTGGCCCCCAATCTGCCGCTTGTTCAGGGCGACCTCGAACGGCTGCACCAGGCGCTGTTCCACATCATCCGGAACGCGATCGAGTACAGCGAAGGGGGCGGGACGGTGGCCCTGATCAGCCAGCGCAGCCCGGTCGGGATTCTGCTGGTCGTCCAGGATGAAGGCGCGGGGATTGCCCCGGAGGACCTGCCGCACATCTTCGAGCGCTTTTTCCAGGGCGATCGCGCCCGCACCCCGCATGGGGTTGGGCTGGGCCTGCCCATCGCCAGCAAGATCATCGAGGCCCACGGCGGCCAGATCGGCGTGACCAGCGTGCTGGGCCAGGGCACGACGTTCCGGATCATCCTCCCGGCGGGATAAGACGGCCGGCGGGCGCCCTGGCGTGAAGAATAATAGTGAACCCGTTTACCTCTGGAAAAGACTCAATATTTCATCTATCATGAGGGGTAATTTTCTCATCGATGGAGTGGGCCTCGCGTGCGATGTTGTTCTATCCGTTTCGCCAGTTGTTATCCGATCTGGACCTCGATCGGCAACATGATACGACCTTGAACGCCCCGCTGCGCGCGATGGACGCCGCTGCCTGGTTGGAACTCGACCGGCAGCGCCTGCTCCAGCGCGTGCTGCCCCTGCTGGGGCTGCTGCTGAGCGTCGGGGCTGCGGTGATGGTCGCGTCCGTGTTGTTTTCGCCCCCGGCCTGGCAGCGTTACGTGATGGCCGGCCTGATGATCGGCGGCGTCGCGGCCAACTGGCTTGCCAACTGGCTGTGTTTTGGCGGGCGCGCCCATGTGGCCAGCTACGTCATGATCTCCGCCAT
The DNA here is from genome assembly GCA_029976005.1 of Aggregatilineales bacterium. GTDB lineage: Bacteria > Chloroflexota > Anaerolineae > Aggregatilineales > Ch27 > JARKOQ01. The sequence continues at coordinate 2,127 of JARKOQ010000175.1, read as the reverse complement.
TATCTTCATCGCGGTTGGCACGGCTTTCATGTACCGGGGCATGCAGGTACCCTTTCACATCATCTCGGTGCTGCTCGTCGTCCTGGCCTCGGCCCTGGTCTCCAGGGCGGCGGGGTACCGCCTGACCGTGATTCTGTTCCTGATCAACCTCGGCCAGGGGGTGTTCCTGTACCATCACGAGGCCGATCTCCTGGCGATTCCCGTATGGGGCCAGACTCTCGTCAATCTGGTGGTCCTGCTTGCCACTCTGCTCCTGAGCGCCTACCTGATGTCGCTCAAGGCGCAGAGCACCCACCGCGCCCTCGACCAGTTGATGCTCGAATCGCGCAAGCTCCAGAAGGCGAATCGCCAGCTTGAACAGGACCTGGTGGCGCTGGCCAGGGCCGAGGAGCAGCGCCTGGCGCTGCGCCTGGAGCGCGAGCGGGTGCGCATCCTGGCCGATTTCATTCGCGATGCCTCTCATGAATTCCGGACTCCGCTGGCGGTGGTGAATACCAACCTGTACCTGCTGGAGCACCGCATAGAGAGTGACGAGCGCGAGCGGCTCCACGTGATCAAGAAGCAGATGGATTACCTCAACTACCTGCTCGAATCCCTGCTGGAGATGTCCCGCCTGGATGGCAGCACGGATCTGACCTGGGGGCTGGTCGACATGAACGGCCTGGCCGGAGATGTGATCGTCAATTTGCAGTCGCGCGCCAACGAAAAGGGCCTGGCGCTGATTTTTCTGCCGGCCGATCTGCCCCTGATCCAGGGGGACTCGCAGCGGCTGCACCTGGCGCTGACCAACGTGCTCCAGAATGCGCTGGATTACACGGCCGAAGGCCGGGTCACGCTCCAAACCGCTTCCGAGGACGGCCACGTGGTCGTCATGGTGCGCGATACCGGCCCGGGGATTCCCCCGGAAGTCCAGCCGCGCATCTTCGAGCGTTTCTACCGGGGCGATCAGGCGCGCACCAGCCGGGGGGTTGGGCTGGGGCTGGCAATGGTCCGCAAGGTGGCCGAACTGCACGGCGGCACAATCGAGGTGGAGAGCCAGCCGGGTGAAGGCAGCACCTTCCGGCTGATCCTACCGGTGGACTGCCCGGCCCCGGTGCGGCCGGAATAGATCAAGCGGTCAGCTTTCAGCAGTCAGCCATCAGCCAGAGAAACAAGCAGCCTGGATACTTCCGGCGTCTGGGGCGGTTCGCGAACCGCCCCTCCCCGTCTGCCGCCCGGATGTTTTCTCCGGTCTCTGGCCTCATGGCCTCTGGTCTCTTGCCTCTTCTCCGCCGGCTTTCCAGGGCATCCGGTATAATCAGGGTAGAACCGGGGCATTGGGCTACCGGGGACAGGAGTTCATCGCATGGCCGACTCGGGCGAGTCGCCGCGCCGCAAGCGTGTGCGCGTCACCCCCTACGGGCTGGGGTACGCGCTCCGGCTGCTGATTCTCGCCGCCGCCATCGGCGTGATCGCGTGGGTCTATGCCGCCGACGCGTACCTGGCGCTGGTGCTGGCGCTGTGCGGTGGGGTGATGTTCGCCATCCGGATCGCGCCCGGCCTGATCCCCGCCCTGGTGGGCTGGGTAGCCCGCGTGCCGTTCCTGCTGGGCCTGCTGATCCCGATCTGGGCCGGGGGGGATGCCCTGCTGCACGGCGATCTCACCCGCCTCCTTCCGGCGGGAATCAGCCTGGGGGCGTATCTGATCGCGCTCCTGGTGATCTGGTGGCTGCCCCGGACGATGGGCCGTCCGTTCGCGCGCTGGCTGCCGCCGGGGGCGGCTCCCGCCCCGCGCGCGCGGCGGGGCAAGGCGGCCGCCGGACAGCCATCCGCGGCCGAGTCGGGCTACAGCAGCGGGTATGGCAGCTACGCCAGCTCCGGCGCGGGCTACGGCACGTCCAGTGGATATACCGGCGCTTCCGCCTCCTCGCGGGACGACGAGCGCGTTTACGGCCAGGAGAAGGGCTACGGCAAGTCCGCCAGCAAAGCCTCCTCCAGCACGGCTTACTCCAACAAGACCAGCGCCTATACCAGCTACGACGACGAGGAAGAGCCGCCCGCCCGCCAGGGCAAGAAGGGCAAGGGCAAGGCCGAGTCCGAAGGCAAGCCGCGCCGCTCGATCCTGCCCTTCGGGCGCAAGAAGGAAGC
>JARKOQ010000145.1 GCA_029976005.1 Aggregatilineales bacterium | reverse complement strand
CTCAGCTCGTACTCGCCCACCGACAGGTTGCCCCAGGCGCGGGCCACGATCACGTACGGCCCGGCGACGGGCAGCGTCGCCGCCTGGATCAGGCTGTCCACCCCGCCGCCGTCATCGTCGCTGGTGAACAGAGTCCGCCCGTCCGGCCCGATCAGTTCCAGCAGCGGATCGAGCTGGGAACCGGCCGCGTGGCTCATGCGGATGGAGACCACCTGCCCGGCCTCCCCCTGGAACGACCAGCGATCGACCTGGCCGGGCGCGAATATCTCGGCCCGGACGGTTTCGCCCAGGGCAATCGGGGCGCTGCCGTCCAGGGTCGCCAGGGTTTCCAGGCGCGCTTCCAGGCGGTACGTCCCCGCGCCCCGGTTGCCATACGAGCGAGCCAGCAGGGTATACACCCCCGGCGACAGGATCGCGACCTCGGCCAGCCCGGCGTCCGGGTCGCCGCGCGCCCGGTCGTCGCTGTAGGCCAGCAGCCGCCCATCCGGGTCGAACACTTCCAGCACCGGGTCGAGGCTGATCGCCTCCCCGGCGGCGATCACACGCTCCAGGGTGGCGGACAGGGTTTGCCCGCCCTCGCTGCGAAAGGTGTAGGCGTGGGTCTCTCCATCGGCCAGGGCGGCTTCGACCGGCTCCCCCAATGGCAGCGGGCCGCCCTGGGCCAGGGCGGGCAGACCCGCCACAATCAGCCCCGCCAGGACCGCCCCAAGCACGGCCACCCGCCAGTCTCGTCGTGTCCGGCTCATTCGCCCTCCTTGAACAGCATCAGACGGTACGGCCCGTAACTGCCGCTGCGGAAGCTGCTGGCGACGATCACGTAGCTGCCGTCCTGCGGCAGTTCGACGCGGCTGATCCGGGCGTCGAGCTGGCCGCCGCCATCCGCGTCGTCGTTCTGGGCCAGGGTCATGCCGCCGCTGGTGCGCAGGGACAGGTAGCTGTCCATGTTCTGGGCGCTCATGAACACCGTCACGATGTCCCCGGCCTTGCCCTCAAAAGTCCAGTGATCCTGCTGGCCGGAGAACATCAGCTCGCCGCTGACTCCCTGCCCGTAGGCAATCGCACCGCCACCCTCGGCGGTCAGGTCGCTGGACCGGATCAGCAGGGTGTAGCGGATCGGCTGAAGCTCGCTGCTGTCGACGGCGAAGACGTACTCGCCCGGATACTCCAGGAACAGGTCCGGCAGGAACACCAGGGAGGTCGTCAGGCCAAATCCGGTCAGGGCGCGCGGGCGGCCATCCGGCGGGCGCAGGTCCAGGTCGATGTTGGCCGGGCCGTCCTCCAGCTCCAGGCGCAGCTCGACCAGCATCGGCCCGTCGATCTGGAGGTGATAGCGATTGCCGGAGGAGCGCGGCAGGATGCGGCCCTCGTAGAGCCGGCCCAGGGTCAGCGTCTCGACGACCGGCGTGGGAGTCGGCCCCGGTGTGGGGGGTTCGGGGGTCGGGCTGGGCATCACCCCGGCCGTCAGGGCAATGGTGTAATTGCCGCGCGACTCGCCGTTGCCAAGCGCCCGGATGGTATACGTGCCGGTCTCCGGCAGGATGAAGTTGCTGATGCGGGCGTTCATGGACGAGCCGCCGTCGTCGTTGACGATCAGGGTCAGCCCGCCCGGCGAGACCAGCTCCAGGTAGGCATCCAGGAATTGCGGGGTCGTGGTCTGCATCTCGATCGTGACGATATCGCCCTGGCGCGCCTCGAACGTCCACAGGTCGACCTGCCCGACCTCGGCCAGCCGGGCGGTGCGGCTCTGCCCGATCTGGATCGGCCCGCCGCCGGGGATGGGCGTCGGCGCGGGGGTGAGGGTGGGTTGGGGCGTGCCGATCTGGAAGAGCAGGCTGTAGCTGCCCCGGCTGTTGCTGCCATACGACGACGAGACGATCGTATACTCGCCCGTCTCCGGCAGGATGTATTCCTCGATCAGGCTGTTCAGGCTGACGCCGCCGTCGTCGTCCCTGATCAATTCCTGCCCGTCCGGACCGAGAAGCTGGAGGTAGCTATCCAGCAGGCCGCCGCGCGGGGCCTGCATGTCGATCCGCACCGCCAGCCCGGCCTCGCCGCGAAAGAAGTAGCGGTGCGCCTCGCCGGGCGCGCTCAGCAGACCCGCGATCGGAGCCCCCGGCGTGAGCACGCCGCCCGGCGTGGCCGGCGTCCCCTGGGCCGGGATGGGCGTGGGCGGCTCGCCGCCCAGCTCGGACAGTTCGCACCCCAACGCGGCCAGGGCCAGGATCATCCCGGCCAGCATCCAACGCCACACCCTGACTCGCCTGATCGCGTCCCGCTGTTTCACCGCGCCTCGCCGTCTCATCGCGCCTCGCTGCTTCATCGCGCCTCGCTGCTTCATCGCGACTGCTCCTCTCGCCGCCCCACGGCGTCAAGCCCGCCCTTGCGAGTAAACCAAACCTGGCGTCAATTGTCAAAAGGCAGAGACCGGGAGGCCAGAGGCCATGAGACAAGAGGCAAGAGACAGGAGACAAGAACGGATTGGGGCGAGACAACGATTTGGGGTTGGCTCAGGAAGACCAACCGCCGGACCTATCTTTTGGCAGGTGATCGCCCTCCCGGTTGGGCCGTACACTATGGACAGTTGAGAACACCTACGGGAGGATGAACCCATGTTCGCAGGAAATACGCTCTTTGACCCGGAAAGCCGCAAGCTCCTGTCCGTCCTGGCCGAGCAGATCGCTCCCGAAAGCGAGGCCGTGAGCGCGCCCGAAGACGACCAGCCCAACCGGCTGCTGGCCCTGGTGCGCAACCTCCGCCCGGCGGGCAAGGCCCAGCCGGTCAACCCCCGCGCCACCGCCGAAACGCCGGTGTGCGGTTAACCCCGACTCTTCCCCCGCCGGACCCCAAACCCGGCCTGAAAGCCCGCTCCCCAGAAGGCGGGCTTTTTTAGTTTTTAATGTTGAATTCTTAATTCTTAATTAAAGACAAAGATGCTGGTTTTCAATTCAAAATTCAAAATCAATAATTCAACATTCCCAAAGGGGGTTGGTTGCTTCCGAGTCCGCATTCCCGCATAATGAATTCAGACTTTCTTGTGCGCTGTCGACCCAGGAGCAACCTTATGTTTACTCGCATTTCGAATAGCTGGGAGCTGGTCAAGGCCAGCTTCGCCGTTCTGCGCGCCGATAAAGAGCTGCTGATCTTCCCGGTCGTCTCCTTCCTGGCCTCGCTGGTCGTCATGGCGACCTTCGCCGTGCCGATGCTGCTGGCCGGTTTTTTCGACTCGTTGCTCAGCGGTGACGCCAACGGCGTGCTGTCGGTCATCATCGGATTCCTGTTCTACCTGGTGATGTACTTCGTCACCATCTTCTTCAATTCGGCGCTGGCGGGGGCGGCCGCGATCCGGCTCGATGGCGGCGATCCGACCCTGGCGGATGGCTTCCGTATCGCCGGCCAGCACATCGGCAACATCCTGGGCTACGCGGCCATCGCGGCCACCGTGGGCATGATCCTGCGCGCCATCTCCGAGCGCGGCGGGATCGTCGGCCGGATCGTGTCCTCGATCCTGGGCTTCGCCTGGGGCGTGGTGACCTTCCTGGTCGTGCCGATCCTGGTCGTGGAAGGCATCGGCCCGGTGGATGCGGTCAAGCGCAGCGCCGATCTGCTGCGCCGCACCTGGGGCGAGCAGCTCGTCGGCAACTTCGGCATCGGCGCGATCTTCGGCCTGCTGTTCCTGGGCGTGATCGTGGTCGGCATTCCGCTGATCATCCTGGCCGCCTCCGCCGAATCGGTGGCCCTGGTCCTGCTGGTGGTGGCCCTGATGATCCTGGCCTTCATCGTGCTGGGCTTGCTCAGTTCCACCTTGAGCGCGATCTACTCCGTCGCCGTCTATCGCTACGCGGTCGATGGCGACGCCGGGGAGTTCTTCCCCAGCGATCTGGTTCAGGGAGCGTTCCGTACCAGGTAAGCCGCGCCATTCGGGCGGGGGACAGCCTCCCGCCCGCCAGGATAGTCGACACCGAGGAGCCAGCCTATGAATCCCCGTTGCGATGCGTTGATCGTCACATGCTTTGATTTCCGCTTTCAACACTTCTTCGACCAGTGGATCACCGCCCACCTGGAACCGGGCCGCTACGACCGGGTCGCGCTGGCCGGGGGCGTCCTGAACTGGGAGGTCGTGAGCCACCAGGTGGAGCTGGCCCGCCGCCTGCACGGCGTCAGCCGGGTGGTGCTGGTCAATCACGAGGACTGCATGGCTTACGGAGAAGAGGGTACACCCAAGCGCCACCGCCTGGACCTCAAGCTGGCCCGCGAACGCCTGCTGGAGCAGTACCCGGAACTGACGGTCGAGCTGTATTACGCGCGGCTGGACGGCCCGTTGGAGCCGGTCGAATAGAGACACGCCTGCCCCAAACAAAACGCGGGCCGCGGCAGGGTTACTCCGCGGCCCGCGCCGATCTCCGGCTCAGACCTTCCAGCAGCCCAGGATTTTGTTCCCGGTGACGATCACCCCGGCGACCAGGCCAAAACACGCCCCCCACGCCAGCGCGTTGAGTAGCCCTTCCTGGCTGACTCCCAGCGCCAGCCCGAACACGAACATGCCCCCCGCCCCCAGGGCCGGGCCATACACCATCCAGTGGAGGAGGTCCCACACCCCCCGCTTGAACTGCTGGGTATCCGTCGTATCGGGCCGAAACCACATCCGCGCGCACTCCTGCCTGGTTCACCTGCGGCTATCCTCAGCATAAAGTCAATCCGGCGGCGTGTCCATAGGGCAAGGGGAACGAGGGCAACCAACGGGAAAAGGCACGAACTGAACTAGCGGCGCGGCCTGGTCGTTTTTGCCTTTGGCTGACCGCTGACCGCTGATGGCTTACCGCTCCAGAAAAACAAACCGGCCCGGAGGGTCTCCGGGCCGGACACGCACGGGGAGTAGCAGGGCTACATCTTGGCCATCATGTACCCGATGCCCTGCTCGGTCATGATGTATTCCGGATCGTTGGGATCGATCTCCAGCTTGCCGCGCAGGCGGCTGATGTTGACCCACAGGTATTGGGTCTGGTGCTCGCAGCCCGGCCCCCAGACGGCCAGCAGAAGCTGCTCGTGGGTCAGGACACGGCCCACGTTGATCGCCAGCGTGTAGAGCAGCTTGTACTCGGTCGGCGTGAGCTTGACCGGGTTGTCGTGGGCGATGACCTGGCGCTGGGCGAAGTCGATGACCAGCTCGCCATTGCGGAAAACCGGCTCCGGGTGCGATTCGCCCGCCCCCATCCACGAGCGCTGCAGGACGGTGTTCATCCGCGCCAGCAGCTCCTTGTGGCTGAGGGGCTTGATCATGTAGTCGTCCGCGCCGGTTTGCAGGCCGCGCACGATGTCATCGTCGGTCGCCTTGCCGGTGATCATGATGATCGGCACGACCCGGTTGAACTCACGGACGCGCGCGCACACCTCGAAACCGTCGGTATCCGGCAGGCGCACGTCCAGCAGGATGATGTCCGGCTGCTCGGCGTTGGCCAGCTCGATCGCCGTGCTGCCGCGCGTCGCGCTGACCACGGTGTAGCCTTCGCCCTCCAGGTTGATCTTGAGCAGGCGCACCATGTAGGGATCGTCCTCGACGACCAGGGCCTTCAGCCGTTCGCGCGGGGGACGGACGGCGGCCATGCCCATCGCCGGCGCGCCCTCGAAGCGCGTCTGGGCGACGGTCGGCCGGGGAGCCTGCTTGCGGTCGCCAAGCGGCCGCTGGACCGTTCGCGCGGCCGGGGCGCTGGCCTCGATGGGCAGCGTGAAGAACAGGTTGGTGCTGCGCCCGCCGCTGGTCTCGGCCCAGATGCGTCCGCCATGGGCGGCGATCAGCCCGCGCGCCACGTACAGGGCCAGACTCGGCCCTTTGACGATCTCGGCGCTGTTGGTCTCCTTCTGGAAGAAGCGGTCGAAGATGTGAGTCAGGTGCTCTTCCGGGATGCCGCCGCCCCGGCTGGTGATGTTGAACTGGATTTCCTTGTCTTCCTGGCGGACTCCGATGTGCACCTTACTGTCGCCGGGGGTGAAGGCCAGCATCGTGCTCAGCAGGTTGCGCAGGGCCTGCTCCACCCGGCGCGCGTCGATCTCGATGGTAGGCAGCCGATCGCCCAGGTCCAGGTTGAAGCGCGCCGCGTGCTGCTGAAGGCCGGGATGGTGCAGCACCCGGTCGACCAGCCCTGCAATCTCGGTCGGGGCCTGTTCGAGGTTGATCGCGCCGATCTCCAGGCGGGTCATCTCCTGCGAGTTCTCCAGGAGCTGGCTCAGCTTATCCACGCTGGAGTCGATATTCTCCAGGAATTCCTGGCGCTCGCGCTCGCCCCAGTAGCGGTGGCTGCTGAGCAGGGTGGTGATGAAGCCCTTCATCGTCGCCAGGGACGTGCGCAGTTCGTGGGTGATGGCCGCCAGATGCTCGGTGCGTTGGGTGATCTCGTTCCACTCGGCGGTCACGTCACGCACGATACCACCCCACCCGATCGAGCTGGTGCGCTCGTCCAAAATCGGGAACAGGCTGATCTGCAAGCGGTAGACCAGCGGGAAGGTGGTCAGCAGGTACACATGCGGCTGCTGGTTGAGGTTGTGCAGGGCCTGGTCGAGCTGGGCGCGCGTCTCGCCGGTATGCTCGCCCAACCCGGCGATGTCGTCGAACAGCTTCTGGAACGGCTGGTGGCGCAGGTCTTCGTTCTTGACCCCGATCAGCTCCTCCAGCCGGGAATTGCTGTAGGTAATCCGGCCGTCCGGATCGATCAGGAACAGGCCTTCCCGCGTGTTGGCGATGACGGCCTGCAAGTAGCTCTGCTCTTCCTCGACCTGCTTGATCAGACGGGCGTTCTCGATGGCCGCCGCGGCCTGGGCGGCCAGCCCCGCGATCAGGTTGAAGTCGTAGCGGGTGAAGCGGTGGGCGGAGGCATACCCCAGGATCAGCGTGCCCCAGATGCGATCCTCGACCCGGATGGGGGCCAGCATCGCCACCTCGACATCCAGCCCGCTCATCAGCGGCTCCAGCTCCGGGGCGGCGTAATGCGCGTAGGAAATCTGGAGCTGGTCCAGCGGCTCCAGCCGCCGGATCAGATCGCGCTCCCAGGTCGCCCCCAGCCGGGTGACCACCGCCTGGATCACTTCGTTGGACGTGAAGACGTGCTGCACCGGCTCGTGCTCGGTGGTCTCCTCGAAGGTCAGCAGCGCGCCATGCTCGGCCCCGGTCAGGTCCAGGGCCAGGCCGAGGACGGCATAGATCAGGTCGTGCGGGTTGCGCACCCCGCTGAGCATCCGGGCCACGCGCAGCAGGACGGCCGAGCCCCAGGTTTCCACCTGCTGCTTGGCCAGCAGCCGGGCATTGATCACCGCGACGGCGACGTGCTCGGCCAGCTTCTCCAGCAGGTGGAGGTACGCCTCGTCGAAGGCCCCGGTCTCGCTGGCATACACCACCAGCGTGCCGATGACCTGATCGTTGTGGGTGATGATCGGGACGGCCATCTCGGCGCGGGTGTCGGCCAGGGCCTCGAAGGGGTGGTAATCCGGCAAGTCGGCCACGTCGTTGACGATCACGCCTTGCTGCGTGGTCGCGGCGATGGTCACGGCGGTCGCGGCCTGCAAGGGCAGGCGGGCCAGGTCGTGCCGGCCGCTCTGGCCGACTCCGATCCGCACCACCATTTCCTCGCCTTCGACCATGCCCACCGCCGTGCCGTAGGCGTTGAAGACCTCGCCGGCGTAGCGGGTCACTTCCCAGAGCAGGGTATCCAGATCGAGGATCGACGTGATGTAGCGGCCCACCTCGTCGATCAGTTCGTTCATGAACTGGCGGCGGCGCTGGCGCAGCACGTGCGGCAGGTCGTCCCGTTGCCGCCAGTTCGCGTCTTCAATGTGGTCACTTAGCGTGCTTTTGTCGTGAAGGGTGATCTGGCTTGGGTCACTGGAATCGGCAGCCATAAGGTCTTTTTCTCATCCATCTCAACCAACACAATAACCGAGGCCCAGGATGGGCCGGACCGAGGGTCGGGGCAACCAGAGGCGAACCGGGCGGCGAATCGCACCTTACATGCGATCCTCGATTCTAAAGGGTCGGGATACCACGATAGGTGAATGTTAGTATCTGACTTAGAGTATAGCAAAAAACGCGCTCAAAAGCACAACGAGTTTGTTAGGGAATATCAAGGATTGTAGAGGAAATCAAACGGGGGGTTTATTGTTCCCCGTCTGGCCGCGCCGCGTGGCCAATTTGCCCCGCACACGCGGACGTGTATACTTGGAACGATCTCACGCTTGGGACGAGGCAGCCTGCGCCAGGCGAGCAATCGCTCGTTCACAGCCCGAGGGCCTGCCGGTGGCAACTTTTACTGGAAGGGACTGGCGGAATTGTTAGCTGAATTCAAGAAACTCACCCGACTCTCCGCGGTCTACGGCGCGGGCACCCTGCTCAACAGCATCATCGGCTTTCTGCTCATCCCCATCTACAGCCGCAACATCGCTCCGGCGGACTACGGCGTCTACAACCTGTTCGCCATCACCGGCCAGGTCGTCAGTCTGATCGGGCTGATGGGCCTGAGCGCAGCCATGTTCCGCGAGATCATCTACCGCCAGTCCGACGAAAAGACGGTGATCAGCACCGCCTTCAACACCCTCCTGCTCGTGACGGCGGTGTTCTTCGGCCTGCTGATCGTCTTTGCGCCCCAGATCTGCGATCTCCTGTTCGGCGGGGCGCACGCCGACCTGCTGCGCCTGGTCTTCCTGAGCAACGCGCTGACCAACTTCGGCTACATCGCGCTGAGCACGCTGCAAATCCGCGAGCAGGCCGTCCGCTATTCCCGGCTGATGGTGATCCGGTTCGTGATCGGCGTGCTGTTCAACATCCTGTTCATCGTCGTCTTCCAGATGGGGCTGACGGGGATGGTGCTGGCGGAGCTGGTCATGTCCAGCACGGCCATGCTGATGTACCTGTGGATCCTGCGCCGCGACCTGAGCCTGCGGCTCTCCCCGCCCATCCTGCGCAGCATGCTCCGCTACGGCCTGCCCCTGATCCCATTCCAGCTCGCCAGCATCGTGCTGACCTCCAGCGACCGCTACTTCCTGGAACATTCGGCCGGCTCCGACCAGGTCGGGATTTACTCCCTGGGCTACAAGATCGCGATGATCGTCCAGATCATCGTCTCGGCGGTGCAGGCCGCCTGGTCGGCCCAGATGTTCGCGATCGCCAAGGAATCCAACGCCCCCCGGCGCTACGCCCGCATCCTGACCTATTACGCGGCGACCATCGGCTTCCTGGGGCTGGGCGTCTCCGTGGTGGCGCGCGACGTCATCTTCATCATGGCCGACCCCGCCTACCACGAGGGGTACATCGTCGTGCCGCTGATCGTCCTGTCCGCGATGGCCTTCGGCGGGGTCAACATGACCAACGTGGCCCTCAACGTCAAGGGCCGCACGGAGCTGAACGCGCCGATCATCATCGTCGTCGCGATCGGCAATCTCGGCCTGAACTATCTGCTGATCCCGCCCTACGGCATGATGGGCGCGGCCTGGGCGACCCTGATCTCCTACGTGGCCCTGCTGGTGATCGAAGTCATGGTCAACCAGCGCATCTGGCGCCTGCCCTTTGAATACCGGCGGATGCTCAAGATCGGGCTGGCCTGGGGCGTCATCTACGTCGCCAGCCTGGGGATCGATACCGGCAATGCCTGGCTGAACATGGTCTTCAAAGGGATTGTCGTGCTGGTCTTCCCGCTCGTGCTTTACGCGCTCCGGTTCTTCGAGGCATCGGAACTCAGCTCCATCGCCCAGATGGTCACGCGCCTGACGGGCCGGCTGCGCGCGCGTTCCAAAAATGAATCGCTCAATCAGGTGGAAAAATAGGTTTGACGGTGACTCTTATGTCTTCTCGATTCTTGTGGATCGCTCATTTCTATCCGCCCGTGAATGCCATCACGGGGCTGCGTACCGCGAGTCTGGCCAGGTACTTCCCGGAATTCGGCTGGACTCCGATCGTCCTGACGCGCCACTGGACCGGCCAGACCGGCCAGGTGCCGCCGCCAGGGGTGGAAACCGTCCGCACCGATTACCGGGACCGGCTGGCCCTGTTCCGGCGCAAGCCCGGCGGCGCAGCGCCCGGCGGCAATCCGGCCGCCCAACCGGCCGACCCGCAAAGCCTGGGCTTCCGGCTCCGCCAGACGGCCGCGTACTGGGTCAAGGAAGCGCTGGCCTACCCGGACGAATACGTGGGCTGGAAACCGTTCGCCCTGGAAGCCGGGCGGCAGATCATCGCGCAGTACAAGCCCGATCTGATCCTGAGCACCTCCTATCCCTTTTGCAGCCACCAGATCGGCTACCAGCTTCACAAGGAAAGCGGGCTGCCCTGGGTCGCCGAATACCAGGACCCCTGGACCGAGGGGCCGGCCTGGAACCACAGCCCCGTGCGCCAGTTCTTCGAGGCGCGCCTGGAAAAGCGGCTGATGCGCGAGGCTTCGGCGCTGACCATCGTCAGCCAGCCCTGGGCGGAAGGCCTGCGCATCCAGCACGAGAAACCGGTCGCCATGATCGGCAACGGCTTCGATCCGGCCAACTACACGACTCCCCAGCCGCCCCAGACCGAGCAGTTCACGATCACCTACACCGGCATGATCTACGCCGGGGATTTCGCCGGGCGGCGCGATCCCTCCCTGCTGTTCCAGGCGGTCAAGGCCCTGCTGGATGACGGCACAATCGACCCGGCCCGCTTCCTGATTCGCTTCTACGGCCCGCTTAACGAGCAGGGCGTGATCGTGACTCTGGCCCAGCAGCATGGCATCGAACGCGTGGTGACCCACTTTGGCACGGTCTCCCACGTGGAGAGCATCCAGCGCCAGCGCGAATCGACCCTGCTCCTGCTGCTCAACTGGCAGGCCCGCTCGTTTTCCTACCGCCAGCGCGGCTGGTACAGCGCCAAGGTGTACGAGTATCTGGCGGCCCAGCGCCCGATTCTGGCCGTGCCGGGCCATGCCGAGGTCGATGCCCTGCTGGCGGAAACGTCCAGCGGCACGCCGGTCAACTCGGTCGCGGAAGCCAGCCAGGCCCTGCGCGCCTGGTACGGGGAATACCTGGCCAAGGGCCGGGTGGACTACCCCGGCAGCGCGGCCCTGGCGGGCGAACACTCCAACCGCGCCCATGCCCAGCGCTTCGCCGCGCTGTTCGACGAAGTCATCGCCGTCAAATCCGGCCAGAAGCGGTACATCGCGCCTCACATCGCCCGCTGAGATCACATCCGGCCGGACGGCCCAGGAGGAGATCGATGGAATCCCGAACACCCAAAGTCAGCATCGGCCTGCCGATTTACAACGGCGAAAACTACCTCGAAGAAGCGGTCGATTCGATTCTGGCCCAGACTTTCACCGATTTCGAGCTGATCATCACGGACAATGCTTCGACCGACCGGACGGAGAGCCTGTGCCGGGCCTACGCGGCCCGCGATCCGCGCGTCCGCTACTACCGCAACGAGACCAACCTGGGGGCGGCCCCCAACTACAACCTGGCCTTCCAACTGGCGCGCGGTGAGTATTTCCGCTGGCAGGCCCACGACGACCGCCTCGCCCCGACCTACCTGGAGCAGTGCGTCGCCGTGCTCGACCGCGAACCGGAGGTGATCCTGGCCTACCCCAAGACGATCCTGATCGACGAGCACGGCCAGGAGACGGAGCCGTACGACGACCAGTACATCCTGCGCCAGCCGGAGCCATACGCGCGGTTCAAGGGGTACTTCTTCAGCTCGTGGCTGTGCAACCCGATCTTCGGCCTGATGCGCCGCGAAGTCCTGGGGCGCTCGGCCCTGATCGGCTCCTACCGGGCCTCGGACCGGGTCCTGCTGGGCGAGCTGGCGATCCTCGGCCAGGCGGAGGAGGTGCCTGAGCGGCTGTTCTACAAGCGCATGCACCCCAGGATGTCCACCCAGGCGAACCTGACCGACAGCGAGCTGGCCGCCTGGTTCAACCCCAAGAAGGGCGGCAAGACGCTGTACTGGGTCCGCTGGCGCTGGGTGCGGGAGTACTTCGCGGCAATTCACCGGGCCGGGCTGACGCCCTATGAGGCGCTGCGCTGCGACCTGATCGTGATCCGCTACGTGATCATCAGCCGCGAGTGGACGCGGCTCGAACTCCGGCTGCTGCGGGAATGGCTGCGCAACAAGTTGGCCGGCCTGCGGGGCGCCGGCCAGGGCCCTGAGCAGTCCCCCCGCGCCGGCTAGCCCCCCTCCGCACGGCTCGCGCCCCCGGACATGCCGCACCCCGTCCGGGGGCGCGCCGCGATTCGCTCCGCCGGTGGATGTTCAGGCTGTGTCTCAGATTGGAAAAGGTCAGGACACGATTTTCACCGGTTTTGCTTTGAATCCGTGTTTTTCCGTGCCTTTTCCGTGTAAATCCGTGACCTGTTCCTGTTATTCCGTTGGCCTTGCCCCCAATCTGGAATGCCCCCCATGTTCACTCCCGCTTGACCGCCAGACCGGCCGGCCTATAATAGTAGTTTCCATCCGAACTACTCCGGCCCGTGTCGTGAGAGATGCTGAATCCGCCATCACGCCCTGGAGCCGCCCGGCCGCAATCTGATCAGGAGCCTGAGTCCGTATGTCGCGCACCTCACTGACTCGCTTTGCCTGGCTGTCCATCGGGGCAGCCGTCCTCACCATCGCCCTCAAAGGGGGATCGTACTTTCTCACCGGGTCGGTCAGCCTGATGTCCGATGCCCTGGAATCGCTCGTGAACCTGGTGGCCGCCATCATGGCGCTCGCCGCGCTGACCATCGCCGCCCGCCCGCCTGACGACCAGCACGAGCACGGCCACGACAAGATCGAGTATTTTTCCAGCGGGCTGGAAGGCGGCCTGATTCTGGTCGCCGCGATCAGCATCGCGGGCACGGCCATCACCCGTCTGCTGAACCCGCAGCCGCTGGACCAGCTCGGCCTGGGCCTGGTTATGTCCTCGCTGGCCTCGTTGATCAACTTCGGGGTGGCGCGGGTTCTGCTGGACGCCGGGCGCAAGTACGACTCGATCACGCTCGAAGCCGACTCGCACCACCTCATGACCGATGTGTGGACATCGATTGGCGTGGTGGGCGGGCTGATCGCGGTGGGGCTGACCGGCCTGGTGTGGCTGGATTCGGTGATCGCGCTGGTCGTGGCGGCCAATATCGTGAATTCCGGCGTGCAGCTCCTGCGCCGGTCCTTCGAAGGGCTGATGGACGCCGCGCTGCCCGCCGAGGAATACCAGCAGGTCACGAACGTCCTGGCGAGCTACAACCCGCGCGGCATCCAGACCCACGCGGTGCGCACCCGCCAATCCGGCTCGCGCCGGTTCATGACCCTGCACGTGCTGGTTCCCGGCAACTGGACCGTTCAGACGGCGCACACCCTGGTCGAACAGATCGAGCGCGACATCCACAAGCTGCTGCCCGCCATGACGATCACCGCGCACATCGAGCCGTTGGACGACCCGGCCTCGTGGAAGGACATCGATCTGCGCGCGGCCGAAGTCGCCCCCGGCCCGGCCCCGGCCGCGGCCGTCACCCCGCCGGTACCGGACGTATTGTCCGGCTCCCCGGACATCAAATAACCTCGCGCCGGGGGAAAGAAGCTATTCGTCCTTGCGGCGCTTGAGCAGGCGGGAGGCCAGATTGTCCCTGGCTTCCTCCTCGCCTGGAGGCTTGGGCTGGAGCTTGGGCACGACGGTCGCCGGGCGGGCGGCATGGTCCGCCGGTTCCGGCGGCGGTTCGCGGCGCGGCCCCGGCGGGGTGAACTTTGGCGGCGCTTGCTCCGAAGACGGCGGCTCCGGGGGCGGCGCGGCGGGAACTTCGGCGGCGCGGGCGCGCTTGCGCGCGGCC
>JARKOQ010000105.1 GCA_029976005.1 Aggregatilineales bacterium | reverse complement strand
CGATCCTGCGACAGGATCAGCACCGCATAAGGGCCGATCCCGACGTTGGCCCGGCAGGGCATCGAGTCGAGCGGGTCATCCTCGGCCAGCGTATCGTAACCGAGCTGATTGCCGAAGTCGCCGCTGTAGCCCTGCCAATCGCTGTTAAAACGCACGCGCCACAGCCCGGCCCGCGGGAAGCCGAGGGCGTAGCTGTCGTAGGCCCGGTTGGCGAAGTTCGCCACGACAATCGTATCGTCCCCCGGCCCGCCCTGATCCCAGCGGTGGAAGGCCAGCAGCTTATCCGCGTTATTGAGGTGGTGGACGTGGATGTGCTGCCCGCCCAGGCCACGCGTCTGGTCGAACCAGTTGCGGCGCAGCCGGATCAGGTCGCGGTAGAGCAGGTGGATGCCGGGGAACTTCTTCAGCCGCCCCCAGTCGAGCGGCTCCCGGTCATCGAACCAGCCATCCTCCAGAAATTCCTGTCCCTGGAAGATCATCGGGATGCCCGGCGCGGTGAAGACCAGGGCCGCGCCGAGCGTGGAGCGCTTGCGCGAGAACCAGCTATCGGCCGCGCCGGGCCAGATTTCCTCCGGCAGGCGCTGGTGGCCGTTGGCGACCTCGTCGTGCGATTCGGTGTAGATCACCCGCTGGGTGGCGCTGCCGTTGTAGCGGTGTTCGAGCGCGGCGCGCACGGCCCCCAGGTCGCGGTCGCCATCGGCCGGGGTGATGAGCGTGCGCCGCAGGGTATGCACGAACAGCGCGTCCCACTGCGCGCCGAAGCCCGCCCCGCCCGCGCCGGTTTCCCTGGTGATCCATGCGTTGTTCTGCAAGTCCTCGGCGATCGTGATCTTCCACGGCTGGCCGGCCCGCACCTCGTCGTTAATCCATTGCAGCAGGCCCCAGCCGTCCGGCAGGTCGCCGCCTGGATCGTCATTGTTGCCGTTACGGTTGCGGATGTTGACCACCGAATCGAAGCGCAGGCCATCCACGTGGTACTTGTTCAGCCAGAACAGGGCGTTATCGCGCAGGTACTGGCGCACCTCCGGGCGGCCGTAATCCGGCCGGGTCTGGCCCCAGGGCGTGGCGGCCCGCGCCCGGTCGTAGAAGTAGATGCCTCCATCGTGGTCGGCGTCAAACCAGCCGTCGAAGCGCCACAGGTCGAGGTCGCCGGGGCCGAAATGGTTGTAGACCACGTCCAGAATGACGGCCATGCCGTGGGCATGGGCCGCCTTGACGAAGCGGAACAGCCCCTGCGGCCCGCCCAGGGCCGATTCGACCGCGAAAGGCTGGGCGGGGTTGTAGCCCCACGAGACGTCCATGGCGAACTCCGAGACCGGCATGATCTGGATCGCGTTGACGCCCAGATCGCGCAGGTAAGGCAGCTTCTTCAGGCTTTCCTCGAACGTGCCGGGGCCGCCGCCGGGCCGGTCGTTGAAGGTGCCGACGTGCATCTCGTAGATCACCAGCTCGTTCCAGGGCGGCATGCGAAACGAGTCGCCCGCCCAGTCGAAATTCGGATCGTGAATGACCGCCTTCCGGGCGGAGTTGACGACTTCGCTAGCGTAGGGATTCTTGCGGTGGATCTGCTGCCCATCCCGGACGATCACGAACTCGTACCGGTCTCCGATTTTGGCCCCCGGCACTTCCACCGACCAGAAGCCATTCCCCTCGCTGGCGAAGGGATGATCCGTGACGCGCCACTGGTTGAAATCACCGGCGGCGAAAACCGCCGAAGCGAAGGGCGCCCAGACGCGAAACGCGACGCCGCCCGGAATGAGGATGGTGCCCATCCCCGGACGGGTGGACGGGCCGGCCGGGCCGGCCGGAGTCGAACGGCTCGTGCTCACAAGAACCTCCCACTACGTCACAAGAAACAATACTAGACCTGCGTCGATCGCGAGACGGGATAGGCCTCCCGCCTCAACCCTCAGTGTAACACCAGCAGCGGTGGCCGCGCATCTCGAACCTGACAGGTCCGATCCGAATTGAGCACGGCGCGCTCAGTCCGCGTGCCCGACGCTAGCATGAGTCTGGATATTAAAGCTGTAACATTATTGACATTCAAATGCATCCGATCCTATAATGCTTATGAAATCGTTCTCTGGCTGATGTCCAGATCAGAGACCCTATTCTCACCGTCGCTCCTCGTCCCGCCCCCCTTTCTCGGAAATTTCGCTCGAAATCAGGCTCAAACCCGTCCTGATTTCACCGGGGGCAAGAAAACGATTTCACAATCGCGGACCTTAGAGTGAGGATTTGTCGTGGGAACGGTGACGATCCAAGAGGTTGCCGCCTACGCCGGAGTCTCCAGCGCGACGGTTTCACGCGTGCTGAACGGGCATCCCCGAGTCTCCGCCGAACTCCGCGAGCGCGTCCTGGAAGCCAGCCGGGCCCTCGGCTACCAGCCCAACCGCGTCGCGCGCCGCCTGCGCATCGGCTCCAGCACCAGCGATGTCGTCGGGCTGATCATCTCCGACATCGAGAATCCCTTCTTCATCTCCGTCGTCCGCGGCGTCGAGGACGTGGCCTACGCCAACCGGCTCAGCGTCGTCCTGTGCAACACCGACGAAAGCCCGGCCAAACAGCAGATGTACCTCAACGTCATGCTGGCCGAGCGCGTCGGCGGCCTGATCATCTCCCCCGCCCCCGGCAGCGACTACCAGGAACTGGATCGCCTCCGCCAGAAGGGCATCCCGATCGTCCTGCTCGACCGCCGCGCCGAACGCTACGACTTCGACACGGTCCAGGTGGACAACGTGCACGGCGCGTTCATGGCGGTCAGCCACCTGATCGAACTCGGCCACCGCCGGATCGCGCTGATCGGCGGCACGGCCGGCCTCACCACGGCCCGCGATCGTTACGAAGGCTACCGGAACGCCCTGGAAAAAGCCGGCATCGCTCTGGATAAATCCCTGATCAAGCAGGGTGACTACAAGAAGGCCAGCGGCTACCAGCTCACCCTCGATCTGATGCAGCTCCGCGAGCCGCCCAGGGCCATTTTCGTCGCCAACAACCTGATGACCCTGGGCACGCTGCAAGCCCTGCAGGAGTTGCGGATTCGCGTCCCCCAGGACGTAGCGCTGGTCGGCTTTGACGACATGCCCTGGTCCGGGCAGCTCTGCCCGCCGCTGACCGCGGTGGCCCAGCCGACCTACGACCTGGGCCAGGAAGCCGGCCGGCTGCTCCTGCGCCGGATGCCCGACCGCGACGCGGCCGCCCAGACCATCGTCCTCCAGACCCGCCTCATCATCCGCGAATCCAGCGGCGCACGCCTCGACAAGGAACCCCGTCATGAGTGAGATGATCCGCCCACAACCCGACCCAACCGCCCCGGCTCAATCCACGCCGGAGGCCCCCGGCAATGGCAGCCCGGCCATCCTGAGCATGCGCCATATCACCAAGCGCTTCCCCGGCGTGACGGCCCTCGACGATGTGACCTTCGATGTGCATCCGGGGGAAGTTCACTGCCTGGTGGGTGAAAACGGCGCGGGCAAATCCACCCTGATGAAGATCATGAGCGGCGTTTATGTCGATTTCGAAGGCGAGCTGCTGCTCGACGGGACGCCCGTCCGCTTTCATGACACCCGCGATTCGCAGGCCAGCGCCATCGCCATGATCCACCAGGAATTGAACCTGGTCCCGGAGTTGAATGTCTTCGAGAACATCTTCCTGGGGCGGGAGATCAAAACCCGCGCGGGCATCATCGACCGGCGCGCCATGCGCCGCGCCGCCCACGATCTGATGGCCGATCTGGGCCTGGACATCGACCCCGACTCGGCCATCAGCCAGCTTCGCGTCGGCCGCCGCCAGCTCGTCGAGATCGCCAAGGCCCTCAGCCTGGATTCGCGCATCATCATCATGGACGAGCCGACCTCGGCGCTGAGCGATACCGAGGTGACTTACCTGTTCGACGTGATTCGCGGGCTGCGGACGCGCGGCGTGGCCGTGATCTACATCTCCCACCGCCTCAATGAAGTGATCGACATCGCCGACCGGATCACCGTCCTGCGCGACGGGCAGGTGGCCGGGAGCGCCAGGGCCGCCCAGATGACCAGCCGCGAGATGATCCGGCTGATGGTCGGCCGCGACCTGGACGTGCTTTACCCCAAGGAAACCGTCGAGATCGGCGAAACCGTTCTCCAGGTCCAGGGCCTCAGCTACAAACAGGGGCAGAAGCAGGTATTGGACGGGGTATCAATCGAGGTCCGGCAGGGCGAGATCGTCGGGGTCGCCGGCCTGATGGGCGCGGGCCGCACCCAGCTTCTCGAATCGATCTTCGGGGTCTATCCGCCCCAGGACGTCAGCGGGCGAGTCATCTTCAACGGCCAGGAGATCGCGCTCGACTCGCCGCAGCGGTCGATCGCCAGGGGCATCGGGCTGGTCGCCGAAGACCGCAAGGGCCAGAGCCTGATCCTCGGCCGGCCCGTGGTGGAAAACGCCAGCCTGGCGGCGCTGCGGCGCTTCCTGGATCACTTTGCCGTGGTCAACCGCCGGGCGGAACGCCAGGCCGTCTCGAAGGTCGTCAGGGACCTCAACATCAAAACGCCGAGCATCGAGACCCTGGTCGCCAACCTGAGCGGCGGCAACCAGCAGAAGGTGGTCATCGCCAAGTTCCTGCTCTCGGATATCAAGCTCTTCCTGCTGGACGAGCCGACGCGCGGTATCGACGTGGGGGCCAAGGCCGAGATTTACGCCCTGGTCGGCCAGCTTGCCCGGCAGGGCACGGCCTTCCTGCTGGTCTCCAGCGAGCTGCCGGAACTGCTGGCGGTCTGCGACCGGATTTACGTGCTGTGCGACGGCAAGCCGACCGGCGAATTCAGCCGCGCGCAGTTCGACCAGGAAGCCATCATGGAAGCGGCTACGCGCTTCACCGACAAGACCAATAACCATGTGCAGGTTTCGTAGCAGCATGATAGGGGGATAACGATGTCTGTCCAGGCACAACAATCCACGGTCAGAGCGCCGGGCCGCGGCGGACTTCCGCTGGCCAACCTGATCGCGCTCGCCTGCGCGCTGGTTCTGCTGGTGGGCTTTTTCGGGCCGGCCTGGTTCCATGTGGTGGAAGACACCCGGACGGTGAGCTATACCGGCAGCCAGGTGGCGGGCTGGAACGATCACCTCGAACAACTCATGACCCGGTACGAGGCCCGCGTGGAAAACGCGATCGAGATCACGCAGGCCAGCATCGCCTCTCCTCTGCTGCTGATCCCGCTGGCCGGGATCGCGGCGGTCGTATTCAACCTGATCGGGCTGTTCCGGCCAAAGTACCAGCGCGTGATGGCGCTCCTGACCCTGCTGGCCGGGCTGGCCGCGCTGCTCTACTACGCCCAGTTTTTCCTGCTCGACCGGCGTCTTTTTCTGACCTACTTCAGTCTCACCCGGCGCATGACCGACAATGTCCCCCTGACCTCTCTGAGCGGCGGGGGATTCTGGCTGGCGTTCTTCGCCGCCATCGGGCTGGTGATCCAGTACTGGATCGCGCGGCCCGGCGGCGCGGCCGTGAGCGTGCCGGGCGTCGACCGGCTGTTGGCCCCCCTCCGGCAGCTACGGGATCGCTATCAGGGCGGGCTGGCCCGCAACCCGCGCTATCTGCGCGTCATCGGCGCTGTCTTCCGGTTCCAGAGTTTCTTCGGCCTGATCATCATCATCATCCTGGCGGTGCTGCTTTCACCCGTCCGCAATGACCAGCTCATCTTCCTGAGCCAGCGCAATCTCAGCAACGTGGCCCGCGACGTCTCCGAGACGGGCATCATGGCGGTGGGCCAGTTGCTGGTGATCCTCGTGGGCGGGATCGACCTGTCGGTCGGTTCGGTGGTCGCCCTGGGGGCGACCGGCTCCGCGTTTTTGCTCATGCGCGACCACGTCCCGGCCATTCCCGCCATCATCATCATCCTGGCGATGGGCGCGTTGATCGGCTGGTGGAACGGCTGGGTATCGGAGCGCTTCAAGGTGCCCGCCTTCGTGAGCACGCTGGCGATGTCGCTCATCGCGCGCGGCCTGGCCCACGTCTGGTCGACCGACATCGCGGTGCCCCTCTCCTACCAGGCCGGCGGCGCCGACCCAATCTTCGAACTCATCGGACAGCGCATCAACGGGGTCTTCCCGGTTCCGGCCATCATCATGCTCGTCGTGGCCCTGATCATGGGCCTGATCCTGCACTTCACCGCGTTTGGCAGGCACATCTACGCCACCGGCGGGAACGAAACCGCCGCCCGCCTGTCGGGCGTGGTCGTCAAGCGTATCAAGATTCTGGCGTTCACGCTGTGCAGCTTCTTCGGCGCGATGGCCGGGCTGGTCCACGCTTCCCAGCTCAACCAGGGTAGCCCCAACGAAGCCGTCAACTACGAGCTGAACGCCATCGCCGCGGTGGTCATCGGCGGGGCCAGCCTGATGGGCGGCAAGGGCACCGTCGTCGGGGCCATCGCCGGCGCGTTCATCCTCGGTATCCTGGACAACATGCTCAGCCTGAACAACGTCAACAGCAACGTGCAGTTGATCGCCAAGGGCTTCATCGTGATCGGCGCGGTCGCCTTGCAACAGTTCCGCCCGCGCGAGGCCGAATAGGGGAAAGGAGAGACCTATTGCTCGTTGGACTACGACGACCTATCCAATTTCGCATCGCTTGATGGCGAGGAGAGAAGAAACTGATGGGAAAGCGTCAACTTTTGTGCGTCGTGTTGGTGGTGGTCGCAGCCATCGCGCTGATTCCTGCGTCGGCTCCGCAAGCCCAGGCTCAGGGCGAC
Source organism: Aggregatilineales bacterium (assembly GCA_029976005.1). Lineage (GTDB taxonomy): Bacteria > Chloroflexota > Anaerolineae > Aggregatilineales > Ch27 > JARKOQ01. The sequence continues at coordinate 1,566 of JARKOQ010000105.1, read as the reverse complement.
GGCTGGACCACCTATACACCTGAGATGGTCGATGGTACCGTACTTATGGAGGCGCGTCCAGAGGGGCCGCTCCCCGCGAACTGTGCGGTGCCCGCGCTCAAGGACCACTACGTGATCGGTATGTCGCAGGCCAACCGCGCCGAACCCTGGCGCGAGGCGATGGACAGCCAGATCGCCGCCGCGGCCGAGGCCTACCCCGACATCGAGGTCATCTTCCAGGATGCCGCCCAGGACAACGCCGACCAGGTCAGCGACGTCGAGAACCTGCTGACCCAGGGCATTGACCTGCTGATCATCTCCCCCAACGAAGCCGCGCCGCTGAACGACATCGTGCGCGAGGCCTGGAATGACTGCGTGCCGGTGATCGTGCTCGACCGCAACCTGGTGGACATGAACTACTCGATGTTCATCGGGGCGGACAACGTCGCCATCGGCCAGGCGGCCGGTGAATACGTCGCCAACTGGTGCGCCGAGAACGACCGCGCCGAGTGCAGGATCGCCGAGATCCGCGGCCTGGAGGGCGCTCCGCCCGCCCAGGACCGGGGCAACGGCTTCCGCGCCGGCCTCGAAGCCGGTGGCCTGAGCGAAGCCAACATCGTCTTCTCGCAGAACGCCGACTGGCTGCGCGAGCGCGCCGTCCCGGCCGCCGCCGCCGCCTTCCAGGCCAACCCTGACCTGGATGTGCTCTACGGCCACAACGATCCGATGGCCGAAGGCGCCTACATCGCCGCCGAGGATGCCGGGATCGACCTGAGCAAGGTCCTGTTTGTCGGCATCGACGCCCTGCCCACCCCGGATGGCGGCATCATGTCCGTCCTGGAAGGTCGCCTGGGCGTGACCTTTGTCTATCCGACCGGCGGCCGCCAGGCCATCGACTGGGCGCACCGCATCCTGACCGAACATGTCAACCCGCCGCTGTGGGTCGTGCTGCCCTTCGACACGGTCGATCCGAGCAACGCGCAGGCAGTCTGCAACACCTTCGCCTGCCCGAACGCCGAGGCCGCCCCCGCGACCGCCGCGCCGACCGCCGCCGAGGGCTGGACGATGTACACCGCCGACATGGTTGACGGCACCATCCTCGAAGGTTGGGAATATCCCGACAATGGATCGGCCCTGCCTTCCAACTGCCCCGTGCCGGAGTTCAAGGATCACTATGTGATCGGCATGTCGCAGGCCAACCGCGCCGAACCCTGGCGTGAGGCGATGGACAGCCAGATCGCCGCCGCGGCCGAGGACTATCCCAACCTGGAGGTCATCTTCCAGGATGCCGCCCAGGACAACGCCGACCAGGTCAGCGACGTCGAGAACCTGCTCACCCAGGGCATTGACCTGCTGATCATCTCCCCCAACGAAGCCGCGCCGCTGAACGACATCGTGCGCGAGGCCTGGAATGACTGCGTGCCGGTGATCGTGCTCGACCGCAACCTGGTCGATCCGAATTACTCGATGTTCATCGGGGCGGACAACGTCGCCATCGGCCAGGCGGCCGGTGAATACGCCGCCAACTGGTGCGCCGAGAACGGCCGCGCCGAGTGCAAGATCGCCGAGATCCGCGGCCTGGAGGGC
>JARKOQ010000108.1 GCA_029976005.1 Aggregatilineales bacterium | reverse complement strand
TTTTGCTTTGAATCCGTGTTTTTCCGTGCCTTTTCCGTGTAAATCCGTGCCCTATTCCTGTTTTTCCGTTGACCTTGACCTGACCTTGCCCCAATTCGGAATACACCCGTTTGCGTCTGGGCCTGATAGCGGCGCAGCCGGCCGGTGTTATACTCGACCCCGGTCCGGCGCTGGAAGAAAGCCTGCTTGCAGGCAATGTCTTCGAGATGGGGATGGTGTTTGCCCCTCCGTGTGCTCCGCGGTGGGATGTTTTTCTGCTTGATCCAATGGCTGGGGGGAACCGTGAAACCATTCTTTGAGCTGAGCAACGCCGGACGGGCGCGCCGTCTGCGCGCCGTGGCCCGCCAGGCGCTGGAGTCTTACGCCCTGGACGTGGCGCGCCTGCGCCTGATCACCAACGCCTACAACGCCATCTTCCGCGTCGACACGGCGCGCGGCGAAAAACTGGTGGCGCGCGTCATGCGTCCCGGTGAGCGCACCGACGCCGAGGTCGACTCCCAGGCGCTCTGGCTGGCCGAGCTGAGCCGGGCCGGGGTCACGGCGCCGCGCCCGCTACCCAACCGCGACGGCAAGCTGGTGACCCACGCCGGCGCCCCCGGCGTCCCGGAGCCTCGCCAGTGCATGCTGACCACCTGGGTGCCGGGCACCACGATGGGCAGCCGGATCACCCCGGACAACGTCGCGCGGCAGGGCGCGCTGCTGGCCCGGATGCACGCCGTGGCGCGGGATTACCGCCTGCCGGAGGGCTTCGCGGTCAAGCGCTTCGACCGGGTATACCCCTACCCGGAGCCGTTCGTCGTGGCCGACCCGGAGGCGCTGGCCGTGCTGCCGGAATCCGACCGGGCGCGGGCCGGGTGGCTGCTTGCGCACGTCGAAGCGGCCCTGGCCGAACTGATCGCCTCCGATACGCCGCGCCACCTGCTGCACGGCGACCTGCACCAGTGGAACGTCCGGCTGGCGCGGGATACCGCCTACGCCATCGACTTCGACGACATGCTGCTGGGCTACGCCGTGCAAGACATCGGGATCACGCTCTACTATTACTACCGGACCGGGGACGACTACGCGGGGCTGCGCGCGGCCTTCCGGCGCGGCTACGAAACCGTCCTGTCCTGGCCGGAACGGTATCCCGGCGAGGTGGCGACCTGGATCGCCGCGCGCTCGCTGACGATGATCAACGACGTGGTGGGCAGCGCCGATCCTGAGGATCGCCGCTTTCTGGAGTGGAGCCTGGCCGGGCTGCGCGTGACCGCCGCGCTGGCGGGCGCTCCGGCGTAACGAGGGGGAATGCATGGACACGACGACCCAGATCATCAACCGCGTGCTGCCCATCCTGTTCCTGATCGGGCTGGGGGCCTGGATCCGGCGCAGCCAGTTTTTGACGGAGCGGACGGTCGACGACCTCAAGAAGATCGCGGTCTACCTGGCCCTGCCGGCGGTGCTGTTCACCTCCTTCCTCAAGGTGGAGTTACAGCCGGCCTACCTGGTCACGTTTGTCCTGGTCTTTGGATTGTGCGTGGCGCTGTACGGGCTGGGGGTCTGGCTGAAGCCCCGCCTGGCCGGGGAGCATCCCTATTTCCCCTTCCTGATGACCGGCTTCGAATACGGGATGCTGGGGGTCAGCCTGTTCGGCACGGCCTACGGGCTGGAGAACGTCGGGGCGATCGCCATCATCGACCTGGGCCACGAGATTTTCATCTGGTTCGTCTTCCTGGCCCTGCTCCTGATGCGGCGCGACGGCCTGCGCGGGCCGGGCCAACTGGCCGGGGCATTCTTTCGCTCCCCGGTGATCCTGGCGATCCTGGCCGGGCTGGCCGGGAACGTGCTCGGCGCATCGGACTTCCTCTACACCGGCCCGGTGACCGGCGCGCTGATGGACACCCTGGGCTTCCTGAGCGCCCTGACCGTGCCGCTGATCCTGATCATCGTCGGCTACGGCATCCAGCTCGACCGGGCGGGCATCCGCGCCGCGCTGCCCGTGATCGGCGTGCGGCTGGCGGTGCTGGCCCCGATTGGCGCGGTGCTGATCCTGGGGGTGGTGCGCGGGCTGCTCGGCCTGGGCCGGCCCTTCGAGGCGGCCCTGTTCACGCTGCTGATCCTGCCGCCGCCGTTCATCATCCCGCTCTACATGCCCGACGGCGGCGAGGACGAAAAACGCTACGTCAACAACGTCCTGACCCTGTACACGGTCGTCTCGGTCGCCCTGTTCAGCGCCTACCTGATCCTCAATCCGGGGCTGTAGCGGGCGATTCTTCCCCCGGCAGGCCAAGCGCCGCACCTGGGTTCCGCCTGACGCTGAGACGCTGCCGGAGGCGCGTTTTTGCTTGGCGTCCCTGGCGTTTTGGCGGTTCCCATTGCTTTTCCGCGATTGCCCGCCCCGACCGGCCTTTGCCTCAAGTCCGGCGGGGGACTATACTCTCCATGTACAGGACTCATTTGGAAGCAAGCGGGCGGCCGCGCGGCTGTACAGGCCGGCCCGTGATCTGTCGAGGAGGAGGCCCCGTGAACCGCGTTCGATTCCCGGTATTGCTGATCGTGCTGGCGCTGGCCCTGATCGGCTGCAACAACCAGCCGGTCGTGATCCCCACCGTCGCGCAACTGCCGTCGATCACCCCCACTTTCACGCCGACGTTCACCCTGACTCCGTCGGCCACGCCAACCTTTACGCCGACGCCGACCTTCACCCGCACCCCCAGCGCGACGCCGACCTCCACGCCGTCGTCGACCGCCACCCTGACCTTCACGCCCAGCATGACCTACACCCCGGCGTTCACGGCGACCTTCACGCCGACCATGACGCCCACCCTGACCCTGACGCCCACCGGCCCGGTGATCACGTCCTTCACCTCCGACAACTACCAGATGCCGGGCGGGAGCGTGACCGTGCTGCGCTGGCAGGGTTCCGGCGACAGCGCCCTGATCGAGCAGATCAACGCCCAGAGCCAGATCACCCAGTCGTGGGCGGTGGCCGTCAGCGGCGAGCAGGCCGTCCAGATTCCGGCCAACCAGGGGCTGGCGATCACCTACCGCCTGACCATCATCCGCAACGGCATGCCGGTCTCGCAGAGCATCGCCATCACCGTCACCTGCGCGATCGACTGGTTCTTTGGGAACCAGTTCGCGGGCGGGGTCTGCCCGGCCAACCTGGGGGCCATCGGCCAGGGCCTGTACCAGGAATTCGAGGGCGGGGTCATGATCTACACCCCCACCCCCAGCGAAGGCTACCCCGGCAACACGGTCTACGTGCTGATTTACTCCGGCAACCAGTGGCAGCGCTATGACGCGGTCGGCAGCGCCGTGGCGACCGGATCGCCGCCCGGCGGGCGCTACCTGCCCGGCCACGCGACCCTGGCCAACATCTGGGAGAGCGCGCTCTACAACGGTCAGCCGGTCAAGAACCTGCTGGGCTATGCCCTGTCGGCCAGCCCGGATACCAGCGCCCGCACCTACCAGGTGCAGGCCGGCGGCGGCGTGCTGTTCTTCGACGCCCCCGCCGCCCGCATCTTCCGGCTGGCGGGTCAGATCGGCGGCACCTGGACTCAGATTCGATAGGCCCCTATTCCGCGTGACTACGGCGGGGCGGGCGGTTGCGTTCGCCCCGCTTTGGTTTGGCGGCCAGAAGCCGTGCTGCTTTGCAGCGCCGAGGCCAGAGACAGGAAAAAGCGTCGAAGCGGCAGGCGTCGAAGCGCAAGGCGAAAAGCCGAGGCCGCGCTGTCTCGCAGCGACGCGAATCGCACGAACCGCCTCGCGTTTTTACCAAAAACCAATGACCACTCACCACCCACCGCTTTTCCAGGACGGACTCATGACCACCCCCTATCCCCCCATCTTCGACGGCCACAACGACACCCTGATGGTGCTCTACGAAAACGACCCGGAGCGCGGGCCGCTGTTCTTCCAGCGCGGCCAGAAAGGCCACCTCGACCTGCCCCGCGCCCGCGAGGGCGGGCTGGCCGGCGGCCTGTTTGCCGTGTTCGTGGACAACCCGCCGGAGGACGGCAATTACGGCGACCGCCGCCGCGAGACCGGGGACGGCTACGAGGTCGCCCTGCCCCCGGCCATCGGCTACGAGCGCGCCATCAGCACCACCCTGGCCCAGATCGCGATCCTGCTCCGGCTGGAGCGCCTGTCCGAGGGACAGGTCAAGGTCGCGCGTTCGGCGGCCGAGATCGAAGCCTGCCTGGCGGCGGGGGTCTTCGCCGCCGTGCTGCACCTGGAAGGCGCGGAAGCCATCGACCCCGGCCTGGACGCGCTGGACGTGCTGTATCAGGCCGGGCTGCGCTCGGTGGGGCCGGTGTGGAGCCGCCCCAACATCTTCGGGCACGGCGTCCCGTTCAAGTTCCCGACCTCGCCGGACATCGGCCCCGGCCTGACCGAGGCGGGCAAGGCCCTGGTCAAAGCCTGCAACCGGCTGGGAATCCTGGTCGACCTGGCCCACCTCAACGAAAAGGGCTTCTGGGACGTGGCCGCCCTGAGCGACGCGCCGCTGGTCGCCACCCACACCGCGGCCAACGCGCTGTGCCGCTCCGCCCGCAACCTGACCGATCGCCAGATCGAGACCATCGCCGAATCGGGCGGGGTGATCGGGATCAGCTTCTTCGTGGCCGACCTGCGCCCGGACAGCCGCTACGACCTGGAAACGCCGTTGAGCCTGATCGCCGACCACGCGCGCTACATCGCCGACCGGGTCGGGGTGGACCACGTGGCGCTCGGTTCGGACTTCAACGGGGCGCGCGTGCCGCAGGACCTGGGGGACGCCAGCGGGCTGCCGCGCCTGCTGGACGCGCTGCGCGCGGCGGGCTTTGACGAGGACGAGCTGCGCCAGGTGGCCTACCAGAACTGGCTGCGCGTCCTGCGCGCCACGTGGCGGGGATAGGCGGCCGTTCGATTGCCTTTCAACTCGACCCGGATGACACGGATTCAAAGGATGGACGCGGTTTTCAAAAATGAGAAACCGTGTCCATCCGTGAAATCCGTTCAACCCACGTGGAAGTGAAACGGCTCAAAGCGCTTCACCGGGCGGCCCGCCCCCTAAGGATAGGGGAGCACAGCGCGCGCCGTTCGGATTATAATGAGACTGAAATCAGCGTAAACCCTGACAGGAGCGAACATCTATGGACCAGTTTGGCGCACTCACGGTGCTGGCCTTTCTCATCCTGATTTTCCTGGGACTGCTCGCCTCGGCGATCAAGATCGTGTCCGAGTTCGAGCGGGCCGTGATCTTCCGGCTGGGGCGCGTGTCGGGCGGGCCGCGCGGGCCGGGTCTGTTCCTGATCATCCCGTTCATCGATCGTATGGTCAAAGTCGACCTGCGCGTGGTCGTGATGGACATCCCGCCGCAGGACTGCATCTCCAAGGACAACGTGACCGTGCGCGTGACGGCGGTCGTCTACTTCCGCGTGATCGACCCGGTGCGGGCGGTCGTCAACATCCGCAACTACACCCAGGCCACGGCCCAGATCGCCCAGACCAGCCTGCGCAGCGTGGTCGGCCAGCGCGAGCTGGACGAGCTGCTGGCCAAGCGCGACGAGATCAACCACGACCTGCAGCACATCATCGACGAGCAGACCGAGCCGTGGGGCGTCAAGGTCAGCATCGTCGAGGTCAAGGACGTGGAGTTGCCGGAGATCATGAAGCGCGCCATGGCCCGCCAGGCGGAAGCCGAGCGCGAGAAGCGCGCCAAGATCATCCACGCTTCCGGTGAGTTTGAGGCCGCCGTCCAGCTCCGCGACGCCGCTGAACTGATCGCCACTCAGCCATCGGCTATCCAGCTTCGCTACCTGCAAACGCTGACCGAGATCGCGGTCGAGAAGAACTCGACCATCATCTTCCCGCTGCCCATCGACCTGATCGAACCGCTGCGCGGCCTGCTGAATCGCCAGAGCAAGGGCGAGTAGCCGCGCAGCCGGCGCGTGCGCCGGGGCGGGAAAAACGCCGCTGGCGCTGCCCGCCCTGCTCGCTTTGGCAGGTGGCTGTTGCCAGTTTTCCCCAGTCTGGACCGTATCCGAGTCCAGACTGGTCGTTTGTGGGGCAGGCGTCAGGCGGGCGTCAGGTCGGGCGATCAATCGTCAGCGGAGCGTCGCGCACCGGGATCGCGCTTTGTGCCATAATAGAATCAACACGATTGGATCGCCCAACACAGGAATGGAAGCAGGCTGTCGGCCTGGAGCCGGCGGCGTCTGGCCCACGGCCCACAGCCCGTCCCCAGATTTGTTGGTAGGCACTGGATTTGGAAGGAGACAAAAGCCATGCGTCGCATTTTTCTGGCCCTGCTCGCGCTTGCCGTGGCCCTGCCCATGACCCTGGGCGGGCCGGCGGTCAGCCCGGTTCAGGCCGACACCGGCAGCAGTTGGACCGGCGAGTACTTCACCAACCGGTATCTCTCCGGCACCGCCTATCTCGTCCGGCTGGATAACGCGATCTCGTTCGTCTGGGGCGGGGACAGCCCGGCCCCAGGGATCATCCCGGCCGATAACTTCAGCGTGCGCTGGACCGGCCCGCAGTACTTCGCGGGCGGCGCGTATACCTTCACGGTCACCGCCGACGACGGCGTGCGCGTCTTCGTCGACGACGCCCTGCTGATCGACGGCTGGCGCGACCAGGTGGCGACCACCTTCACCGCCAGCGCCAACCTGAGCGCCGGGCAGCACTGGATTCGGGTCGAGTACTACGAAGCCGCCGACCAGGCCTCGATCAACTTTAGCTGGCGGCTGTCCAGCGCGCAGACCGCGCCGGGCGGCTGGGCTGCGGAGTATTACAACAACACCAACCTCCAGCCCCCCCAGGCCGGCGGCCGCCTGGAAAGCAACATCGAATACAACTGGGGCGGCGGCAGCCCGCTGGCGGGCATCAACGCGGATAACTTCAGCGTGCGCTGGTGGGGCTTCCCGACCTTCGAGGGCGGCACGTATACCTTCGTGGCGGCGGCGGACGACGGCGTGCGCATCTACGTCGACAACGTCCTGGTGCTGGATGGCTGGGCGCCCGGCTCCTACCGGGAAATCCGCGCCACCGCCGAGATCACCCCTGGCACGCATACCGTGCGGGTGGAATACTTCGAGCTTGGCGATCAGGCCCGGATCAGCGTCTACTGGACGCGCAGCGGCGCGCTGCCCCCCGGCAGCAGCGGCGGCGTGACCGCCACGATCGCCACCGGCCTGCTCAACGTGCGTTCCGGCCCGTCGGCCAGCAACAGCGTGGTCACCAGCGTCCCGCAGGGCACGACTTACGCGGTCACCGGCCGTCTGGCGGATAACTCCTGGATCGAGATCAGCGGCAACGGCTTCACCGGCTGGGTCAACGCCCGCTACGTGACCCTCAGCGGCAACCTCAGCGGGGTGACGGTCAAGAACAGCAGCGGCGCCAGCGCGGCGGTTCAGGTCCAGTCCAACGCCAGCCTGCGCATCCGGCGCGGGCCGGGCACGCAGTACAACCGGGTGGCCGCCTTCGCGCGCGGCGCGGTGGCGACCGTGATCGGCCGCACCGCCGACTCCACCTGGCTCCAGATTCGCACCTCGGACGGGGTGGAGGGTTGGGTCTCGGCCAACTTCGTGACCGTGCTGGGCGGCAAAGCCGTGAACAGCGTCCCGGTCACCGGGTAGCGCCCATCCCAACCTTCTCCGGGATGCCGGGTCACAAACAAAACAGCCTCGCGGTTGTTGCGCCGCGAGGCTGTTTTTCATGGCGTGACTCAGGCCTTTGGCGCAAACAATGAGGTTTGCCGCCGCTTTGGCTGCACCGGCTGGCCGGTGCGCGACGATTCGTAGATCGCCTCGATCAGGGCCAGGGATTTGCGCGCCTCGCGCCCATCGGTGCGCGGCGGGCGATCCTCGTTCACGGCCTCGATCATGTCCGCGATCACCTTGGCGTGGCTGTAGCCGTAGACCGAGGTCGGATCGAGCTGCTCCTGGGTCAGGATTTCACGCTCGCGCTCCAGGTCGCCCTCGATCTTCCAGATCGTGCGCCGGTTGAGGGCCGTGCCGCCGACCTTGACCGATCCGCGCTCCCCGAAAAAGGCCACCGAGCCTTCCAGGTTTTGCGGGTAGGTCAGGGTGGAGCCTTCGATGCTGGCCAGCGCGCCGCTGGCGAAGCGCAGCACGGCCACGCCCACGTCCTCGGCCTCCATGCGGTGGGCCAGGGTGGCGGTGTAGGCGAAAACGCTCTCCACCGGCTCGTCCATCAGCCATTGCAGGGCGTCAATGTGGTGGATCGACTGGTTCATCAGCGCCCCGCCGTCCATGGCCCAGGTGCCGTGCCACTCGTCCTCGTAGTAGTCCTGCGGCCGGAACCAGCGCACGGTCGCGTTGCCCAGGTAAATCCGGCCCAGCCGCCCGGCGCGCAGGGCGGCGTACAGCTCCTGCATCGGCGGGTTGTAACGGTTCTGGAGCACCACGCACAGCTTGCGCCGGGCCGCGTCCGCCGCCGCGATCAGGCGGTCGGCGTCGGCGGTTGCCAGCCCGATCGGCTTCTCGACGATCAGGTGCTTGCCCGCCGCGATCGCGTCCAGCCCGATCGGCACGTGCAGGCCGGAGGGGGTACAGATGCAAACCACGTCGATGTCGTCGCGGGCCAGCAGGTCGTGGTAATCGGTGTACGGCTCCGCCTTGTATTCCCTGGAGAAATGCGCGGCGCGCGAGTCGACCTTGTCGGCCACGGCCACCAGGCGCGCGCCGGGCAGCTCGGTGATCGACTGGGCATGGCGCGGCGCGACCCGCCCGCAGCCAATCAAGCCAAAGCGGAGTTCAG
>JARKOQ010000103.1 GCA_029976005.1 Aggregatilineales bacterium | reverse complement strand
CTCGCGCCGCGCGCCCGGCGCTCCGGCAGGAGGCGGCCCGGCAGCGGGTAGGGGGCCGTGCCGACCAGGACCGGGCCGCGCCGGGTCTCCACGCGGTGCAGGGCGTAGTTAAACCCGACCAGGGTATTGGGCACGTCCATGGTATGGAACAGCTCTATGCTGGCGGCCTTGCCGGGGCCGGGGGGCAGGTCGTGGCTGCCGACGAGCAGCACAACCGGCCACCGCCCGGCCAGCTCGCGCACGGCGCGGGCGAACGCGCGCTGGTAGGTGGGGTTGGGCGCGCGCGTCTTGAAGGCGTCCCCGGCGACGATCACCAGGTCGGCCTCGAAGCGGGCTGCGTGGGCGCGGACGTCCTCCAACCGGGCCAGGAAGTCGGTGGCGCGCGCGCTCAGCCCGGTATCCGGGTCGGCCGCGCCGTAGCTGTCCATGCCGAGGTGCAGGTCGGCGAAGTGTAGGAGGCGAATCGAATCGGTCATCGGAGCCGTCCTGGCGATTGGGTCGAAGGCACAGCCCCATTATAGCGATCTGGCAGGAATAGGCGGCAAGGCGGACAGGAGTAGCGTCGGTGCCCGCACCGAGGCCGCGAGATTGACAGTCGATGGGTCGATTCTGGCGGGATCGTTGGTTGGTCCGGTATTCGATCAGAGCAGGAAGTGCAATGGCCGTACCGACGCTGTGGAGAGAGTGATCGGTAGAGACTACCTGATTTGGTCCTTGGAAGTTAGGAATTCATTCAGTGCTCGGCAATTGCCTGATTCAAGGCATTGATTATCTTGCTGATGTAGTCCCCGTCTCTGTCGGAAAATGCATCAACATGACCTGAAGAAAGACCGATTCTGACAATATGATTGGACAGTGGTTGATAAATCCTGCGCCCTATGACTATGAAACACACGCCAAGCATAGCTATGATGACACCTACGATGGCAAGTCTATCGCTTTCCATGAAAAAGAATAATAGACTAAGGACTATTAATAACACTCCACCTCTGACTGCTGCCCCTGAACTAAAGTTGTTTGGTTTGAGTTCTATGTGCTCTACAGATGTGATATGCGAGAGTGAATAAAGCTTGCCCACGAAAATGACACGCTTGTTGGTAATCGTCACATCCTGATCTGAAAAATAGGTGGTTTCAGTTAACTCCACGCTCATATTCTCCTCTTTGTTGCTTAAGAATTCGGCCCATTATTCAGTACAATATAAATTAACTCAATAATCCACATTCGAAAATTGAGAATTGTCACGTGAACTTATGATTATCTACAGTGGCGTTGGTGGTTGTGGCGGCAACATGGAGTATGCGTATAACAGGGATGATTTCGATCCAGCCGATAGGGTCGGAATCGTCAAAGGGGTGAATGGGCGGTTTGATTCTCCGCGTCAGACTGCGGTCCGACGCCGCGTGTCGAACGGTCGATGGAGGGCGATTCCGGCGTAAGAGTCGATAGGACACGGTAGCGTCGCAATTGCAATTGCGACGCTACGGGGCAATGGCCAACGGACCGATTCCGGTGTGGCTGTCGAGCGGACACGGCAGCGTCGGAATCGCAATCCCGGCGCTACAAAAAGGGACGTCCGCCGGACGTCCCTGCAATCCCCATACCGTTCCTGCTACGGCAGCTTGCCGACCTTGCGCAGCAAATAGCGCTCGTAGACCATCTCCACGCGCTCGCCGTCGCGGCGGAAGGTGATCGGCAGGGTGGCCGGGCCGTCATGGAGCAGGAAGGTACCCCCCTGGTCGTCTACGGAGTCCAGCACGGCCCGCGCCGTGTTCACGTTGTACCTGGTGGTCTCGGTCAGGCTGACCATGCCGCCGTCGAAGCGGACTTCCACGCGCATCGTGCCCCGGAATGTCTCGTAGACGCCCTCCAGGGCCTTCATCTGACGCTCGCGTTTGACGAAGGGCAGCGCCTCCGGGTCTTCGCCCAGGGCCTCGGCCAGGCCATAGTGGGCCAGGTTCTGCATGGCGTAGCCGCTGCCGTTGGTCATCACCACGATCCCGACGCCCTCGCCGGGCACGAAGGCCAGGTGCGAGGTGGCCGTGCCGACGTTGCCGCCGTGCTGGATCAACCGCCGTCCCAGGAAGTTCGGGACGCTGCCCATCCCCAGCCCGTAGACCGGCTGGCCGTAGTCGGTGTTGCGCCACATCGTCTGGGCGCGCGGCCGGTACATCTCCGCCAGCGATTCCGGCTTCAAAATCTGGACTCCGTCCAGCGTGCCGTCCCCCAGGTGCATCGCCACGTAGCGGATCAGCTCCGCCGCGCAGCTAATCAGGCCGCCGTCGGCCGGGATCAGGCCGTAGGCGTAGGTCGAGGGCAGGCGCTCGCCGTCGCTGGTGTGCAGGTAGGGCACGGCGGCGTCGGGGTCGGCCTCGATCGCGGCCCGGTCGAAGGCGCTGCGGGTCATGCCCAGCGGGCGCAGGATGTGGTCGCGGATGTAGTCGGGGTAGCTCTGGCCGGAGACGCGCTCGATGACCAGCCCGCACAGGGCGAAGCCCTCGTTCAGGTAATGGTAGGCCGTGCCGGGCTTGCCGACCGTCCAGTCCTCGGCCCCGCTGAAGAAGGTCAGCAGGTCGGATGCGCCGGAGATCGGGAGCCAGGCGGTCCGGTTGCCGGTGATGTGGTCGAGCAGGGCTTCCATGTAGGCCAGGGCCGGGATGCCCGACGTGTGCGACAGGAAGTGCCACAGCCGGACGGACTCCCCGCCGGGGCGCAGGCTGAACTCCGGAATGAACTTCTCCACCGGGTCGTCCAGGCTGAGCTTGCCCTGTTCGGCGAGCTGGAGGATGGCCGCGGAGGTGAAGGACTTGGTCAGCGAGGCGATGCCGTACAGGGTATTGGGCGTGGCGGGCAGGCCGTGGGCCACGTCGCGCAGGCCGAACCCGCGCGACCAGACCACCTCGCCGCCGCGCACGATCGCGGCGCCGACTCCGGCCAGTTGAGTCTCGGCCATTTTTTCGAAGATGAAGGCTTCCAGGCGGTTGAATGACATGCGGGCGCTCCTTCAGCGGGGGGAATAAACCGGCATGGCTCCCAACTGTAAGCCGGGCCGGGCGTGGAGTCAAGAAAGGCGGTGGTTGGTTATTGGTCGGTGGTTTGTGGCGATGGGTTCCTGGTTGTGGGTACTGGGCGGATCGTGGGAAGATAGGCATCAGCGTCTGGTTCGCCAACCGGAGGGTTCCCCGATGCGACGGTGGCTCATGGTTCTGAGTGTGCTCGTGCTGTTGGGCGGGGCGAACGGCTGCGTCCCTGGGCTGGACGACTGGCGCGTGTACCCGATCCTGTCGACCAATGCCGGCCCCAGGGGCGAGTTTGCGACCGACGATTCGCTGGAACCGCCGCGCGCCGTCCAGATCGGCCTGTTTCCGGAACTGGGCCTGCTGGTGAGCGTCGGCTTGCCGCAGTGGACTCCCACCGGTTCCGAGGATGCCGGCCCGCGCCTGCTCATCCTGGCAAAGACCGAGAACGGGGATGCGTACACCGTCTGGTATCCCACGACCGAGGAGACTTCCGGCGGCATCCGGGTCACGTTGGGCGAGGATGGGGTGCG
>JARKOQ010000100.1 GCA_029976005.1 Aggregatilineales bacterium | reverse complement strand
TGCGAGGTGGAATGCGCGTTTTTGGGCAACCAGGGAGGGCGTATCGACCTCCCCATCCCCGGCCTGACCGGGCAGGAGGTCTCCCATGCCGATCCTGATTGATGCTGCCAAACGCGTACTGGTCCAGGGCATCACCGGGCGTGAAGGCGCGACCCGCACCCAGCTCATGCTCGACTACGGCACGCGGGTCGTCGCCGGAGTCACGCCGGGCAAGGGCGGCCAGACCGTGCGGGGCGTCCCGGTGTTCGATACAGTCAACGAAGCCAACGAGACAACCGGCCCGATCGACGCCAGCGTGCTGTTCATGCCCGCGCCGCTGGTCAAAGCGGCCGCGCTGGAAGCAATCGCGTCTGGAATCAAGCTGCTGGTCCTCGTCCCCGACCGGGTGCCGCTCTACGACGTGCTGGAGATCGCGGCGGCGGCCCAGGCCAACGGCGCGCAATTCGTCGGGCCGAACACCCTGGGTGTGCTCAGCCCCGGCCAGGGCGTGCTGGGCATGATGGGCGGCCGCGCGGCCAGCGCCAGCCAGTGGGCCATCCCCGGCCCGGTGGGCATCACCAGCCGCAGCGGCGGGATGACGACCAGCACAGCCTACTATCTGGCCCAGGCCGGGATCGGCGCGTCGACGATCGTCCACGTGGGCGGGGATGGCGTGGTCGGCCTCACCCATGCGGACGTGCTGCGCCTGTTCGAGGCCGACCCGCAGACGCGGGCCGTGTTCATGTTCGGGGAGATCGGCACCGCGCAGGAGGAAGACGCGGCGGCCCTGATCGAGGCGGGCGAGTTCACCAAGCCCCTGATCGCCTTCATCGGCGGCAAGGCTGCCCGCAGTGGGATGCGTTTCAGCCATGCGGGCGCGATCATCGAAGGTGGACGCGGCACCCACGAGGCCAAGGTCGCCCGCCTGCGCGAGGCCGGCGCGCACCTGGTGGAGCGCTTCGCGGACATCCCGGCCGTCACCCAGGCGGTGTTGGCCGAGCTGGACGCTCGTACCACCGCCAAACCAGAGGCAACCAAACCAATCACCGAATTGCACTGGAAGACGGCCATCACCCAGATCAGGCCCAACGAGATCCGCCTGCGCGGCCACCGGATCGACCGGCTGATGGGCCGGATCGGCTTCAGCCAGGCGATCTTCCTGGCCCTGACGGGTGAGCTGCCCGGCCCGGAGGTCGGCCGCCTGCTGGACGCGATCCTCGTTTCTTCGATCGATCACGGCGCGACGCCGCCTTCGGCCCTGGCGGCCCGCACCGCCGCCAGTACGGGCGCGCCCTTCAACGCCGCCCTGGCCGCCGGGCTGCTCAGCATCAACCAGCACCACGGCGGCGCGATCGAAGCCTGCATGGGCGTGATCCGGGAAGCGCTGGACTCCGCCCGGCACCAGCCAGACGCCTTCCCGCAGGCCGCCGCCGGGGTGATCGAGGCTTATCGCGGCGCGGGCAAGCGCCTTCCCGGCTTCGGGCATCGCATCCATACCGCCGATCCGCGCACGGCGCGCCTGCGCCAGCTCGCGGCCTCGCTCGGCCTGGCGGGGGACGGCCTCGCCATGCTGGGCGCGTTGGAGGAAGCGCTGGCGGCCCAGACCGGCCGTCCGCTGCCCGCCAACGTGGACGGGGCCATTGCCGCCGTGCTGGTCGACCTGAATATGCCCTCTGAACTGGCCAACACATTCTTCATGATGGCCCGTCTGCCCGGCCTGGTCGCCCACGTCCACGAGGAGATAACTCGCGAGCGCCCCATGCGCGCCATCCACCCGACCGATCACGAGTACGACGGCCCGCTGTACCCCGATTAGGACGAGGCGGCGGGCACATGGCTGCTATCCGGCCGGGTGAGGCCATGCGCTCGCCCGGTCAGCCCTGCCCGTTTGCCGCCAGGCGGCACAGGGCTTCGACCAGCTTCGCCCCGCTGCCGGGCGCGACCAGGGCCACCGTCGCCTCGTACCCGCCGCTGGTTTCCGGCGTGGGCACGTAGCCAATGTAGTCATTGGCGTAACCGGCGATCAGGACGTGCTTATTCGCCAGGGCCTTGCGCGTCGCCAGGCCATATTCGACGAACATCTCGCCCGGATAGCCCGCCAGCAGCACGTCCCCCAGCCGGAGGCACTGGACTTCCGCCTGAACCTGGGCCGGACGCGGCCCGCCCGCGTTCAGCGCAACCTGGAGGCCTTCGATCTCGGCCTGAACCAGCCGCCGCGCCGGTTCGGGCGCGTCGCCACCGAGGGCATCCAGCCGCCGCCGGGCCTCGGCCAGGTGGCTTTGCAGACTGGCCTGGCTCTCCGCCGGAGCCAGCCCCAGTGGGACATATTCCCGCGCCGCGCCGATGGGACAGCCCTCGGCCGGTACGACCGTCTGGCCGGCGATCGCCGCCGCCGCGAGGGAGGCCAACCGGTCAACCTCGGCGAAGGTCGCCGCGCGCCGGGTGAAGCGCGTGCTGATGTCCCCGGCCGCGCCCGCCAGCCCCACCACGACGCTTTCCCCGCCCCAATGCGCTTCCAGGCCCCGGCAGATGGCCCCGATCAGGTCGCCGGAATACAGCAGGTTGTCCGGCCCCAGCACCGTCGAATGGCAGGCCAGGCTGAACAGGGCGGCCAGCACCCGGCCATCCCGATCGAGCGCCATCACGAACGGGACGTGGGGATCGGACGGCCCATCGGCCCTGATCCGGCTGCGGGCCACGTCCTCGACACGCGCCGTCCCGGTGACGAGCCGGGCAGGGGTCAGGTTGATCATGGCCTGGGCGGCGGCCTGGATCAGCGCGGCCTGCACCTGGCCCCGCAGGGCCGGGTCGAGCGCGCCCAGATACGCTTCCGCCGAGGGATCGAGGGCAAAGCGGCTCACGCCCCCCGGCGCGGCGTGGGTATGGGTGGCGGCGATCAGGACCGCCTCCGGGCGGATCGCGCTGGCCGCGCCGATCCGGCGGCGCACCTCGGCCACCAGCGCCGCGTCGACGCACAGCGTCTCCACGCCAAGCACACAGATCGACTCCACGCCATCGGTCGCCACCAAGGCGCGGACGAACAAATCATCATGGATTCCGGCGGCGCCGCCGGCCCGGTTGATGTACCCGGCCAGCGGCTGCCCCAGCGGCATGGGGAGAGGAATCCGTGTGGCCCCCACGGAAAGCATGGCGCGCCCCTTTGCTTGACAAGTTCGGCGAATACTCCTTATAGTATAGATCAGATCACCTGATGACATCATACGAATAGGGCCGACCTCCCATGGCTACCTCCAGACGCCGGAACAGCCTGACGGACCAGATCGTGGCCGAACTGCTCGAATCGATTCGGACCGAGCGTTACGAGCCGGGCCAGCAGTTGCCGACGGTCGACCAGCTCGCCGAACGGATGGAAGTCAGCCGCAGCACCGTCCGCGAGGCGCTCCGGCTCCTCCAGGCACGGGGGGTGGTTGAGATCATCCACGGGCGGGGCACCTTCCTCGCCGGCCCGCGCATCACCCGCGTCACCGGCGTCCTGTACGGCTTCACCGACATCCTGCGCAAGCGCGGCCTGGCGGGCCATTCGCAGATCGTCGCTGCCAGAATCGTCCCCGCCGACAAGGAAACCGCCCAGAATCTGCGCATCCCACGCGACGCGCCGGTCAACCTGCTCCGGCGGCTGCGCTTCGTCGAGAACGTGCCGATCGGCCTGGAAACTTCCAACAGCGCCCAGACGCGCTTCCCTGACCTGCTCCAGACGGACTGGCAGCCGGAGACGTCGCTGTATGCCCTGCTCCAGTCGCGCTACGGCGTGATCCCAACCACCGCCACCCAGCGGGTCCGCGCCACGCTGATGGGCGAGGAAGAAAGCCAGCTCCTGGCTGTTCCACCCCACAGCCCGGCCCTGCTCGTCCAGACCGTCGCCTACGATCAGGACGGCGCGCCGTTCGAGTTTGGTTATTCCTGGTACTGCGGCGATCGCTACGACTACTACGTGCACCTGAAAAGGGATTGAGCGCATGCCGGAAGAGCTGGTTCTCGCGGTGGATGGCGGCCAGTCGCGCACCCTGGCGCTGATTGCCACGCCGGAGGGGCATATCCTGGGCAGCGGGCTGAGCGGCCCGGCCAACCACGTCCACGAGCCGGGCGGGATGGCCCGCATGCACCGCGCCCTGCGCGACGCGATCGGCCAGGCATTCGAGCAGGCCGGTCTGCCCCCGGATCGAGTCCGGAGCGCCTGTTTTGGGATGACCGGCGGAGCCGAAGTCGTCCCCCAGGTGGTCGGCGCGTTTCTCAAAAGCGACCACCTGACCGCTTACGACGATATGGTGACGGCCCTGGCCGGAGCCAGCCTGGCCCAGCCGGGCGTGGTCGTCATCGCCGGGACCGGGGCTATCGCCTACGGCCGGACGGCGGACGGCCGCCAGGCCCGCAGCGGCGGATGGGGCTACATCATGGGCGACGAGGGCAGCGCCTACGACCTCGGCATTCAGACCCTGCGCGCGGCGACCCAGGCCCAGGATGGGCGGGGACCGGCCACATCCCTGCTGGCCGCCGTCCCGGCCCACTTCGGCCTGGCCGATATGCCCGCCGTCCGGGAAGCCGTCTACAGCCCGGCGATCGGCCGCCCGCAGATCGCCTCCCTGGCCCGCGTCGCGGCCCAGGCTGCGGCCGGTGGGGATGCCGTCGCTCGTGCCTTGTTTGTCCAGGCCGGGCAAAGTCTCGCCCAGGCCGCGCTGGCCGTACTGGCCCGCCTGGAGATGGTCGAGCAGGGGATGCCCGTTTACCCAACCGGCGGCGTTTTTCAGGCCGGGCCGCTGATCCTGGAGCCGTTCGGAGCGACCCTCGGCCAGGCCTCGCCGAAGTCCGAGATTCGAGAGGCCACCTTCGCGCCGGTGATCGGAGCCTTGCTGATGGCGCTCCAGCAGGCCGGATTGAGCATCGATAATGGAGTCGTCCAATCCATCCGGACGACGCTGCCCGCCCTGGCGCGTTCCAAGGGCGATTGACCGCCCCGCGAGGGCGGCCTGGAAAATGCATTGGGCTGGCTGAATCAGGTGAGTCGCGGGCCATGACTATCACCCTTCTGGAGCAACTGCGCGGACAACTGATCGTGTCCTGTCAGGCCGGGCCGGAAGAGCCGCTGCACGGCGCGCGCTTCATGGCGGCGATGGCCCGCGCGGCGGCCATGGGCGGCGCGGCCGCGATCCGGGCGGACGGCCCCGACGACATCGCCGCGATCGCGGCGGCAGTCGATCTGCCGATCGTCGGCATCTTCAAGCAGAAGCACCCCGGTTACGAGGTCTTCATCACCCCCACCTTCGAGGCCGCCCGGCAGGTCGTCCAGGCAGGGGCGCGGATGGTCGCCCTGGATGGCACCCCCCGCCCACGTCCCGGCGGCGGCGACCTTGAGACGCTGGTGAGGCGCATCCACGAGGAGCTGGACGCGCTCGTCATGGCAGATATTTCGTGTCTCGACGATGCGCTGGCCGCCGAAGCCGCCGGGGCCGACCTGCTCGGCACCACCCTGGCCGGCTATACGCCTCACGGCCGGCCGCCCACACCGGGGCCGGACCTCGCGCTGGTGCGCGAGATGGTCGCCCTCACCCACAGGCCGGTCGTGGCCGAAGGCCGTTTCGTGGAACCTTCCCAGGTCGCCCAGGCCCTGCGCCTGGGGGCTTATGCAGTGGTTGTCGGCGGGGCCATTACCCGTCCTCAGGAAATCACCCGGCGCTTTGTGGCAAGCCTGCCCACCCTGGAAAACGGCTAGAACGGAGGTGAAGCACCCAGCCTGGCAGTCGCAAGGGGTATGCCGCTTTCGAACGTGTGGTATAAACCTGTTGAGAAGGAGCGCCTGTTATGTTCCGTCGGTTCGTTCTTGCGTTTGTCACCCTGCTGCTGATCGTCTCGATGGTGCCCACCGCCTATGGTCAGGGGCCTGTCACCGTCAAACTGTGGATGCACGTCCATCCGCCCCGGGTCGCCCTGGATGAGGAACTGATCGCCCAGTTCGAGGCCGAAAATCCAGACATCGACGTCGAGTACACCACCGTCCCCGACCAGGAATGGGACACCGCCCTGGCGACGGCCCTGGCCAGCGGCGGGGGCCCGGACCTGTTCAACCAGGCCACCTTCGCCATGGGCGACTTCTATAAC
This sequence comes from Aggregatilineales bacterium, assembly GCA_029976005.1. Classification (GTDB taxonomy): domain Bacteria; phylum Chloroflexota; class Anaerolineae; order Aggregatilineales; family Ch27; genus JARKOQ01. The sequence goes on along the minus strand of JARKOQ010000100.1, from coordinate 66,751 downwards.
CAGGGCATCCTGGCCCCGATCGACCCCGTGGCCGCCGGCTACGCGGACGTCCAGGCCATCTTCGATGCCTACTCCTTTGGCGATAGCCTGCTGGCCGGCGCCGTCTTCGATGACGTGCTGTACGGCCTGCCCACCGAGCTGAGCACCTACGCCTGCTACGCCAACGACGACCTGTGGGCCGCCGCGGGCCTCGACCCCGCGACCGACTTTCCCTCCACCTGGGAAGAGCTGAAAGACGTGGCCGAGCAGCTCACCATCCGCGACGAGTCGGGCGCGCTGGTGCAGCGCGGGTTCGACTTCCACTGGGGCAACTCGATCTTCACCCTGCTGATCTTCAACCCGATGGTCCAGCAGCTCGGCGGCAACATGATCGACGAGGTCAACCTCACCGCCAGCATCGACACCCCCGAAGTCCGGCAGGTGATGGGCTACTGGAACGACTGGGTGAACACCTGGAAGCTGGGCGGCCCCCAGTACGAAATCGACCGGACGGCTTTCCTGGCCGGCAACCTGGCGACCGACTGCGACTTCGGTAACTGGGGCGTGCCCCAGATGGTCGACGCCGGCATCAACTACAGCATCCATCCTCAGCCGCGCTGGGCCGAGGCCGTCAGCAATAACGCCATGGCGACCTACGCCTACTTCTTCATGGTGAACAGCGGCGCCTCGCCGGAAGTCCAGGCCGCGGCCTGGAAGCTGGCCGGCTTCCTGACCGACCATCCGCAGGAATACTTCGACGTGGCTGGCCTGTTCCAGTCCAAGAAGTCCTTCGTTGAGTCCGAGGCTTTCGCCGAAAACGAGATCATGCCCATCTTCCTTCAGGAAATGGGCGTCAGCCTCTACCATCCGCGTATCCCCGGCTTCTTCGAAGTCGCCGATGCGCTGATGCGCGGGCGTGACCGGATCATCGTCGGCGGCGAGAGCATGGACGTCGTGCTGCCCGAACTGGAGCAGGAAGTCAACGACATCCTGGCCCGCGCGGCCGCGCGATAGCCAGAGTCCACACGCCGGGGGGCGGGCGGCGGCCTGCCCCCCGGTCGCTGGCAGCGTCGAAGCGGCAGTTGCCAAAGCGAAGCGCAAGCCCGAATCGCGCGACCGGTCTGGAGCGCCAGCGGCACACCCAGGGATAAGAATCAGGCCTGTCGGCGACGCGGCCGGGCCTGTTTTTGCCCTCGCTGACCCCTGACCGCTGATAGCTGAAAGCTGCTTTCTCAGGAGAGGTCATCTTGTCAACCGCAAAGCGTCGATTCTTCGGCGGAGGCTCGTCCGTGCAGCGGCGGCAGATTTGGGGATTGTTCTTCGTCCTGCCCACGGTCATCTTCTTCGCCATCTTTTTCCTGTACCCCATCGTCAGCGGACTGCTGTTCAGCCTGACCGATTTCACACTGCTGCGCCCGCCGGAATGGGTCGGTCTCCAGAACTACGCGGACCTGCTCAAGGATCGTCTGTTCCTGAAGTCGATCAGCGTCACGCTGGGCTTCGTGCTGGGCACGACCGTGCCGGTCTGGATTCTCTCCCTGCTGGCGGCCAAGGTGTTCTACCAGCGCTTCGCCGGCCGGGAAATCCTCAAGGTGCTCTTTTTCGCGCCGGTGCTGCCCTCGCTGGTGGTCGTGGCGATCGTCTGGCGCATCCTGATGAATCCCAGCGGCGTCATGACGACTCTGCTGCGGCCCTTCACCGGGCTGGGGGAGATCGACTTCTTCAACAACCCCACCCTGTCACCCATCTCGATGATCCTGATCAACGACTGGACGACGATTCCCTTCTACATGCTGATCTGGCTGGCCGGTCTGACCGGCATCCCGCTCGAACTGCGCGACGCGGCGCTGGTCGACGGCGCTAACCGGTGGCAGTCCTTCCTGCGGATCGAACTGCCGCTGCTGCGCCCGACGGCGGTTTTCGTGGCGGCTATCTCCACCATCAACGCCTTCCAGGCGTTCACCCTGCAATATGCCATCTCCCCCGGCCGGGGCGGCCCAATCGACGTCAACACCACAATGGGCCTGCTCATCTGGAAGTACGGCTTCCAGTTCTACCGGATGGGCGACGCTTCAACGGTTTCGGTGGTGCTGTTTGCCTTGATTCTGATCGTGACGATCCTCCAGCTTGGGTTGAGCCGGGGCGAGCAGTACTCGCTCGAATGAAAAGGGGCCGATCATGACCGAAATGACTCAACAGGCAGCGGTACGGACCCGGCCCACCCTGGGGAAGCGATTCCGACTCTGGCTGGCGGATCTGCGCCACCACCCCGGACAGGTGATCTGGCTGGCCATCGCCCTGGCCCTGGCCGTGAGCTTCGCCTTCCCGCTCTACTTCATGATCAGCAGCAGTTTCAAGGCCGAATCCGAGGTCCTGGCTATTCCGGTGCACTGGACTCCCCAGGACTTCCAGGGGCTGCTCAACTACCAGCGGGCCCTCGAAACGGTGCCGCTGGCCCGCTATTTTATGAACAGCTTCCTGATGGCGGGCATCGACGTGGTGGTGACGGTCATCTTCTCGGCAATGGCCGGCTACGGCTTCGCCAAGTTCGATTTCCCCCTCAAGCGGCTCTTTTTCGTGTTCGTGCTGAGCACGATCATGGTGCCCTTCCAGATTCTGCTGGTCCCGCTGTTCATCGAGATTCATTCGCTGGGCTGGGATGACAGCTACGCCGGCCTGATCATTCCGGGGATCATGAACGCCTTCGGCGTGTTCATGATGCGCCAGTTTGCCTATGCCATCCCGGACGAACTGATGGACGCGGCCCGGATGGATGGGGCCAGCGAGCCGCGCATCTTCGCCCAGATCGTCTTCCCGCTGCTGTCCTCGGCCTCGGCCAGCCTGGCGGTGATCATCTTCCTGTTTAGCTGGAACAACTTCCTGTGGCCCTTGATCGTGATTAAGAGCCAAGAGATCATGACCGTGCCGGTGGGCATCACCGTGTTCACCCAGCCGCACTCCGCCCAGCCCCAGTGGGCCGTGGCAATGGCGGTCTCCACGCTGGCGACCCTGCCGGTCATGCTGCTGTTCGTCTTCTTCCAGCGTTATTTCATCGAAGGTTTTGTGCTCTCCGGCCTGAAAGGCTAGCCGGTCCTACCCGCCAAAGGAAGCGTGTCCATGTCCGAAAAACCACCCCTCCTGCCCTACGAGTGGCCCGGAAGCTACTACATCGGCGAAGAGGAAATCGAGGCCGTCACCCGGGTCCTGCTGGCCCGCAGTCCCTTCCGCTTCTACGGGTCTGACCTGCAACACACCGTCGAGCAGCTCGAAGCCGCCTACCGCCAGCGCCTGGGGCGCGCCTATGCCCTGGCCGTGAACAGCGGCACGGCGGCGCTGTCGATCGCGCTGAGCGCGATGGATGTCGGCCCCGGCGACGAGGTGCTCCTGCCGGGTTATCTGTGGGTATCGTGCATCTCCGCCGTAGTGCGCACCGGGGCCATCCCGCGCCTGGTCGACATTGACGACACCTTCTTCATGGACCCGAATGACCTGGAACGCAAGATCACGCCGCACTCCAAAGTCGTGATGGTGGTCAACATGAGCGGCACCACCGGGCACATCGACCGGGTGGTGGAGATCGCCCACGCCCACGGGCTGCGCGTGCTGGAAGATACCGCCCAGGCCAATGGGGCGGCCTTTCACGGCAAGCCGCTGGGCAGCTTCGGCGACATGGCGATCTTCAGCTTCCAGCTCAACAAGAACATGACGGCCGGCGAGGGCGGCATGGTGGTCTGCGACGACCCGGCCCTGTTCGACCGGGCCGTGGCCCTCCACGACCTGGGCTACCCGCGCAATGCGGAAGGCCGCCTGGTCACCGACCGGCCCGATTGCCAGCTCTGGGGTCAGGGCAGCCGGATGAACGAGCTGAGCGCGGCCATGCTGGTCGCCCAGGAACGCAAGCTGGACACCATCACCGCGGCCATGCGCCGGCTTAACCACCGCCTGTACGCCGGGCTGGCGGGCATCGCCGGGATGCAGCCGCGCCGGGTGCTCGACCCGGCCGGGGACAGCGGGCCGTTCGCCCTGCTGATCTGGCCGGACCCGGACACCTGCCAGCGCATGGTGGCCGCGACCCGCGCCGCCGGGGTGGTGACCGGCCCGCTCGGCCTGAACAACATTCCCATGACCGAATGGGGCCTGCACCTCTACTACAACAACGTCAGCCTTACCCAGAAGCGCGGGGTCAACTCCGCCGGGCGGCCGTGGAGCGATCCCGCCAACACCTTCGCGGCGGACTATACCTACACGCGCGGCGCCCTGCCCCAGGCGGACGACCTGTTCGGCCGCACCAGCCTGCTCAGCGTGCCGCCCGCCCTGACCGACGAAGCCTGCGACCTGCTGATCGGACTCTTCCGCCAGGCGGCCGCCGATCTGGGGCTGTGAGATTGTGCGCCTGCGAGCGCGCTTTAGCCTGAAGGAGGAGAGCATGTTCAAGGCTGGCGCGGCGGAAGTCTGCATCACCCCACCCATCGGAGTCGAGCTGGCGGGCTACGGCCCCCGCCTGCAACGTTACTCGACCGACATTCACGATCACCTGATGGGCCAGGCCCTCGTCCTGGACGATGGCGAGACGCGTGTCGCGATCGTGACCTGCGACCTGATCAGCCTGTCGGCGGCCTTCGTCCGGGAGGTGCGCCAGCTCGTCCACAAGCGGACGGGCATCCCGCCCGCCCACGTGATGCTGGCCTGCATCCACAGCCACACCGCGCCGACCACCCAGGCGTTCCATGACTGGGGCGAGCCAGACCGCAGCTACGTGCGCATGGTTGCCCGCCATCTGGCCGGGGCGGTCGTGGCTGCCAATCTCAAGCTGCAACCGGCGCGCCTCAGCGTGGGCCGGAATAATCACGAGGCCCTGGCCTGGAATCGCACCGGGGGCATGGTCGCCGATCCGACCGTCGAAGTCCTGCATGTGGAGAGCACCACGGGCGAACCGCTGGCGCTGCTGGTGCATTACGCCTGCCATGCGGTCATTCTGGGGCCAAAACCGGTCATTTCCGCCGACTATCCCGGCGCGCTGCGCCGCCACCTGGGGCCGCGCGCCCCCGGCGGCGTGATCCTGTTCGCCAATGGGGCCTGCGGCGATGTCGACCCGGCCACCAACCGGGAGGTCTGGGGCCAGGGCACGTTCGAGGACGTGGACGCCGCCGGGGCCGGACTGGCCGCGGCGGCCTGGGAAGCGGTGGAACGCGGCGCGCCGATCAGCCCTGCCCGGATTGGGGTGCGCCAGGGGACGCTGGAGATGGCCTATGCCGTGCCTTCGCTGGCCGAAGTGCGCGGCCAGATCGCCCACTATCAGGCCGAGGCCAGGGCGCTGGGCAACCGGCCGGAGCGCTTCGAGGAAGTGACCGGCGAGGTGCAGATGCCACGCTTCTGGCTGGGGTACTACCGCAGCCTGGAGAAGCGGCTGCTGGCCCACGACCTGCCCGCCGAGGCCCAGGTCGAGCTTCAGGCTTTCTGCCTGGGCGACCAGGTCGTGCTGCTGGCCGTGCCCGCCGAGGTCTACACGGCCCAGGGAAAACTCATCCGCCGCGAATCGGCCTTCGAGCACACGATGCTGGTGTGTTACGCCAACGGCATGGTGGGCTACATCCCCCCCGCCGAGGAGTTCGCCCAGGGCAGCTATGCGGCCAAACTGGCGGCGGCCGTTTACGGCGGCGCGCCGTTCCAGCCGGACATCGCCACACGGCTGATCGACTCGGCGCTCCCGCTGGTGCGCGGCTGAAGCGCCTTTCCCCCGCAAAGAGAACTCCGGCAGCCAGGCGCGCCCGGCTGCCGGAGGGCAGCGCTATCCAGTTGGCCCCCATGGGAACGCGGGTCAGCCTTCTCTGGCGGCCTTCAACGCCGCGGACACGATCAGGTACTTCGCATGAGTCCACAGCAGCGGCCTGGCGATCGGCCCGCGAATGACTACCCAGGGCGCATAGTGATCCGGCGCGAGCAGGGTCGTGGTCACCTGCTCCGGCAGGTTCCCGTCCTCGTCCGCCTGGGTCGCCGCCCAGTCGAACAGGTCTCGCGCCTTATCCACGTCCCCGGCTTCGGCGTAATACCAGGCCAGCCACAGCGCCAGCAGCACCCACGCCCCGCCGCCGTAATACACGTCCTCCACATGGCGGTGGACGCCGCTGTGGGCAGGATGCAGGTCGCGCTCAATACGGGCGATCGTCCGGCGGATCAATGGGTCGTCCGGGGCGAACACGCCGTGCGGCACCGCCACGCTAATCAGGTTGGCATCCACCATGTCCCGCCCGAAGGATTTGGCCAGCTCGCCGCCGGGAGTCAGGCCCCGCGCCAGCACGACGCGGCGGATCGTGCCGGCCGTTGCGGCGTAGCGGTCAGTCCCCAGCAGGCGATCGGCCGCCGCCAGCCCGGCATAGATCGCCCCCAGCGTGCTGGTATGGGTATCCCCACCCGCCTCTTCCCAGTAGTCGTAACACGGGGTCTGCCACATCGCGCTCAGGTAGCGCGCCACCAGGTCGATGGCCTCCACCCAGCGTTCGGGCAGCGGACTCACCCCCACCTCGCGCACGTACTGGGACAGCGCCCACAGCCAGATTCCCGGCCCGTCGAGCTGAAACTCCGGCCAGCCGTCCGGCCCGACGCTGCCATCGGCCCGGTAGCGGGCATTGATCGTTTCCTCCGGCGGGACCGGCTCCCCCCGCGCGGCGCGCCGGATGCCGCGCTCGATGGCCGCCGCCCGTTCGGTGATCACGGTCGCGGCCCAATCGTGGAAGCGCCCGGCGCTCTCCCATTGGGCCGCCATGCTGCCGCCATGCTCCAGCCCGGCCCGGAGGCCGTCCACCAGCAGAGCATGGGCGATGTAGGCCCCGTCCCGAAACCACGAAAACTGGTAGTCGGGCATGTTCGGGCCGGCCAGATAGGCCCCGCCCGGCTCCTGGTTGTCCAGGATGATTTTCAGGCTGCGTAAACGAAGCTCGTCGTGATTCATGCGTCTGTTCCGTATTCCACCCACAGCAAATCCCAGTAAGCCAGCGCCGGCAGCGTGAAGGTAATGCCGTCCTCCTCCGCCGTGAAGGGCAGCGCGCGCAGCGCCGGATCGTCCCCGTCCGGGGAAGCCCACCATAGACGCGCCACCGGACGCGCCACCGCCAGATGCACGCGCAACTCGGCCATTTCCTCCGGTGCGTGCACGGGTTGATCCCAGCGCGAGCCGCCAATGCCCATCAGGTTGACCAGCCCGAACGTCTCGAAGCCTTCTCCCTGGCGCACGATCACCACCAAACGATCCTCGGAGCGCAGGCCGGTCGTGTTGACTCCCTCGATGGTCCGGGCGGCGGCGCGCGCGCCGGTCGCGTCGGATGTGCCCAGCGCCAGGATGTTCTCGTAGCGCACCAGGAAATCGTAGTAACGGGCCATCACGGCCTGCATCTCGTCCGACATGAGGCCAAAGCGCGGGAAGTACGGGTCGGCCAGCATGGCGTCCGGCTCGCCCAGCTCCAGGTGATAGCCCCCGCTGGCGAAGATCAGGGCGTTCGCCAGCCGGACGTTCGCGGCGCGGTCGGGATGGATATAGGCCGCGATGATCACCGGCTTGCCGCCGCCGAGGGCCTGGGCGTTCACCACGATCCGGTGCAGGTCGGTGAAGCGGGTATAAGGCGCCCACACTTCGATATAGACCGCGTCCTCGGCGGAGGGGGCGACCGTCTCCACGGGCCAGTTGCCCACTGCGTTGAAGATGGATACCCCTTCGTCGCCGCGCTGGGCATCGACCACCGCCGCCATCCGGTCGATGAACCCGGGGAAGGCCTCGGCGAGGTCCACGCGCTCGCCGGTCGTGCTGGTGCCGATCTTGGGCGCGCCGTACTGATCCAGGTGGATGCCGTCGAACGCGGTTTGCTCCAACACCTGGGCGAACTGGTCCATCAGGTGATCGGTCCAGGGCGAATCCGGGGCCGGGTTCATGATCTTCAGGAAGCCGTCCGCGAAGTCGAAGACCTCCCCACTCGCATCCAGCAGCGCCCAGTCGGGATGCCGGGCGTAGAACTCCGGCGACGCGCCGTAGATGGCCGTGTAGGGCATGGCCGCCACGTTGCGGGCATGGGCCGCGTCGATCAGGCGGTTGACCGTATCCAGGGAAAGCAGGCGGCCCAGCGCGTCGGCATACGGCTCGGAGGGCGGCATCAGCTCCGCGTGGCGGTACTGCCAGTCGTAGAACTGGAGGCCGTTAACGTGATAGGGCAGCAGGGCATCCAGGGTGGACTCGACATCGTCCCGGCCGGGCGCGAACTGGCTCAGGAAGCCGTAACGCGGGGCCTGAATCCAGTGCTCCAGCACGTCAAACGCCGTGGAAGCGCGCGCCTCGCCGTCCACGAGCCGCACTTCCACCCCATAGCCGCGCGGCGACTCGTCCGGCGGCTGCCAGGTCAGCGCGGCCTGGCCGTCCACCAGCTCGGCGTCGATCACGGCAAGGGGCTCCGCCAGATAGGTGATCACGCCCTCGACCTGGCCTACCGCATCCGCCGTGACGCGCAGCGTGACCGGCTCGCCAGGGCGATAGAAGGCACGATCAGGGGTTACAGTCAGCGTTGGATGTTGAGCCACCACGGGCAGTCCCTTTCCACACACCAGTCCAACAACCAGGGCCAGGATCAACCGGACGAACGCGGTCACGCGATCTTGGGATGAGGTCATATGCATTCGTGTCCACACAAACGGCGAGCGTGAGCAGGCCGCACGGTCCGAGCGCGCACAAGGAAATATCTGGATATCGCCTAGCCCTTGATCGCCCCGGAAGTCAGCCCCTGGACAAAATAGCGCTGGAAGGCGATGAACAGGGTCACCGTCGGCACCACGGCAATCAGCGAGCTGGCAAAGATCAGTCCCCAGTCCGTCATGTGCGCGCCGCGGAAGTTGGCGATGGCCACCGGCAGCGTGCGCCTGGCCGGGTCGGTCATCACCGTCAGCGCCCAGATGTATTCATCCCACGCCCCCAGGAAGCTGAAGACCGCGACCGTGCTCAGGGCCGGGGTGGACAGCGGGATGATGATCCGCCTGAAGATCGTGAAGTGCGACGCGCCGTCGATCAGCGCGGATTCCTCCAGCTCGCGGGGCAGCGCCTCGAAGAATCCGCGCAGCAGGAAGGTGTTGAAGGCCAGCGGCCCGGCTGTATAAACCAGCACCAGCCCCCAGACCTTGTTGGGCAGTCCCAGCGAGCGCGCCACGATGAACTGCGGGATGATGAACGTCATCGCAGGGACCATCATCATGCCCAACATGACGTAAAACAGGGCTTGCTTGCCCCGGAACTGAAACCGGGCGAAGGCATAGGCCATCATGGCGGACAGCGCCGTGACGAAAAACGTGGTCGCCACCGCCACCCCGGCGCTGTTCAGGAAAGCGCCGACGAAGTTGCGGCTGGCGATCGCCGTGGTGAAATTGTCGATCGTGGGTGTTTCCGGGATGAAGCGCGGCGGGAAGTCCAGCAGGTAGGCATTGGCCTTGAACGCGGTGCCGACCATAAACAGCATCGGGGTCATGGCGATCACGGCCCCGGCGCACAGGATTCCCAACAGGATCAGGTTCACGGTGCGGCTGGCGCGGCGATTGGCGGAGATCATGGCGGCCTCCCTAGTACTGGACTTCCGGCCCGCGCAGCAGGCGCATCTGGACGAAGTTGATGCCGATCACGATCGCGGCCAGGATGTACGAGAGCGAGGCCCCGTACCCGAAGTCCAGCCGGTTGAAGGCCCGGTCGTACATGTAGCTCAGCACGACCTCGGTGCGGTGCAGCGGCCCGCCGCCGGTGATCAGGAATACCGAGAGGAAGACGTTAAAGCCGCCGATGATCAACATCACCAGCACGAAAAGCGTCGTCGGCCGGATGAGAGCCAGGGTGATGTGGCGGAACTGCCCCCATTCGCCCGCCCCGTCGATCGCCGCGACCTCGTACAACTCGACCGGGATACCCTGCAAGGCGGCCAGGAAGATGACCATCGACCATCCCACCCCCTTCCAGATGCCCAGCGCGTAGATCGCGATCCAGGCGGTATTGCCACTGCTCAGCCAGTTCACCGGCTCGGCGGTCACGTGCAGCAGGTTAACCAGCAGGTAGTTGATCAGCCCGGCCCGATCGGAGGAGAACAAAAACTGGAACAGGAAGCTGACCACCACCCAGGAGGTGACGACCGGCAGATAGTAGATCGCGCGGAAAACGCGCTGAGCCACGGTCACCCGGTGGACGAGCAGCGCCACGGCCAGCCCCAGCGCCATCTGCCCGATCACGGTGATGGCGGTGTACTGCACGGTGTTGCGCAGGGCCAGCCAGAAGTTGCTGTCGTTCAGAATCGTCTGGTAGTTTTGCAGCCCGATGAACGTGCTGGCCTGGCCGGGCATGATGTTCCATTCGAAGAAGCTGATGTACAGCTCGTACACCAGGGGATAGACCATCCACAGGACATACAGGGCCAGCCCCGGAAGCAGAAACAGATAGGGCACGTACCACCGGTGTTGGGGTCCCGATCGCATCGCTCACCACCTTCGCTCACACACCCAGGGCACAGACGGCCCGTCCCGCCGCAATTCTAACCCGCTCGGAGCGTGTCGCCCCGTGCCGGAGGGGAGAGAGTCCCTCTCCCCTCCAGGCGTGATTCGTGACGCTATTCGGCCAGCAGGGCGTCGATTTCCTCGGCGGCCGCGTCCAGGGCTTCCTGGGCAGGCATCTCACCACGCAGGATGAGTTGCCCGGCCTGGCTCAGCACGTCCTCGATCTGGGTCCAGGCGGGGTGCGGCGTGCGGGCCTGGGCGGTCTGAAGCTGCTCCAGGAAGATGCCAAAGTACGGGTGATTCACATAGAACGGGTCTTCCAGCAGCTCCGGCAGGACCGCGATCTGGGCGGTCTCGGACATCTTGAGCTGGTAGTCGACCGACTGGGTGAAGCGCAGGAATTCCATCGCCTCTTCGGGATGCTCGGAGTTGGCGAACAGCACGATGTTCTCGCCGCCGACCACGGAGATGCTGCCGCCATCCCCGGCGGGCATCAGCGTGGTCTGGATTTCAAAGTCCGGGTATTGCGCCGCGGCGATCGGGAACATCCACGGGCCATCCAGGATGCCGGCCACCAGGTTGGTGAAATAGCCGGTGCCGGAGTCCGGGCCGCCGCCCAGCATGGCCGGGCTGAAGCAACCGCTGTCGACCATCTCGTACAGGAATTCGTAAGCAGCGACCGTCGCTTCGCCGTTCACGTAACCGGACGCGACCGTGATTTCGGGGTCGGTGATCGCCCCGCCGAAGCTCCAGATCCAGGGCAGCACGGCCCAGCCGTATGTCCCACCGTCGCTGAAAGCATAGGTGTCGGCCGGCAGCACATCGCACAGGGCGCGGATGTCATCGATCGTCGCGGGCGGTTCCATGCCCATCTGATCGTAGAGCGTCTGGTTCCACATGTAGACGCGGGTGTTGGTATCCAGCGGCAGGCCGTAGTAGTGCCCGGCGTAGTAGTTGGTGGACAGCGGGCCGGGGAAGACGCGGTCGGCGAACTCCTGGAAGTCCGGCATGACCTCGTCCAGCGCGGCCAGCGCGCCGAGATCGGCGAACTCCGGCGACCAGATGATGTCCAGGCGGGCGAGGTCGGGGCCTTCGCCGCCGGCCATCGAGGTCACGAGCGCCTGGCGGAAGTCGTCATAGGGGAAGGGAACGGACTCGACCTTGATGTTCGGATGGGCTTCCTCGAACATCGGGATCAGGGTTTCCACGAGCATCTGATTTTCGGTGGACGTTTCGTTATACGTGTGCCAGAACCTGAGCGTCACCGTCTCGCCGCCCTGGGCCTGCGCGACACTCAGCGGGAGAACCAGAGCCAGCACCATGCACAGCACGAACAACCGGCGTTTCATCTTTTGCTCCTTGGACTCACTGCTGCACAATACCACTTCGAAAAACGGAAACCTGGAATGGGTCTGCGGCCTCCTTTGATATTGAACCGGTTCAAATCATTGGCAAAAAAAGTCGATTCATGCCGGACGGCTGGTTGACTGCCGCACCCGCAGCACCGGCTTGATCAACCGCCCGGCGAGCTGGGAATCCGGCCTGCCCTGGATCACGGAATGGAGCAGCGTAAACAGCAGCCCCCCGATTTCAATGGTCGGCTGGTAGATCGTCGTCAGGGGGATTGGCCAGTAGCGGGCCAGCGGAATATCGTCAAACCCAACCACCGAGACATCCCTGCCCACCTTCAGGCCGCGCGACTGGACGGCCAGCATCGCGCCAAAGGCCATCCGGTCGTTGTTGCAGATGATCGCGGTGGGAGGCCGCACGTGATCCAGCAGGTAGTGCGCCCCCAACTGCCCCGATCGCTCGCTGAAATCGCCTTCGAACACGAGATTTTCGTCCACTTCGAGCCCGTGATTGCGCATCCCGCGCACGAACCCTTCCCAGCGCAGCGAGGCCAGATACTGCTCCGCCGGGGGAGCTACGTACCCGATCCGGCAGTGGCCCAGTTCCGCCAGGTGGTCGACGGCGGCTTCGATGCCCGCCGCGCCGTCCACGTCGATCCAGCAGCTATCCGTCGTTTCCCGCGTGCGTCCAAACACGACAAACGGGAAGTCCACGTCCTTGAGGAAAGCCACGCGGGGATCGTTCTTGCGCAGGGCGAACAGGATCATCCCGTCCACCTGCCGCCCCAGGACGATCCGCTCGTAAAGCGCCATCTCGTTGCGCCCGATCGGCGTGGTCCAGAACAGCAGCCCGGTTCCCGTCTTGCCCGCCGCGCCGCTGATGCCGTCGATCAGATCGGAGACAACCGGGTCGTGCTCGTTGCCCGGCGACTCGGGCCGCAGTTCGGTGCGCACCAGCCCGACCGTATTGGTCTGCTGGGTATTCAGGCTGCGCGCCGCCGCGGTCGGGTGGAAGTTCAAGGCTTTGATGGCGTCCAGCACGCGCTGGCGAGTCTCCTCGCGGACGGCGGCGTTGCCGTTCAGGACGTTGGAGACGGTCCCCACGGAAACCCCGGCATGGCGTGCAACATCACGAATGGTGGACATGAAGCCTTCCGAATAATTGAACCGGTTCAATTTCAGGATAAAGCCAGTTCACACGTTTGTCAAGCAGGTCGTGAAAAACGGGGATTCATCTCTAGCAGGGATTGGGCTTCTTTGCTGCCAAAGGGCCAGGGTCAGGGCGGGCATGATCCAGCCTGGCCGCGCGGTTTTCCTGGGCGGATGTCCGCGCCGGGCCTATTATCGTGAAACAGCGTTGACGCCCCTGATGCATCACCCGTATGCTGAGATTTAGACGGCCGGGTCGTCCATCACGCGCCGGCGGGGTCCCAGAACTTGCGCGTCGCGCCTTCCAGCGCGGCTTGCAGACGCGGATTGGCGATCGCCCTGGCGGCTGGCGCGAAACTCGTGCAGGGTCGCCATGCCTACGTTTCTTTCACCAGCACGCTGGCGAGATGCTCGGCCCGCACGCCGGATTCGGCCGCGAAGCCGCACAATGGTATGGCGCGCCACCCGCGCGGGCTTCCGCGACGAAGCCGCTGTTGGAGAAGGGTTGCCCACAGCAGGTTTGCGCTTCGGGGCATCGTACCTTCAATTCAAAATTCAGAATTAATAATTCAACATTCCCCGAAGGGGAATCAGCCCGGCTTCTCGTCGTAGACGTAGACGCGCGTCCCCATAATCACCCAGTTGTCCCACAGCCATTTGGCGTCGCTGACCGTGAGGTTAACGCAGCCGTGCGACCAGTAGTAGCCGAAGTTGTCGTGCCAGTAGACGCCGTGCAGCGCCTCCCGCCAGTTGAAATACATGTGGTACGGCACCTGATCGAGCGCGTAGAAAGCGTCGCTGCCCGCCGCGCCTTCCATCGGGCCGACTTCCCAGAACAGCTCGACCTTGTACACGCCGGGATCGGTGTGCCAGCGCTCCTCATCCATGTCGCCGGTGGAGACCAGGGTCGCCATCACCGGCACGTCGGTCTGGTAGGCTACGAGGTTCTGCTCGTAGGTGCTCACCCCGATCCAGCGCCAGTTGTACACGGCGGGCGGCGTGGGATGCACGATGCTCAGGTTGGTCTGCACCGTCCACTGCTTCGGCCCAACCAGGTGCCAGTCCCACTCGCCCACCGTCACCGTGGCGTAGATATTCATCAGGTCGTAGCGGCGGAAGCGCCCCGACTGCTGGCAGTCGCGCGGGCCGCCGGGAGTCAGCGCCGTGCAGAAATTGTAGATCGCCCAGGCGAAGGGCATCTCCATGTGGTTGATCGTCACGCCGGTGAAAGTCGATGGCTCGGCGAAGATCGCGTTTTCGAGCGACGCCCAGCGGCCGGGGCGAATCTCCGCCCAGTCGCCGTCGGTCTGGAGCACGTTGACATAGGTGCTGCGTCCGGCGGTGAGGGTGTCGATCTGCTCGCCGTCGGGGCCGTCGTACAGCGGCACCTCGTCGGCGTCGAAGTAGATGAAGTCCTGCCCGGCGATCACGCCGAGATCGAAGGGGATGGGCGTCACGTCGGGATAGGGCTGGGCCGCCAGAACCGCGTCGCACTCCGGCGTCTGCGGCGTCTCCCGCGTGATGCCCGCGCAGCCGGGATGCCCCTGGGCCAGGGCCTGGAACGCGGCCGGATTCGCCGGGGCGGCGTGAGCCGGGGCGAGGTCAGCCAGGACGGCAAGGAGGACGGCAAGCATCGTGAGGACGCGAACGTTGGACATACCCGCTGCTCCGTCGTGTCTCGGACGTAGGGCTGCCATCATACCCCAGATCGACCGCCGGGGGTGATAAAATCGCACCAACCCCCACGGCAATCGCATCAAACGGAAAAGGCATCTCACCGCGGAGAACGCAGAGGAAAGACTTCACCGAGGAAGCCCTTTGACCTCCGCGCCATCGCGACGCAAGATTTTCTATTTTTGCCTTTCTCCACGTTTTCCCTTGGCGTTCCTGGCGTCTTGGCGGTTCGCTGTTTTTCTGCCCTGCCTGCCCGGAGAGACCCTGGCACAAACAGGGGACGCCATTGTATGATCGAAGGAACCGCCGCCCGGCGGCTCCTGGAACATCAAACGAGAAAGCGGAAGGATGCGCCATGACGGCTCCTCAATATGCGGACGAATACCGGCGGCTGGCGGCGCGGCTGGACGCGCTGCCCAACGGATTCCCCTCCACCCCGGACGGGCTGGAGCTGGCCCTGCTGGCGCGCCTGTTCACACCGGAAGAAGCGGCCCTGGCGGCCCAGCTCCGCCTGACGCTGGAAACACCGGCGGCCCTCGCGGCCCGGATTGGCGGAGACGCCCGCGCCCTGCGCGACACGCTCAAGAGCCTGGCGAATCGCGGCCTGATCGAGGTGGGACGCGCTCCCGGTGGGCTGGGCTTCGCGCTGATGCCGTTCGTGGTCGGCTTCTACGAGAATCAGAACACCCGCCTGGATGCCGAGCTGGCGCGCCTGATCGAGGTCTATTTCAAGAAGGCGTTCCCCTCGGTGCTGAACGTCGAGCCGCAGTTCCACCGCGTGATCCCGATCGGGGAGACGATCCCGGTCGCCATCGACGTGCAGCCTTTCGAGAGCGCCACCGCGATCGTCGACCAGGCGAAGGCCTGGGGCGTGATCGAGTGCATCTGCCGCAAGCAGAAAGCCCTGATCGGGGAGGCGTGCGGGCATCCGCTGGAGGTCTGCATGATCTTCAGCAGCGTGCCGGGGGCTTTCGACCACGCCGGCGAGGTGCGCGCCCTCACCCACGAGGAAGCGCTGGCGACCCTGCGTCTGGCCGCCGAGGCGGGCCTCGTCCACACCGTGGGCAACCGCCAGGATCACACCACCTACATCTGCAACTGCTGCACGTGCTCGTGCGGGATTCTGCGCGGGGTCGCGGAGTTGGGCATGGCGAACGTCGTGGCCCGCGCCGCGTTCGAGAGCGTCGTCGACGCGGCGCTGTGCACGAGCTGCGAGGCGTGCGCCGCCTGGTGCCAGTTCGACGCCCTGGCCCTGGATGAGGACGGGATCATGGCGGTCAACCGGCAGCGCTGCGTCGGCTGCGGGCAGTGCGTCCTGCACTGCGACCAGGGTGCGCTGAGTCTGGCCCGCCGCCCGGAGCACGAGATCAAGCCCGTCCCCGCGACGCTGCACGACTGGCAGGCGCAGCGGGCCGAGGCGCGCGGTCACGACCTGGCGGACGTGCTCTGAGCCAGCCCGCCCTGGCTTCACCCCATGACTTGCGAGGTACGCCCCCCATCCGGCGGCGCGCCTCGCAGAGAGTCCGGCGGCAGGGGATGGCGCGCGGCGCTAGGCCGGCGCTCCCGCCCTGGTCGTATCGCAGGGCTTGAACGCGAAGCGCACCTCGTCCAGACTGGCCCCGACGATCTCGATCTGCTCCAGGCGATACGGCCCCAGGCCCATTTCGTGGGCCAGTTGCAGGTGGTTGAGGCAGTCCAGGAAGGGCGCGGCGGCGAAGCCATCCGTGCCGGGGTCGAAGCCCATCGCGGCGGTCGCCACGGCATCGGTCGCCACGGCATTCTTCCCCGCGACCAGGATGCCCGGCTCGACCGGGTTCCAGCCCTCGATCCAGGGGCCTTCTCCGCCCTCGGAGGTCTTCACGCCGTCGATCAGGGCGAAGTCGATCGGGCGGGCGCGGCACAGGTCCACAATCACGCTGGGCAGGCGCACGCGGTAGGCTTCCCCGTCGCCGTGCAGTTTGGCGCGGTTGCTGCCGCCGACCGGCTGGTACGGCTGCAAGGGGGTGATGCCGACCAGGTTCTTCATCGACAGCGTGACTCCCGCCAGCTTGTGGCACTTCATCTTCGCCACCGACATGAACACGTCGATCTCGTTCAGGATGGGGTGGAGGAGGAAGTCGCCGTAGACCAGCCCGCCCCCGGCCACCGGCTGGGTGATAAAGGACTCGCCCCGGCGCGGCGCGTTCAGGTCGACCAGCCTCACCCCCAGGTCGGCCGCGATGTCGGTGTAGCCGACCGCATAGGACGTATCGTCCCACACGCCCTCGACGATCACCACCTCGCCCGCCCCGGCTTCCAGCACCGCTTCCACCAGGGCGCGCACCACTTCCGGGTGGGTGAACATGCTGTCGACCGCCGGAACGCCGGTCTGGCTTTCCCACCACATCCCGCCGGTCAGGTTGACCTTGATCCCGACTTTGTCGCCGGGGTGAACCACGTCCGCCAGCCCGCCGAGCGCCTCGATTTGCCCAAAGACCCGCTCGCGGATCGCGGCGCGGTCGTAGGTCGCCGCCTGGGCAAGCGCGACCCTGGTAGCAGCGCCGCTTCCGTAGGCCAAGCCGGCGCCATTCGTCTCGCAGGCAGGGAGCAGCAGACTTCCGGCGGTCAGTCCGGCGACGCGCAGAAAGTCCCGGCGGGATAGTCCGGCGTTCACGTGTTTGGGGGTCATTGTCCAGCCTCGCAGTCAACAGGCGCGTCGCACGCGCCACAAGGACGTCAGCGCAGACCCCTATGGTAGGCTGGACTGGCGGAAAGGGAAAGCGTTCGCGATCGAGCGAACCGCCGTGCTACGACGGGTTGCCTCGCTTGAAGAACCCGTTCCAGAGGGCGATCAGTTCTGCCAGCACGGACTGCTTGTTGGAGGAGTAGCTGTAGGGGAGACCGTCTCTCGGAAAGCCCGCCAGGGGCATCCGGTCGAGCTTTTCGCCGGTTTGCGCCGCACGGGTGGCGCGATTTGCTTGATCGTGAGTCACCTTCTGCTGACGAGCCATAGTGTCGTCCTCGATAACATGACCGTCCTTTCATACTGTGGCACGATCCCCACCCGGCGTCAACGAACAGAACAGCCGAAACGCCGCGTCCGCGAGGGGGATGGCCCAGGGGGTTCAGGTAGCCAGCGCCAGGAATCAGGTCGCCAGGGGGGATGAAGCCGGGTTATAGTCTGGCTCAGTGTAGCGGACGACTCAGGAGAGCGCGCGATGAAATACGGCGTTGACATTGCCCCCTTTGGCCCCTTCGGCAGCGCCCAGGTGGTGGCGGATCTGGCCCGCGAGGCCGAGCAGGCCGGTTGGGATGGCTTCTTCATCTGGGATCACGTCGCCCGCGAATGGACGCTCGACGTCGTCGATCCCTGGATCGCGCTGACGGCCGCCGCGATGCAGACCCGGCGTATCCGGATCGGGACGCTGGTCACGCCCCTGCCGCGCCGCCGCCCCTGGAAACTGGCCCGCGAGACGGTCTCGATCGACCGGCTGTCGGGCGGCCGCCTGATTCTGGGCGTCGGGCTGGGCAGCGGCCGCGATTCGGAATGGGCCAACCTGGGCGAGGAAACCGATCCCAAGGCGCGCGGCCAGATGCTCGACGAGGCGCTGGACGTACTGGCCGGCCTGTGGAGCGGCGAGCCGTTCAGCTATGAGGGGACGCATTACCGGGTGCGGGCGGCCCATTTCCTGCCTCCGCCCGTCCAGCAGCCGCGCATCCCGATCTGGGTCGGCGGGACCTGGCCGAACAAAGCCCCCTTCCGGCGGGCGGCGCGCTGGGATGGCGCGTTCCCGATTCCGGGCGGCGGCCCCCGCCCCGGCAACAACCTCACGCCGGAGGACATCCGCGCGGTGGGGGACCTGATCCGGGGCTATCGCTCCAGCGGCGCGCCGTTCGACCTGGTCTGCCGGGGGGTGACGCCGGGCGGCGACCCGGCGCGCGCGGCCGAGACGGTCGCGGCCTACCGCGAGGCGGGGGCGACCTGGTGGATCGAGGCCGTCCACCCGACCTCGTTCGGCGGCAGTTGGGAAGGCGAATGGCCCGTCGAGGCGATGCGCGCCCGCATCCGGCAGGGGCCGCCGCGAGAATGAGGCTGGGACAGAGCCATCTTACGGATCTGCGTGACAAAGTAGCACCGACACCCCTCCCAGGGTAAGATAAACATGGAGAGGCGCCATCAGCGGTCCCCTTGCCGCTGTCTTCTCGCAATCCGCTTTGTGCTCAACTTATTGTCGGCATGCCCAAGAAAGAGGAGAAGCGTTTATGTACTCACGGAAGTGGCTTGCTGGGGTGGGTCTGCTTCTGGTGGTGGCCCTGCTGCCCCTGAACAGCCTGACGGTCGTCGCCCAGGGCGACGAGTTCGTGTGCCCGCAGACCGGGGGCACGTTTATCACGGCCATCACGGATGACCCGGTCAGCCTGAACGGCATCTACGCCAACGACGGCGCGTCCATCTCGGTCCTGTCCTACATCTTCAACCCGCTCACCCTGGGCGGCGAGAACTGGGGCACGGAGATCACCGGCGACCTGGCCGAAAGCTGGGATGTCAGCGAGGACGGCCTGACCTGGACCTTCAAGCTGCACGAGGGCGTCCTGTGGCACGACGGGGTGGAGCTGACCGCCGAGGACGTGGTCTACACCTTCAACACCATCCAGACCTCCGAGGAAGACATCGCGCCGTTCCGGCCGCGCTTTATGGAAGGCGATACGCCCATCCAGTTCGAGGCGGTGGACAAGTACACCGTGGTGGCTCACCTGACCACGCCGCGCGCCTCCTTCTTCACGGACATCAGCGTCCCGATCGTGCCCAAGCATGCCCTGGAAGGCCAGGACCTGCGCGAAGGCCCCTTCAACCGCGCGCCGATCGGCACCGGCCCCTTCAAGATCGTGGAATGGAACACCGCCGAGAGCATCATCCTGGAAGCCAATCCGGACTACTTCCGCGGCGCGCCCTGCATCGATCGCATCATCTTCCGGATCATCCCGGACGATCAGTCCCAGGTGTCCGCCCTGCAGGCCGGCGAGATTGACTTCCTGCCCAACATCCCCGGCGCGTCCGTCCCGGTCTTCGAAAACAACCCGGAATTCCAGGTCTCGATCGCCGAGCAGGACAGCCTCTTCCAGATGTTCCTGAACCTGGCCAATCCCAAGTTCCAGGACGTGCGCGTCCGGCAGGCCCTGATGATGGCGATCGACCGCCAGGCGGTGGTCGACGTGGCGCGCCAGGGCTACGGCGTGGTGCACAATTCCCACTTCGATCACGTGGTGCCGTTCTACGATCAGGACAAGCTCGGCGGTTACGACTACGACCCGGTCGCGGCCGGCGCCCTGCTGGATGAAGTCGGGATCACCGACACGGACGGCGACGGCATCCGCGACTTCAACGGCGAGCCCTGGACGATCACCATCGTGTCCTTCTCTGGCGGCTTCCGCGACTACGCCTCCTACGCCGTGGTCGTGCAGGACTTCTGGAAGGATATCGGCATCCAGGTGGAACTGGAGCTGCGCGATCTCTCGACCCTGGTGTCCCAGATTTACCAGGAGCGCGTGGTCGACAAGCCCTACGAGGTGCACACCTCCGGCTGGAGCGTGATCGGCCCGGAGCCGAACAGCTACGCGAACTTCTACGAGTGGACCGACGCGCTCGGCCCGAACATCTCCAACTACCGCAACGAAGAGGTCAATACGCTGTTCGAGCAGGCCCGCCAGATCAGCGATTTCGACGCGCGCATGGCGATCTATGAGCAGATCGAGGCGATCCTGTGGGCGGAACTGCCCACCCTGCCGCTGTATCGCAATACCGAGCCAGCCGTCCTGAGCAGCCGCTTCAACATCGAAGCCGCCGTGCTGAACATCTCCGTGGGGACGAACTTCACGCACCCGGAGCGCATCTACCAGAACTGACGTCAGCCTGCTTTTTGCCGGAGGGCGGGCCTGGCCTGCCCTCCACCCTTCTTTTTCGACAAAACAGTGAGCCCTGATGACTCGTTTCGTGGTGCGTCGCCTCTTGCAGATGATTCCCCTGCTGATCGGGATTTCGATCCTCGCCTTTCTGATCATCCGGCTGGCGCCGGGCGATCCGACGATGGTCTACATCGATCCCAACAAGCCCCCGCCCAGCTCGGAAGACCTTGAGCGTCTGCGCGAGCAGTTGGGGCTGAACGATCCCGTGCCGGTCCAGTACGTCCACTGGCTGGAAAACGTGCTGAAGGGCGACCTGGGCTTTTCGCTGTCCGGCCGCCGCCCGGTCCTGGACGAGATCGGCGAGCGCCTGCCCAACACGCTGCTGCTGGGCCTGGCAGCGCTCATGCTCACGGCCGTGGTCTCCATTCCGATTGGCGTGCTCTCGGCCGTCGCCCGCTACTCCTTTCTGGACTACCTCGTCACGCTGCTGTCTTTCCTGGGGCTGAGCATTCCCGGCTTCGTGATCGCGCTGTTCCTGATCCAGGTCTTTGCCGTGCAGTTGGGCTGGCTGCCCACGACCGGGATGCGCGACGTGCGCGAGGCATACGAGGGCTGGCGGGCCACGCTGGACGTGCTGGAACACCTGATCCTGCCCACCATCGCCCTGAGCCTGGCCTCCATCGCCCGCTGGGCGCGCTACCAGCGTTCCAGCCTGCTCGACGTGCTCTCCCAGGATTACATTCGCACCGCCCGCGCCAAGGGCTTATCGGAGCGGATCGTGATGGCGAGCCATGCCCTGCGCAATGCGCTGCTGCCCATGATCACGCTGATGGGCCTGTCCATCCCGTCGCTCGTCTCCGGCGCGTTCATCATCGAGTATGTGTTTGGCTGGCCGGGGATGGGCCGCCTGGCGGTCAACGCCGCGCTGCGGCGGGACTACCCCGTGATCATGGGCGTGACGATGATCTCCGCGATCTTCATCGTGCTGGGCAATTTCCTGGCCGACATTGCCTACCATTGGGCCGACCCCCGGATTCGCTATGACTAGACCGGTTCAACTCAGCGAGAGCACCGTCACCCAGGCCAGCCTGTGGTGGATCACCTGGCGCAACTTTCGCCGCCACCGCCTGGCGCTGGCCAGCCTGATCCTGTTGATTGTCCTGGGGCTGATGGCCGTGTTCGCGGATCAGATCGCCCCGTTCAACCCGAACGACATCAACACGCAGGCCCCCGGCGTGGCCCGCGGCATGCCGGAGCCGCCCAGCGCCCTGCATCTCTTTGGCACGGATAACTACAACCGGGACGTGTTTTCCCGCGCGCTGTACGGGATGCGCGTCTCCCTCAGCGTGGGCTTCCTGGCCATGCTGATCAGCATCAGCCTGGGGATACTGATCGGGATCGTGGCCGGTTACAGCGGGGGCCTCCTCGACAACGTCCTGATGCGCATCGTGGACATCTTCCTGTCCCTACCCAGCTTCATCCTGTTCCTGGCGCTCAACGCGATCCTGGAAGCCAGCATCTGGAATCTGATCCTGATCCTGGGCTTCTTCAGTTGGATGGACGTGTCCCGGATGGTGCGGGCGGAAAT
This sequence comes from Aggregatilineales bacterium, assembly GCA_029976005.1. GTDB lineage: Bacteria > Chloroflexota > Anaerolineae > Aggregatilineales > Ch27 > JARKOQ01. The sequence continues at coordinate 44,626 of JARKOQ010000100.1, read as the reverse complement.
CCTGGCCCTCAAGGAACGCGATTTCGTGATCGCGTCGATGTCCGTCGGGGCCAGCCCGCGCCGGATCATCCTGGCCCACCTGCTGCCCAACGCCCTCGCCCCCATCATTGTCGCGGCGACTCTGGTCGTGCCCTCGGCCATCCTGAGCGAATCGGCCCTGAGCTACATCGGGCTGGGCGTCCCGCCGCCGGATGCCAGCCTGGGGAACATGCTGGAAGACGCCAAGGACTGGATGCTGCTCGCCTGGTGGATGTGGCTGGTGCCGGGTGTGCTGATCAGCGTGGTGGTGCTGGCCTTCAACTTCGTGGGCGACGGCCTGCGCGACGCCTTCGATCCCACCCTGACCCGCCGCTAGCGCGCCTGGACAGAGCCGAAAGAAACGGGACGCACTATGGAAAGCGCGGCGTTCTCTCCAGAACACCGCGCTTCATTGGGTGATCGCGTTCGCGTCGCGGCGACAGATGCGCCCGCCGCTACTCATCCGGCGGCCCCGGCATAGATCTGCGGCCGGATGACTCTGGCGCCGATCCCGGCGAGTTGCGTGCGCAGCCGCTCGAACATCTCGTCTCCGTCATAGGTGCCGATGATCGCGCCGCCCGACCCGGCGAATTTGGCGCTGGCCCCACACTGGCGGGCCGTCTCGACCATCTGGACCTGCCAGCCGGGCAGGCGGAAGATGCGGCGGCGGGTATCGAAATTCTCGTCGATGAGTTCGCTCAGGCGGGCCACGTCCCCGTTGAGCAGCGCCGTCCGTCCCTCGGCGGCCAGATCGGCGAAATGCCGCATCGCCGCCACCACGTCCGGTTCGCCGCGCTGGAAGCGCCCGCGCAGGTCGTTGTGAAAAACCTCGGTCGGTTCGCTCAGCGCCTCGTGGATTGCCAGGTACAGCGGCGGCGGGGTCACGGCCAGCGGCTCGTAGCCATAGTACGTCAGGCCGTTCCGCTGGCGCTGCCGATCCAGCCCGAAGTCCATGTAAACCATGTCCTCGTAACACTGGATCACCCGGTCTTGCAGGCCCGCCGCGATGCCCAGTTCCTCCGTCTCGACCGACAGCGCGAAGCTCGGCTGGATTTCCAGCGGCATGTCGATCCGGTAGTAGTCCAGCAGACAGCGCAGGGTGGCGATGATGATCGAGCTGGACCCCGCCAGCCCCACCTGGCGCGGGATATTGGTCTCGTAACGCACGGAGAAATTCCGGCGGTGCAGAGTCAGGCCCTGGGCCTGGCAGTACTCCACGAAGCGCTTGATCGTGGCCTTGACAAGCCGGATGCCGCCGTAATAACCGTGCAGTTGCACGTCATTGGTTAGGTCCTGAATCGAGCGGAAGCGCGCGCGGTCGTTCTCCGCCAGCACGATCTCCATCTCGTCCCACTCGTACAGCACCACCTCGGACCAGTAGTTGCGCACGCTGATCGCGATGGTCTTGCCGTGATAGCCGTCGGAAGGATTGCCGAGCAGCCCGGCGCGGGCGAAGATGCGTTTGCGAATGATTTCCACGTCGTCAGGCCCCGTTCAACGATCGGATATAGTCGCGCAGGCTCGCGCCATACTTCTCATCGGCCAGGGCGAACTCCACAAACGCCTGGAAGTAGGATTCGAAGTTGCCGATGTCGTAGCGGCGCTCGCCTTGCAGCCGGACCCCACAGACCTTTTCGCCCTCCTCGATCAGCAGCTTGATCGCGTCCGTGAGCTGAATCTCGCCGCCCTTGCCGGGTTCGGTCCGATCCAGCGCCGCGAAAATCCTGGGGGTGAACACGTAGCGGGCCGCCACGGCGAGGTTGCTGGGAGCCTCGTCCAGGGCCGGTTTTTCGATGATGTCCAGCAGTTGGAAGACCTCGCCGTCGCTGGCGGGCCGGGCGATTCCGTACTGGCTGACCTCGTGGCGCGGCACTTCCTCGAAAGCGATCACCGCCGCGCAATCCTGTTCCTCGAAACACGCCTCCATGCGCCTGACCACGTCGCTCTGCGCGTTCAAGCCGATGATCGAATCGCCGAGCGCGACCACGAAGGGGTCGCTGCCCACGAAGGAGCGCGCGCAGGAGACGGCATGGCCCAGTCCGAGCAACTGCCGCTGGCGGGTGTAATAGTACTGGACGTGGAACCGGTCGAATTCAAGCTCGGCAAGCTGTTCTTCCTTGCCTTTTTCGCGCAGCGTCTGAACCAGCTCGTGGTTCATGTCGAAGTGATTTTCGAGGGACGTTTTCCCCGGGCCGGTGACGAACAGAATCTCCTTGACGCCAACCTGGATCAGTTCCTCGACGATGTACTGCACGATCGGCTTGCGTCCCACCGGGAGCATTTCCTTGGGCTGGGACTTGGTGGCGGGCAGCAGGCGGGTTCCCAGGCCTGCGACCGGAATGACGGCGTTTTTCATAGGGTCTGCCTCGGCGGACTCACGGAAACACAGCATCGCACGCCAGGATGATACCTCGCCAGCGCAAAAACGGTGCGTCCATCGGGTTGAGGAACTCAACCTCTTCGGAAGGCAGCGGCCGGCCATCAGCGGCCTGAGACGTCCCGCATCTGCCGTCCGACTTCATCATCAGCCGGGTGCGCAGCGGCCAGAATGCCGGGTCCCCTCACCGCAGGCAGCCTCGCCTATGCCCAGGCCATCATGATCGGGGGCGCGCCGCCGGTCTATTCGGCGACTGAACTCGACCAGGGGTCGCCGCCGCGAGATCGCCACCTTCACACGGGTCGGCTCGTCCCGGACTCCGGCGAGGAACCCGCCTGGTCGGGGCGCCTCGCACGACAAGGCCGTCGTCCTTTTGAACGACGGCCTCCCAGCGAGTCCAGACCCAGCCCTGGCCTGCCTCACCTTATGGCAGGCGACGCCCGATACCGGCCAACTCCTATTTCTTGAGTGCGGCGATCAGCGTGTCGATGTCGACGGCGGGCAGCGTCATAAGCCGGAGCGTCCCGCGCGAGCCAAGCTCCGCCGAAACACGGGCGATAGCCAGGTTATCCGCGGCTTCCACGATATTGACGAAATCGTATTGGCCAAGCGTGGCATACTGCGCCACGATCTTGACCCCCAACGCCGCCAGTTCGGCATTGACCTCTTTGATCCGCTCCGGGTTGTGTTTGATGGTCTTGGAGCCTTCGTCGGTCAGGGTGCTGAGCATGACATACGTGGGCATGGCTGCCTCCTATGCTCGTGCCGATGATGATCTCAGTGTAACACAGAAACCCCGCGACCTGTTCCCCGGCAATAGCCCTCGCCACATCCTCGATGATGTGGCCGGAATCCCCGGCGGGCGGAGCCGCCTGCTGTTCTCCAACCCGGCCCATCCCCGCGCGCGGCGGCGGCTGACCGTCCGCCTGAGCTACGACGAGGGCCAGACCTGGCCGGTCAGCCGGGTGGTCGATCCGGGGCCGTCGGCCTACAGCGACCTGGTGCTCCAGGCCGACCGGTGGATCGGGGTGCTCTACGAGCGCGGCAACCAGGGCGGCCTGTGGTACGTCAACTTCAGCCTGGACTGGCTGACACACGGGCAGGACAGGCTGTAGCCTGCTCATCCGGCAGGCTACCCGCCTTCCATCCCCGGAAAGGCCTCCAGCCACGCCCCGACCGGGGCGAGGAGATCGTACTGGCCGGCCAGATCGGTGCCGTGCAGGTTCCCGTCGTAAATCTGGAGCGTGACGTTGTCCCCGGCCGCGGCAACCTGGCGGGCCACGTCGCCCGGCCCGCCCCGGTCGTCCTGTTCGCTGGCGATGATCAGGGCCGGCCGGCCGCCCATCCCCGGCATGGCAGGCAGGGCCTGCACCCCGAAGTAGTCGATCCCCGGCGACAACAGCGCGGCCCCCCGGCACCAGTCGGCCAGCCCGGCGCAGGCGACCAATCCGGCATTCGCCCCGATGCTGGAGCCAACGATGACGCCGGTTCCGTAGCCGAGATCACGGGCAAATCCCGCCAGATCGCCCAGGAGGCCCGCCCAGTCGCCATAGGCGGGTTCGCCGCCGGTCTCGCCGTGGCCGGGCATGTCCGGCACCACGACGCCCCAGCCCATCGCCTGAAGGGTCGGAATCAGCCACAGCCACGAGGCCCAGTCCAGCCCCCGGCCGTGCACCAGCAGAGCGCTCTGCCCGATCGCCGGGACGTCGGGCGGCGGCGGGAAGTAGCGCGTCACGATGCCGTACGTGCCGCTGGGAACAACGTGCCGCTCGTAGATCGGAACCGGGCGCGGCAGCAGGTCCACCGGCAGACTGGCATAGCGCCGCGCGTCGAGCGGCTGCGGATCGCCCACCGGAGTCCAGACCCCGTCCAGGGAATCGAACGACCACGTCTGTCCGCCCAACAGAGTCCCGTCATACCCCGGCAGCATACCCGTGCCTTCCAACTGCGCCAGGATCAGGCCCCCGTCCGGCGCGCCGCCCTGCAAGGCCACGGTCGATCCAAGCTGAATCTCGATACCGTTGAACATCAGCGTGATCTGCCCCGCGCCGGACGGCGTCTGGATCAGAATCCCGCTCTCCGGCGCTTCCGCGCAGGCCGCGTCGCCCAGGCCGGTGCGGAAGGTGAAGGCCTGCATCGGCCCATACGTGACCTCCTCGCCCGCGACGATCGGCAGGGCGCTCACGTCCACCTCCGCCGTCACCAGAGGCGCGTAGACCCAGGCCCCGGACTGGAGGCGCAGCCACGCGCCGCCGGCGAGGCGGCCGTCCGCCAGGGTGGATTCACCCGCCGCCAGCGTCCCGACGATGGCATGAGTGGTCGACGGGCCTGCCCGCAGGTTGACGCTGCCGGTGGCCGTGACCGCGATCGGCGTGGAAGGGGCCTCGGCGCCGGCTTCCCCGGAGAGCAGCGCGTCCCCAAACAGCACGATCGTGACGTTCTGGCCGGGCAGGGTATCCGGCAGACTGGCCTGGATGCGTATCAGGGCGATGCCCCACTGCCCGCTGGCTGCGTCGAGGGGGGCTGTCTGGACGGCTTGCAGCGTCACGACCTCCCGGATATCCCCCGGCTGCCTGAACGAGGCGTCCCGCGCCCCATCCAGACTGGTCGCTTCGACCAGCGTATGGCCGTAACAGGCCTGGTTGCGGCCGGTCTCCCGGCAGAAGGCATCCGCGGCTTCGACGGCCGCCAACACAAGCGCCGGACAGGCGTCGCCTCCCTGGGCAACGACGGGAGCCGCGATGGGAAGAGCCAGGGATGCCACGAGCAGCACGACCGGCATCAATCGGACGAGTCGCTGTGTGCGTTTCATGGAAATACTCCTCCTTACTACCTCCATTGTAGGGCAGAATTCCGCCCTCCGGCGGGCCATTCCGGGCCGCGCGATCCTCTTTCGGAACAAATTGCTTGACACGTTTTGAAAACGATCCTACAATGCAGCTAACCTTATTTCATTGAGTGAAGAATTCGAATGAGCGCACCCCGACGCGGTGACCGCGACCTGATCAAGGCGCTGAACCGTAATCTCGTCCTGAATATTGTCCGGCGGCAAGGCCCCCTGTCGCGCACCCAAATCCGGGATTTGTCCCGGTTGAGCATGGGCGCGGTGTCGCAGATCACCGCCGAGCTGCTGGACGAGGGATGGGTGCGGGAAGTCGGAGAGAGCGAGCCTACCGGCGGCCGCCGCCAGATTTTGCTGCGTCTGAGGCCCCAGGCGGGCTACGCGGTGGGCGTCAAGCTCATGGAAGACCGGATCGTCTGCGCGGTGACCGACCTCGAGGTGAGCGAGGTGCTGTACCTGGAGCAGCCCACCCTCGGCCACAGCCCCGAAGTGGTTGTCTCCGCCATCGTCAGCGCCGTTCGCCAGGCGATCGTCGACGCGGGAATCTCCTCCCGCCAGGTGCTGGGCATCGGAGTCGGGCTGGCAGGCGTCGTGAACATGCAGTCCGGGGTCGTGCACTATTCGCCGTTTTTCCAGTGGCGCGAGCTGCCTCTGGCCGACCTGATCGCGGCCCAGATCAAGCTGCCCGTCTACGTCGACAACGACGTCAACACCCTCACCCTCACCGAGCATCTGTTTGGCGCGGGCCACGACATCGAGAATTTCGCGGTGATCACGGTCGGGCGCGGCATCGGCATGGGCATGGTGCTGCACCACCGGCTCTACCAGGGCGGCCCCGGCGGCGCGGGCGAATTCGGCCACCTGACCCTGGATGTGGATGGGCCGCCGTGCGACTGCGGCAAGCGCGGCTGCCTGGAGGCGCTCGCTTCCGACCCGGCGGTGATCCGCTACATCCAGCAGCGCCGCCCGGACGGGCGCGCTCTGCCCGGTACCCTGCTCGACGTGATCGCGGCCGCCGATGGCGGGGACGCCCTGGCCCGCGAAGCCCTGGAAGTCAGCGGCCGCTACATTGGCCTGGGCCTCTCGATGATCGTCAATCTGCTCTGCCCCACCCTGATCGTGCTCAGCGGCGAAGGGGTGATCGCCGGGGAATACAGGCTGGCCCCGATCCGGGAAGCCCTGCGCCGGCATGCCTTCAACGGCCTGCTGGACAACGTCTCGTTCATCATCAAGCCCACGGACGATCGCGCCTGGGCGCGCGGCGCGGCGGGCCTCGTGGTCGCCAAATCATTCGAGTCGCCACTCGTCAAAGCGGAAGGGGATCGCGGCGGGTTGGGCGCAACCTGAAATTTTTTGCCTCTGTTTTTTTACTAAGTGAAATAAGCGGGGAGTCGGGCTGATGATTGGTCAAAGCAGTTTCCGCCGCTGGATGTGGGTGCTGTTCTTTCTGATGCCGGGATTGCTCGGCCTGCTGACGTTCATCATCGGGCCGGTGATTTTCTCGCTCGGACTGACCACGTTCGAGTGGAACCTGCTCACGCCGCCGAAGTTCATCGGCTTCCAGAATTTCGTCGACCTGGGCAACGATCCGCGCTTCTGGGCCGCCCTCCAGCACACCCTGACCTACGCCGTCCTGTACGTGCCCGCCGTCTTCGTCGTGGCCTTCGCCCTGGCCCTGCTGCTCAACCGCCCCCTGCGCGGGCGGGCCTTCTTCCGGATGGCCTTCTACGTGCCGGTCGTCTCCTCCTGGGTGGCCGTGTCCATGATGTGGCGCTGGATCTTCAACCCGCAGTACGGCCTGCTGAACACCCTGCTGGCGACGGTGGGCATCCAGGGGCCGGCCTGGCTGTTCGACCCCAATACCGCGCTGTACGCGGTCGTGATCGCCAGCGTGTGGAAGGATGCCGGGTTCTCCACCGTGCTGTTCCTGGCCGGGTTGCAGGGCATCCCCACCGAATACCACGAAGCGGCCCAGATCGACGGGGCGAACGGCTGGCAGCGCCTGCGCTTCATCACCCTGCCCCTGGTCACGCCCACGGCCTTCTTCGTGCTGATCACGACGCTGATCGGGTCGTTCCAGGTCTTCGACCAGATGTACCTGATGCCGGTCGATTACGCCCAGCGCGGCACGACGGTGATCGTCCAGCACATCGTCAACAACGCCTTCCGCTACCAGCGAATGGGCTACGCCGCCACGATCTCCTGGGTGCTGTTTGCCATCATCTTCGTCATCACGCTCATCCAGCTTCGCCTGCAGAACCGGTGGGTGTACTACGAACAATGAACGCCAAACCAAACCTGCTCAACCCAGCTTCTCTCGCCCGTCCGATCCAGCGGCGCGCGGAGGTCAAACCGGCCGAACTCGTCCGCAAGCTCCTGCTGGGTGGACTCCAGTATGCCTTCCTGATCCTGATGGCCCTGGTCTTCCTGGTGCCGTTCATCTGGATGGTCAGCACCTCGCTCAAGACCGAGGAATACATCCTGCGCACCGACTTCATCCCCAACCCGGCCAGCCTGGACAGCTACGTCGAGCTGTTTGAGACCATGCCGATGGGCCGCATGGTCGCCAACAGCGTGTTCGTCACGGTGACCGCCACCGTCGGGCAAATCCTCTTCGCGGGCATGAGCGCCTACGCTTTTGCCCGGATGAAGTGGCGCGGGCGCAACCTCGTGTTTGGCCTGTACCTGGCGACGATGATGATCCCTTACCAGGTCGTGGTCATCCCGCAGTTCATCCTGGTCAGCAAGCTCGGCTGGGTGAACTCCTACCCGGCCCTGATCCTGCCCAGCATCTTCAGCGCGTTCGCCACCTTCCTGATGCGCCAGTCCTTCCTGTCCATTCCACCGGAGCTGGAAGAAGCCGCCATCATGGACGGGGCCAGCCACCTGACCATTTTCCGGAAGATCATGCTGCCGCTTTCGAAACCGGTGATCGCCACATTGACGGTCTTTGCCTTCATGGGGATTTGGAACTCCTACCTGTGGCCGCTGTTCGTGGCCCGCAAACCGGAGTTCATGACCCTGCCACTTGGCCTCGCCACGCTTCAGGGCAGCAACCAATCCCTGACCGAGTGGAATCTGGTCATGGCAGGCGCAGTCGTGACCGTACTTCCAATTCTGGTCATCTACCTGTTTGCCCAGAAATGGTTTGTACAGGGTGCCGTGATCAGCGGCATCAAAGGCTAGCAGACGTGTTGACGCCTCATCAAAAGGAGACCTAAAGATGTTCCGTAAGATGCTTGGTTTAGGGCTGGTTATCGCACTGCTGCTGGGTCTGATCCCGGCGGCCCAGGCTCAGGAAGGGCCGGTCGTGCTCCGCTACGCCAACTTCACCGCCGGCGAGGATCGCGCGGAGGAGCTGGACCAGATCATCGCGGCCTTCGAGGCTGAAAACCCGAACATCCAGATCGAGCCGTACAACATGCCGTTTGGCGACTACTTCACCATGCTCCAGGCCGACTTCGCCGGGGGCGAGCCGCCGGATGTGTTCGAACTGAACTACGAGAACTTCGTCGCTTTTGCCGCCAACGACGTTCTGCTCGACCTGAGCGAATACGTTTCGGCGGATGCCCCCTACTATCCACAGGCGCTGGCCGCGTTCCAGTACCAGGACAAGCAGTTCGCCCTGCCGGAGACCTTCTCGACCGTCGTCCTGTTCTACAACAAGGACCTCTTCGACCAGGCCGGGGTTGCCTATCCGACCGACGACTGGACCTGGGCCGACGCGCTGGAAGCCGCCAAGGCCATCCGCGCCCTGGGGCCCGACATCTGGGGCATCTACTCCCCGATCCAGTTCTGGGAGTTCTACAAGCGCGCCGCGCAGAACAACTGCCAGTTCTTCAACGAGGATAAGACCGAGTCGCTGATCAACGCGCCGGAATGCGTGGAAGCCCTGCAAGTCATGGTCAGCCTGCTGGAAGAAGACGTGATGCCCGATCCGGCCGAGCAAGCGGGCGTGAGCAACAGCGAGATGTTCGTCGCCGGCCAGTTGGGCATGGACCTGACCGGAATCTGGATGATGCCGGCCTACCAGGAAGCCGAGTTCAACTGGGACATCGCCCTGGAACCGGGCCTGGCCCGCAAGGCGTATCACTTCTTCTCCAACGGCATCGCCGTCAGCACCACGACCGAGCACCCCGCCGAGGCCGCGGCCTGGGCCCAGTTCATGACCTCCAGCCAGACGGCCGTGGAAGTCCGCCTGGCCGCCGACTGGGAACTGCCCACCCTGAACGACATGAGCCTGTTCGAGTCGTACCTGGCCCTGACCCCGCCCGACAACCGCGAAGCGGTCTTCCAGTCGTTGGAAGCGCCCGTCCCGCCCCCCACGATCGCCAAGCAGAGCGAGATGCAGGACATCTTCGACGAGCTGCTGAACGCCGTGATCGCGGGCGAGCTTGACCCCGAAACCGCGCTGAACATGGCCAAGGAACAGATCGACCCGCTCCTGGCCCAATAACATCCGGCCCTGCAACTCCCTGGGGGCGGCGCATCTGCCGCCCCCAGCCCTCACTCGATCCCGATAGAAAGACACAGACCCCATGACTCTGCACGACACCAGCCTTCGAATCATCCGCGCCGGCCAGGCCGAAAGCGGCGCCTACGTGGCCTCGCCCGCCTTCTCGCAGTACGGATACTGCTGGCTGCGGGACGGCACGTGGACCGCGTACGCGATGGATATCGCCGGGGACCGCGCCAGCGCGGAGCGCTTCTACCGCTGGGTTGGCCGAACCCTGGTCGGGCAGCAGCCGCGCCTGGAACGGCTGTTGGACATGCTGGCCCGCGGTGAGACTCCCCTCGACGAGGACTACCTGCCCACCCGCTTCACGCTGGATGGGGAGTTGGGCGTCGACGACTGGTGGGACTTCCAGCTCGACGGCTATGGGACCTGGCTGTGGGGGCTGGGGGCCCACCTCGACCTGACGGGGAATGGCGCCCTGTGGGATGAACTGCGGCCCGCCATCGCGCTGACGGTACGCTACCTGGCGACGCTGTGGAACACACCCAATTATGACTGCTGGGAAGAAGCGGGGGATCGCGTGCACCTCAGCACCCTGGCGGCCATCTATGGCGGTCTGCGCGCCATCGAAACGCGCGCCAGCGACCTGGTCCCCGCCGGGCTGACCGCCCGAATCCAGGCCCTGGCGCTGGAGCAGGGCGTGACGCCCACCGGACACCTGCGTAAGCACTTCGTCACCGAGACCGTCGACGCCAGCCTGCTGTGGGCGGCCGTGCCGTTTGGTCTGGTGGACGTCCATGACCCAATCTTCGCCCGCACCCTGGAACGCATCGAAGCCGATCTGCACCGCCCTGGCGGCGGCGTGTACCGTTACAAGGCGGATACCTACTTTGGCGGCGGGGAATGGATTCTGCTGACCGCGTGGCTGGGCTGGGTCAAGGTGAAGCTGGGCCGCCTGGATGAAGCCCGCGCGCTGTGGGACTGGATCGCGGCCCAGGCCGGGCCGGATGGCGCGCTGCCGGAACAAGTCAACGATCACCTGCTGGCGGCCGCCAGCTATTACACCGAATGGGTGGAGCGCTGGGGGCCGGTAGCCTGCCCGCTGTTGTGGTCGCACGCGATGGTTTTGATCCTGGAATCCGCGCTGGAAAAGGGAAGCTGATGGAGATCGTGCACCGCCCCTATGGGCAAGAGCATCCTTACGAGCAAGGGCCGGAGGAGCGTTTCCCGCGCGAGCCGCTGGCCGGGGACCCCTTCACCGTGGGCATTTCGATCCGCCCGCCCGGCGCGGCCGAGCAGGTGACGGTCCACACGGCGGTGGATGGCGTGCCAGGGCCGAGCGTGGAGGCGCTCCAGGTGCGGGATTGGGAGCCGCGCCTGGCGGAAGGCGTCGGCGCGGACCTGCTGGAGCGCCTCGTCAAGGTTGACCAGGACATCTGGGAAGCCGATCTCGTCGCGCCGGAAGCAGGCCAGACGCTCACCTACTGGATCGAAGCCGACGGAAAGCAGACCCCGTCTTTCATGCTGCGTGGGGCGATCTGGCGCGCCGACCCGGCCGCGATCGCCGCCCTCGACGGCAGCGCGGACAAAGGCTGGGTGCTGACGATCGCCCCCGGCCAGGACGGCTCCCGTCCGGCCCTGCCAGGCGGCCTGCCGCACCTGGACAAGGTCGAGTGGCTGGACGATGGCGCGCGAATGCGCCGCGTCCGCCTGACCTTCGCCTGTGGGGCGGACGAACGCTTCTTCGGGCTGGGCGAGCGCTTCAACGCCCTCGATCAGCGCGGCAACGTGATGGATATCCGGGTCTACGAGCAGTACAAATCGCAGGGCAAGCGCGCCTATCTCCCCGTGCCGTTCCTGCTCTCGTCGCGCGGCTACGGCCTCTACGTGGACAGCAAGCGCTGGATGCAGTTCGACCTGGCCGCTTCCGATCCGGGGCGCTGGACGCTGGAAGCCGACCTGGGGCCAGATCACTCCCTGGCCCTGCACTGGTTCAATGGGGCCGATCCCCTGGCGATCGTCGGGCAGTTCGCCCGCTTCAGCGGCCCGCCCGCCCTGCCGCCCGCCTGGTCCTTTGGCCTGTGGATGAGCAGCAATGAATGGAACTCCCAGGCACGGGTCGAGCGCGAAGTCGAGCAATCGCTGGCGCTGGGGATCGACCCGGCCGTGGTCGTGATCGAAGCCTGGAGCGACGAATCGACCTTCTACATCTGGAACGATGCCCGCTATACCCCCATCGGCGGCGACAGGGCCTTCCGCTACGCCGATTTCACCTTCCCGCCGGAAGGGCTGTGGCCCGATCCGAAGGGCATGATCGACCGCCTGCACGCGCGCGACATCCGGCTGGTGCTGTGGCAGATCCCGGCCATGAAGCCGCTCCAGGAGCCGCACCCTCAGCACGAGGCCGATCGGGCTTATTTCGAGCAAGCCGGGCTCGGCGTCAAGGCGGAGGACGGCAGCCTGTACCGCATCCGGCCTTTCTGGTTCCAGAACGGCTACCTGTGGGACGTCACCAACCCGGCCGCGCGTGACTGGTGGTTCAACAAGCGCGCCTACCTGGTCGACGAGCTGGGCGTGGACGGATTCAAGACGGACGGCGGCGAGCACCTGTGGGGCCAGGACATGCGCTTCGCCGATGGCCGCCGGGGTGACGAGCTGTGGAACGAGTACCCCAAGCGCTACACCCAGGCCTATCACGAGTTCGTCAACGCGCGGCGCGGCGGCAGCGGCGTGACCTTCAGCCGGGCGGGCTTCACCGGATCGCAGGTCTCGCCCATCCACTGGGCCGGCGACGAAGCCTCCACCTGGGAAGCCTTCCGCGCCTCGATCCTGGCCGGGCTGTCGGCGGGCATCTCCGGCATCCCCTTCTGGAGCTGGGATATCGCGGGCTTCAGTGGGGACGTGCCGACCGCCGAACTGTACCTGCGCGGCACGGCGATGGCCGCCTTCTGCCCGATCATGCAGTACCACTCGGAGTATAACCCCAACCGGGCCATCAACCGCGACCGCACGCCCTGGAACATCCAGGCCCGCACCGGGGACGATCGGGTCGTGCCGTTGTTCCGCTACTTCCTGTACGCGCGCCACAACCTCATGCCGTACATCTGGCAGGAAGCCCGGCACAGCGCCGCCAGCGGCGAGCCGATGATGCGCGCCCTGGCCCTGACCGAGCCGCAGGCCTCGCCGTACCAGTACACCTTCGGGCGTGACCTGCTGGTCTGCCCGGTGGTGGAGCCGGGCGCGCAGTCCTGGCCGGTCTACCTGCCGGAAGGCCAGTGGACGAGCCTGTGGACTCGCGAGCGTTTCACGGGCGGGCGGGTGATCGAGGTTCCTGCCCCGCTCGACACGCTGCCGGTCTTCGTCCGGCAGGGGGCGGAAGTGCCGGCCCACCTGCCGCGCGGCGGCCAGCTCGGCAGTCGCGTGCCGTTCAGCATCCAGCCCAACAGCATCCTGAGCTTCTAGCGCTGCCCTCCAGAGACAAACCGCCCGGATCGGCCGATCCGGGCGGTTGTTTTTGCGGCACACCGGGGCGCGATCGCGCCCGGCCGGAACCCACATCAGGCTTCCAGCGTATAGCGCGCGACCGCCTGCGAAAGCCGCCGCGACATGTCGTTCAGGTCGCGCGCGCTCTGCTCCGTCTGGCGGGAGCTGGCCGCCGCCTGCGTGCTGGCCTGCTTGATCTGCTGCATGGCCGATCCCAACTGGTTCATGCCGTTGGTCTGCTGGTGGGTGCTGGCGGCGATCTGCACCGCCGCCTGGGTGACTTCCTGCAGGGTCGCGGCCAGGTCGCGGATCGTCTCCCCCGCCCGGTTCACCAGAGTCATCCCCCGCTCGGCCCCCTTGCTGCCTTCCTCCGTCACCATCACGGCCGCGTTGGTCGCCTGCTGGATTTCGTTGAGGATGCCGCCGATGCGCGAGGTCGCTTCCCGCGACTGCTCGGCAAGCTGGCGGACTTCCGCCGCGACCACGGCGAATCCGCGCCCTTCCTCGCCGGCCCGCGCCGCCTCGATGCTGGCGTTCAGGGCCAGTAGTTTGGACTGGTCGGCAATGGCGTTCACGCTGTCGATGATCTCGCCAATCTGCTGGGTCCGCTCGGACAGGCTCAGGATCGTCTCGGCGATGTTCTCCACCCGCTGGCGGATGAGCTGCATCCCATCCACCGAGTCGGTGACGGCTTCCTCGCCCCGCCGGGAAACCTCCACCGACTGGCGGGCGGTGTCCGCGACGGCCTGAGCGCGCTCGGCGGTCTCCTGGACGGTCGTGCGCACTTCCTCGACGGTGGCCACCGTCTGGGTCACGGCGGTATCCTGCTCGACCGTGCTGGCCATCTGCTGGGTCGTCGCGGACTGAATCTCGGTGGAAGCCGCCGTAATGCCGGTGACAGCCTCGCGCACCTGGCGCGTGATCAGGTTGAGGCTCTCCGCCATCCGGTTGAGATTCTGGCCGAGCCGAATCAGGTCCTCGCTGTCCTCGCCGCCGGCATTGCGGTCATTCAGAGCCAGGCGCGTCGTCAGATCGCCGTTGCTCACCCGCTCGACGAAGCCCATGTATTCGGTCACGGACCGGCGGAGGTTCTCCTTGCTTGCACGCTCGGCTTCCACCATCATTTGCAGGTTGTCGGCCATGGTGTTGAAGACCTGCGCCAGCACGCCGACCTCGTTCCGAATCCGCACCGACGCGCGCTGGGCCAGGTCGCCGGACGCGATCCGCAGCGCGACCCCGGTCAGTTGGGAGACGGGCCGGGAAACGGAACGCGCGACCAGGAACGACACGGCGAAGATCGCCAGCCCGGCAACCACAAAAACCAGGGCGACAATCGCGGCCAGCGTATTGGCGGGGGCATAGGCCTCGCGCTGATCGATCTCACCCAGGATCACCCAGTTGCGCCCTTCGAGTCGATGCCAGGCCCCGACCACCGGGCTGCCCAGATAGTCGGTGTAATCCCCCACGCCCTCCGGTTCGTCGCCCATGGCCCGCTGGACTGCCTCGGTATCGACCTCCTGACTCAGGGTGGTCCGTTCCGCAATCAGGCGGGACTGGCTCATCATCAGGCCTGTGTCGCCGTTCACCATGTAGGTTTCGCCGGTCTCGCCCAGGCCGGCGGCCTCGCCCAGCACTTCGGCGACCCGATTGGCGTTCACCCGCGGGCTAAGCATGCCGATGGTCTGCCCGCGCGCGTTGACCACGGGCACGGCGACGATGAAGATGGGCGTGACGCCATCGACGCTGAGCGTCAGCTCGCTCAGGTAGTCGCCCTGCATGCCCCTGGCAACCATCTCCGCCGTGGCAGCCGAGAATTCGTTCAGGTCGGTGCCCTCCGGAACCAGGTCCGGCATCGTGGAGACCGCCACGACGCCGTTGGCGTCGATCAACGTGATTCCTTCCATGCGCTCATACGCCGCGTCGAAGCTCAGCATCGAGTTGAACGCCTGGTCGTACGCCGCGCGGTAGGCTGCCGCATTCTCCGGATTGGCCCGGAAGCGCAGGATATCCTCCAACCCGCTGGCTGTGTCGGGGTTGGTATCACCCATGATCGCCGGAAGCGTGGCCATATTATGGGCAATCCGAAGCGTATCGGAGAACCAGTTCTCGATCTGCGAAGTTTTGTTCGTGACAAGGGCCTTAAGCTGGGCCTGGGTGGTTTCGTGCAGGGCATTCTGGGCCGTGCCGTAGGAGATGATCCCCATGACGAGCAGGGGAATCAGCCCCAGCATCAGCATCCAGAGCATGACCTGGCCCTGAATCGAACGAAAGAACTGCACGCGCCGGTCGCCGCGCTCTAACTCGGAGAGATACGTGCTCTGCATGGCTTTCCCCTATCGGCTTTGGATCAATGCAAGGTGTCGATGTCATCGGCGGATCAAACCGGATTGCCAGGAAGGGCTGCCATGCCCGGCTCACCCGGCCCTATTTCACGTCAATCACCGGTGTGGAACACATCCGCGTTTCCGAAAATCGACGCGACGGCGCGCGCCGAAAAAAAACCTTTTCTCTCACCGCTTGAATCGAAACCACCACGGCCCGCATGCCCGTCCGGGCTTCCCGGTTCCCAACCCGGTCGGGCGTTCTGTGTGTACCGAGATACGCCAGTTTCATAAAGAAGCATTGAACGTATACATTATAATCAACCCTTTGTCAATTTACATAAAAATCTCATGAATTACCTGGGAGTAGTAGAGAGATTCACATCGAAGCGGCCTTCGACCGCGACTTTTTTAAGATTGACACTCCCCGCGAATCAGCGTATAGTGAAATCAACTGGTATAGACCACCATAGACCAGTAAGGCGAACAACCATGAACGCCGATCCCTCGACCCCGCTCTACACCCAGATCAAGGACCACCTGCACGCGCAAATTCAGCAGGGTATCTACGCGCCCGGCGCCCGGCTGCCCTCCGAACGGGAGCTGGCGCTGGAATTCGGGGTCAGCCGGATGACGGCCCGCCAGGCCCTGCAAGAACTGATCCAGGACGGCCTGGCCTATTCACGCGTCGGCAAGGGCACCTTCGTTTGCCCGCCCAAGATCGACCTGACCGTGCTGACCAGCTTCAGCGAGGAAAGCCGCCAGCGCGGGATGACGCCGGGCAGCCGCGTCCTGAAGGCTGCCCTGGCCCCGGCGGACGCCGCGACCGCCCGCTGGCTCCAGATCGCCCCCGGCACGGAGATCGTCGTGCTCACCCGCCTCCGCCTGGCCAATGACCGGCCGCTCGCCATCGAGACGGCCCACCTGGATCACCGCCTGTGTCCCGCCATCCTGGATCGCCACGACTTCGCCCGTGAATCGCTCTACGAAGTCCTGCGCCAGCAGTACGGCTGGGTCATGGTCTGGGCGGATCAGATCATCGAGGCACGCCAGCCCACCCATGAGGAATGCCATCTCCTGGAGATGGATCGCCAGATACCCGTCCTGGGCCTGACCCGCGTGACCTACGACAGGCAGGACCGGCCGATTGAATTCGTCACCTCGGTCTACCGGGGCGATCAGTACCGTTTGCATGCCGTGCTACGTTAATTCGCCACCCGAAGGCAGGAGGCTATGGCCGAACAAACCCCGCAGGGCGCACGCAGCTACATGGCCGCGGTGCGCGATCTTCTGGACAGAGTCAGCGACTCGCAGCTCCCGGCCGTGCTCAAGGCCGGGCAGGCGATCGCCAACGCCATTCGCCAGGATGGCCTGGTGTATCTCTTTGGGACCGGTCACTCGCACATGCTGGCCGAGGAAGGCCATTACCGGGCCGGCGGGCTGGCCCCGGTCGTGCCGGTGTTGAACTCGGCCTTCATGCTCCACCAGAGCGCCAGCAACAGCTCCGTGATGGAACGCCTGGTCGGGATGGCCCCGGCCGTGCTGGAGCGTTACCCGCTGGCCGCCAAAGATGTCCTGATCGTGTTCTCCAACAGCGGCGTCAACGCGGCCCCGGTCGAAGCGGCCCAGACGGCCAAAGCCAAGGGGCTGACCGTGATCGCGATCACGTCGGTCGATTATTCATCCCATGCCCGGCTCGGCCCGGCCGGGCAGCGCCTGTATGAAGTGGCCGACATCGTGCTCGACAACCAGGGGCCGCCCGGCGACGCGCTGGTCGAAGTCGGCAGTTCCGGCCTGCGCACCGGCCCGATGTCCACCGTCGTCGGCGCGTTCCTGCTCAACGCCGTCCTGACCGAGGCCGTGTTCCTGCTGGAAGCCGGCGGCGAAGACCTGCCGGTCTTCATCAGCTCGAACATGCCCGGCGCGCCGGAGCACAACGCCCGCCTCCTGGAACGGTTCCGGCCCCGGAACCCCCATCTGTAAGGACAGCGCCATGACCGACTACGCGATAGGCATCGATCTGGGCGGCACCAAGATCGCCGGGGCGCTGGTCACGCGCACGGGGGCCATCGCCGCCGAGGAACGCCTCCCCACGCAACGCGAAGAAGGCGTCGAGGCCGTGGTCGACCGGATCGCGGCCTGCATCCAACGCTTGCGGGACCGGGCGGACGGCCCGATCGCCGGAGTCGGAATCGGGGCGGCGGGCATGACCGACAGCCGGACGGGCGTGGTGCTGCTGGCCTCCAACCTGCTCTGGTTCGACGTGCCGCTGCGCGACCTGATCCTCCAGCGGATGGGCCCCGACTCGGCGCCGCGCATCGACGTGGACAAGGACACCAACGCCGCCGTGCTGGGCGAGCTGCTCTTCGGAGCCGGACGCGGCACGCGGCACCTCTTTTACGCCACGGTCGGCACCGGGGTCGGCGGCGGGATGGTCATCGACGGGCGGCTGTACCACGGCGCAAGCGAAGGGGCCAGCGATCTCGGCCATCTGGTGCTGGAGGAAAACGGCGTGCTGTGCGGCTGTGGTAAGCGCGGCTGCGTGGAGACGCTGGCCTCCGGCCCGGCCATCGCCCGCCAGGCCCAGGCCGCGCTCCAGCAGGGCCGCGCCAGCCGGCTCAGCGCCCTTCCGGCGGACAGCATCACGGCGGTCGAAGTGGTCGAAGCCGCCCAGGCCGGCGACGTGCTGGCCCTGGAGATCGTAGCCGCCGCCGGCCGCCATCTGGGCGCGGCGCTGGCCTACTACGTCGACCTCAACAACCCGGAGTTAATCGTGATTGGCGGCGGCGTGCCCACCGCGGCCGGGGAGCTGTTCATGGAGCCGGTACGCCAGGCCATCGCGGCCCGCGCCCTGCCCCCCAACGCCAGGACGGCGCGCCTCTCGCTGCCCGGCCTGGGCAAGAACGCCGGCGAGATCGGAGCCGCCGCCCTGGTGTGGCACCACCTGGAAGGCTGAGAGGCCGGGAGACCAGAGGCAAGAGGCCAGAGGCCAGAGGCAGGAAAAAGCAGAGGTCTGAGATCGAAACGGGCAGATCGCGGCTCCCTTGCCGGGCATTCTGCCTTCTGTCGACTGAAAACTGTTCACTGACGACTTTTTCCCTGGAGGAGCGGATGAGCAAAGTTCTGTATGCCGGCGATTCGGCCATCATGGCAGTCCTCGGTCTGGAAGGGATCGAGGTCTTTCCGCTGCTGGATTCGATCTGGGACGCGGGCACCCACCTCAAGGGCGCGCTGGAAGGGGCCGGACACACCGTCACCCGGATGCTCTCCCACGAGGCGTACTACAACCTGCCGGAGACGGCCGAGGCCCTGGCCGCCTACGATGTCCTCGTCCTGAGCGACATCGGTCACGATACCGTGCTGCTCTACCCCGGCGCGCGGCGGAATGCCGTGCCGATGGGCCCCAACCGGATGAAGGAAATCGTCAAATTCGTCGAAAACGGTGGCGCGCTGGCCTACGTGGGCGGCTACTTCACCTACCAGGGCCACCACGGCCAGGGACGCTGGTATGGCACGCCTGTCTCCAAAATCCTGCCGGTGGAGATTCTCTCCCTGCACGACGACCGGATCGAAACCCCGGAAGGGGCCAGACCGCGCATCCTGATGCCCGATCACCCGATCCTGAAGGGTATCCCGCTGGACCCGATGCCGATGTTCATGGGCTACAACAAGACCAATCCCCGGCCGGGCGCGGACCTGTTGGCTCGGATCGGCGACGATGACGACCCGTTCCTGGCCTGCTGGAAGGTGGGCAAGGGGCGCGTCCTGGCGATCACCTCCGACGTCGCGCCGCACTGGGGCAGCGACTTCGTGCAGTGGCCGCACTACCAACGTTTCTGGGATCAGGCCGTGCGCTGGCTCAGCGGCGAACCTGGTTAGCCGATTCTCAAAACGCCTGCTTTCACCTTACCCCTGACCCCGCCATGCCCGGTCTGTCCCCTCTCCACGCTGTGGAGGGGAATCGGGGTGAGGTTCCAGCGAGCGCACAACGAGACCGATATCAACCGTGGCTGAAAGGAGGCCGAACCTCACCCTAATTGACTCGCTGCTTTCCATGACCGTATATAGACGCCATGAGGAGAAGAGTACAAATGCGTTCCCCAGCTTCACGCCTCGGATTTTTGCTGCTGATCGTCGTGCTCGTCGTCGCTGGCATCGGCCCGGTTGCCGCCCAGGACCCGGTTGAAGTCATGATCTGGCACATGGAGCAGCCGACCTACCGCGTCGAGCGTCTTCAGGAACTGATCGACGAGTTCAACGCGGCCAACCCCGGCATCGTCGTCAGCCAGGAACCCCAGAACTGGGGTGAGATCTACACCAAGGCCCCGGCCGCCGTCGCCGCGGGCAACGCCCCGGAAATCCTGTTCGCCATCCCGGATTTCACCCCGATCATCCGCGCGGTGGGTGCCGTCCAGCCGGTCGAGGACTTCGTCGCCCAGATGGACGAAGCCCACACCTTCTTCCCCGCGGCGCTCGAATCGTACAGCTACGATGAGCATGTCTGGGCCGTCCCGATGTGGAACATGGCCCAGTCGCTGTGGTATCGCAAGAGCGTCTTCGAGGCCGCCGGGATCGAGCCGCCGACCACCTGGGACGAGTGGCTGGCCGCCGCCGAAGCCCTGACCACCGATGGACAGTATGGCATCGGCCTGCCCGCCAACCGCAACCTGTACACCGACCAGACCACCTACGACTTCATGATCAATGCCGGCGCGTCCGAGATCTACAACGAGGACGGCACGCTGCGCTTCGACAATCCGGCCACCGTGGCCGCCTACGACTTCTACAAGCAGCTCTACCAGTACTCCCCGGCGGACAGCTCAAGCTGGGCCTGGGGCGAGGCGGAAGCCTGCTTCGCCAGCCGCACCTGCGCCATGGTGCTCCAGTTCACGGTCATCTCCACCTATGAGACCCAGGCCGAAGGCGACGCCGAAGACCTGGGCGTGATCGCCATCCCCCACTCGGACGCAGTTGAGGAATCGGGCACGATCTCCTACGTCAACGCGGCCATGATCCTGACCGACGACCCGGCCAAACAGGAAGCCGCCTATGCCTTCCTGAGCTTCCTGCTGGAGCCGGAGAACTACGGGCGCTTCCTGAACATGGAACCGGGCCTGTACCTGCCCGTGACCGAAGACGGCAGCACCGCCGAGAGCTACTGGCAGGACCCGACCGTGGTCAAGTACCAGAGCCAGATCGAGACCATGCTGGAGAACTCCCGCAACGGCATGCTGTTCGGCTTCACCGGCGGGCATACCTTCCCCACCATCGCCCAAATCTCGGCCCAGAACCTGCTGGCCCAGACCCTGCAGAGCGTCGTCATTGAGGGCGTCGATCCGGCCGAGGCAGTCGCCGCCGGCCAGGAGGCCATGATCGAGGCCATCGAGTAGTTCGCGATCGAGCGAGACCTCACCCCCTGCCCCCTCTCCACTCTCGTGGAGAGGGGGAAATCACATCGCAAGCGTAAAGCCCCTCTCGATGTTTCATGGAGAGGGGAACGTAACCCTGAGGGTTATGTCGGGGTGAGGTACCCTATTGAAAGGAGAGGGCCATGGATTCTACCGGAGCCACAAGACGCGCCCGAACGGGCCAGCGGCGCGCGGCATCCCTGCGCCAGTCCCTCAGCCGCAACTGGCTGGGCTATCTGCTCGTCGCGCCCCTCATGTTGTGGCTCGCCGGGACGATCCTGTATCCGCTGATCTCGGCCATCCGGATCAGCTTCCTCGACGTGGGCATCATCGGCACCGGCGGCAGCTTCGTCGGCTTCGAGAATTACAGCAAAATCCTCAACTCGGACAAGTTCTGGTCGGCGCTGGGCCGCAGCCTGCTGTGGGTCGTCTCGAACTCCGTGATCCAGACCGTGGTGGCCTTCGCCACGGCGCTGATCCTCAAGCAGCGCTTCCGCGGCCAGGGCCTGGCCCGGGTATGGGTGATCCTGTCCTGGATCGTGCCGACCGTCGTGGTGGTCATCATCTGGCGCTGGCTGCTGGGCACCTCCGGCGGGATCGTCAACTATGCCCTGGTCGCCCTGGGCATCGTCAGCGAGCCGGTCGGCTTCTTCGGGTCGGGAACCGGGGCGTATGCCACCGTCGTCCTGATCAACTCGTGGCGCTGGTTCCCGCTGATGGCCGTCATCCTGCTGGCGGGCATGCAGGGCATCCCGGAAGACCTGTATGAAGCCGCCTCCGTGGACGGCGCGTCCGCCGGGATGCGCTTCCGCCATATCACCTTTCCCTCCTTGCAGCCGGTGCTGTTCGTGATGGGGCTGGTCGGCACGCTGTGGTCGTTCAACGTGTTCGACGTGATCTGGCTGTTCACGCGCGGCGGGCCGTCCTCCGCGACGACCACGGTTCCGGTGTTCATCTACGACACCGCTTTCAACAGCTACCGGCTCAGCCGGTCGGCCGCTGCATCCGTGATCGTGGGGGTGATCCTGCTGATCTTCGCGGCGCTGTTCATCCGGTTCATGATGCCGCCCGACGAGAAGGAGGCCTGACAATGCTCGATTCATGGCGACTGCGCCGCAACCTGGGGCTGGGGCTGGCCGTCCTCCTCCTGATGCTCGTGGTCATCGCGCCCTTCTACTGGATTTTCTCCTCGTCCGTCAAAGCGCCGCAGGAGATCATCGCCCAGGTCCCCACCCTGTTCCCGCAGTCCTTCACCTTGCAGCACTATGACAACCTGCTGCAATCGTCCGCGTTCCCGACCTACCTGGTCAACAGCGCGATCGTGGCCGTGCTGACCATGATCATCACGATCGTGCTGTCGTCCCTGGCCGCCTACGGCCTGTACCGGATGCGCTTCCCCGGCAGCGACTTCCTGTTCCGGATCATCCTGATCACGTATGCCTTTCCGGGCATCCTGCTGCTGGTGCCCCTCTACGAAATGCTGTCCAGCATCGGCTTGATTGACACCCGCTGGGCGCTGGTGATCGTCAACGTCACCTTCGCCGCGCCGTTCGCAGTCTGGATGCTCCAGGCGTTCTTCCGCTCGGTGCCCTACGAGTTGGAGGAAGCCGCCGCGCTGGACGGCGCGAGCCGCCTGCGGATCATGGTCCGGATCATGCTGCCCCTGACCGCCCCCGGAATCGCCAGCATCGCGATCTACGCCTTTATCACCTCGTGGACCGAGTACATGTTCGCCTCGATCCTGATCATCAGCGACGCCAACCGGACGGTGCCGGTCGGGCTGGCCGGGATCATCGGCCAGTACCAGGTCGACTGGGGGCTGCTGCTGGCCGGGGCCACGGTGACGACCCTGCCCGTGCTGCTGCTGTTCGGCCTGGTCGGGCGCAACTTCGTCGACGGCCTGACCGCCGGCGCGGTCAAATAGGACCTGCTCGACCCAGGGTCGCCCCCTCCTTCACTCGTAATCACCCATTGGAATGAAGACGAGCGCGACGTGTGTCGCGCTCGTCGATTCCAGCCGTGAATGAGTCTACACACGCGCCTCAGACACGCCGCAGTGTGCGAGTCGGAGACGCGCGCGACCCGTTCCGGCGTCCCTTCCGCGATGATCCACCCTCCGGCCGCGCCGGGTAGAGGCCCGTCGTCGGCTCGCCGAGCAGATACAGGGGCCACCCGGTGATACGCCGCTATCTCCCTGGGCAGCTTCATCCACCCCATTAAATGGGTCTTGACTCAAGGGTTCTCGTACCTTAGGATTGTAGTAGTCATTTTACGAACTACTATTGATCGAGAGGCAAAATGGTCCTTTGAACTGCACAACCCGACCTGGAATTGGCTGCCAGATTCCTCCCATGCCCGGCAAACTGCCAGGACTCTCAATGTCGTGAAGGAGACTCCGATGAAAACTAGAGAACGGACTACAGGCAACATCATCGAACTGGAGGAGGTTTCAAAAAAGTACCAGCTAGGCGAAGTGTGTGTCACTGCCGTAGACAACATCTCCCTTGGGATTGCCCCTGGCGAATTCGTCGTCGTGCTGGGGCCTTCCGGCAGTGGCAAAACCACGCTCCTCAACCTGATTGGCGCGCTGGATACCGCATCCTCCGGCGACATTTGCATGGATGGGAAGTACATCACGCGCATGAACCGGGCGGAGCGCAGCCGTTATCGCCGCGAGACGGTCAGCTTCGTCTTTCAGTCCTTCAACCTCTTTCCTGGGCTGACGGCGCTGGAAAACGTGCAGTTCGGGGTGGAATCCGCCGAAAGGAAGCCCAACGGAGGAACCGCCAAAGAGATGCTGAGCCGCGTTGGGCTGGAGCACCGCTTGCATCACTTCCCGCATCAGCTTTCAGGCGGGGAGCAGCAGCGGGTGGCGATTGCGCGTGCCCTCGCCACGGGCAACCCGATTCTGCTGGCCGACGAACCCACCGGCGAGCTGGACTTCAAGACGGGCATCCAGATTCTCGAACTGCTTCATGAACAATCACACAGTGGCAGAACCGTGCTCATCGTGACCCACAACCGCGAAATCGCCCGGGTGGCCGATCGTGTGGTGGAGCTCAGCAGCGGGCATATCGTCCGCGACGGAGTGCCAGAGAACCACATCGCCGCTATCGCCGACTTGAGCTGGTAGGAGGTGACACGATGCGTGGATGGCTTTTGTGGCTGCGCTGGTCCTGGTCCGACCTCCGGCGGCGCTGGTTACAGGTGGTGGCAATCGCCCTGATTGTCGCGCTTGGCACGGGCATCTACAGCGGGCTGGTCAGCACCTCGCCCTGGCGGCAGGAATCGAACGACGCCAGCTACGACCTTCTGAACATGTATGACCTGCGCCTCTCGCTGACCCAGGGCAGTTACCTGGATGGCGCGGCGCTGCTGGACGCTTTTACTCACGTCGAACATGCCGACTGGATCACGGCCGTCGAGCCGCGCCTGATCCTGCCCACGCTGGTCGACGCATCCACGGACGCGCAGGCTATCATCACACCAGGGCGGTTGATCGGCACCGACCTTGCCGGCACCCTTCCCCACGTCAACGACGTGTATATCACTGCTGGGCGGGGTCTTGACTCCGCAGATGTGGGCGAGCCGGTCGCCGTGCTGGAACACAAGTTTGCCGCCTACTATGGCTTGCCCCCGGAAGGTGATCTTCTCCTGAGCGGCGATAGGATGCTGCATTATGTGGGCACCGGGCTGTCGCCGGAGTATTTCATCGTGTTCACCGATGAAGGCGGGATGATGGCGGAAGCGAACTTCGCCGTCGTGTTCGTCTCCCTGGAAACTGCCCAGGCGCTTGGAGAACGCCCAGGCCAGATCAATGATGTCCTGTTGACGCTGACTGCGGACGCCGATCGCGAGGTTCTGCAAGCCGAGTTGGAGGCAGCCGTCCAGGGTGTGGCCGACGTGGGGCTATCGTTCATGCTCCCGCAGGACGACCAGGCCTACACGATGCTCTACGAAGACATCGAGGGCGACGAACTGTTCTGGCGCTGGATGGCGTATCTATTTCTGGCCGGTGCGGTGTTTGGCGCGTTCAGTCTGGCGACTCGCCTGGTGGAAGCGCAGCGCCGCGAAATTGGAATTCAGATGGCGTTGGGCGTTCCACCCATCCGGATCGCCATCCGCCCACTGCTGGTCGCGCTGCAAATCGCCGTGCTGGGGGTCGTGTTCGGAGTCATCACCGGGTTGTTGATTGGGGACGCCTTTGGCGTCGTCCTGCAAGAAATGATGCCTCTGCCCGTCTTCCTCAAACCGTTCCAACCGCGCACATTTCTCGAAGGGGCAGCCCTGGGCATCATCCTGCCGCTCCTGGCGACCGTGATTCCGGTCGTCCGCGCTCTGCGGGTCGAGCCAGTGGATGCCATCAAGACGGGGCATCTGGTCGCCAAAGGCGGCGGGCTGGCCCCGGCGCTGACCCGTCGATCCGGGGCAAGCCGGGTGCTGACCCAGATGCCGCTGCGCAACCTGCTCTGCGCGCCGCGCCGTACCCTGCTCACCGTGCTGGGGATTGCCGCCGCCATCACCTTGCTCGTGCTCATCCTGGGCATGCTGGATTCGTTCGATGCCACACTCGATCAGGCACGGGCCGAGCTATACCAAGCCAGCCCGCAGCGTATGGTCGTTCAGCTCAACTTCTTCTACCCAGAGAATTCGCCTGTGATTTCCAGTATCAGCCAGTTGCCTGAGATTGGCACGGCCGATCCAGCCCTGCAACTGGGCGGCTATCTGATGCACGAGGGCAAGACCGTCGAGACGCTGTTGGACATGGTCAGCATGGAAAGCCCTTTGTGGCGACCCTCGCTGCAACGCGGAACCTATCCCGGCGAGCAGCCAGGGGTGTTGATCTCGGAAATCGCGGCTCGTGAGTTGGGTGTGCAACCCGGCGACACGATCACCTTGCGCCACCCCCAGCGGACAGGGCTGCTGTCGTATGGCTGGATCGAATCCGAAGTCGAAGTCAGCGGCATCCATCCGCTTCCGCTGCGCTTCCAGACCTACATGGACCTCCAGCAGGCGGATCTGATGGGGCTGGCAGGATGGGCAAACACCCTCCAGGTCGCCCCGGCATCAGGCGTGACCCAGGATGAGGTCAAGCAGGCCCTGTTTGGCCAGTTTGGCGTCGCTTCAGTCCAGCCCATCTCGGCAATCATTCGTGTTTTCGAAGACCTGATCGGGGAATTCGTCGATATGTTCGCCGTGATGCAGGCTGCCGCCGTTTTCCTGGCCGTCCTCATCGCCTACAACTCGACCAGCATCAGCCTGGACGAGCGCCAGCGCGAGATGGCGACTCTGTTCGCTTTCGGAGTTCAGGTGCGGACCGCCCTGCGCGTCTCCATCGTCGAGAACCTGCTGATGAGCCTCGTCGGCACGGTGCTCGGTTGTGGGTTGGGAATCCTGTTCCTGGTCTTCATGATGAAGGGTGTGTTTGCCGAGGTCACGCCCGATATCAGTATCACCATTGCGCCGCATCTCGTGACCTTCGGCCTGGCGCTGCTGGTCGGCGTGCTGGTCGCCGCGCTGACGCCAACCCTCAACCTGCGCAAGCTGCTGCGGATGGATATCCCCGCAACGCTGCGGGTGATGGAATAGACCTGACCGGCCGGCGGGTGGAAGCGCACAGTAAAACAGTCCACCTCCACCCGCGCAAGACGGAAAAACCGGGCGCGACGGCGAATCGCGCCCGGTTGACGCAAGCGCAGGAAGCAACTACAGCACGCGCCGCAGGCAGACCCCGGTGTGCGAGCCGGGGATGCGTGCGATCTGCTCCGGCGTCCCTTCCGCGATCAGGCGGCCGCCCCCCGCGCCGCCTTCCGGCCCCAGGTCCAGAACCCAGTCGGCCGACTTGATCAGGTCGAGGTTGTGCTCGACCACGATCACGCTGTTCCCGGCCTCGACCAACCGCTGGAGCAGGGCCAGCAGCCGGGCCGTATCCGCCGGATGGAGGCCGGTCGTCGGCTCGTCGAGCAAGTAGAGCGTCCGCCCGGTGACGCGCCGCCCCAACTCCTTGGAGAGCTTGACGCGCTGCGCCTCGCCGCCGGACAGCGTCGTGGCCGGCTGGCCGAGCTGCAAATACCCCAGCCCCACATCGACCATCACCTGCAGGCGCGACGCGGCGGCGGGCACGTCCTGGAACAGGGCCAGCGCCTCCTCGATCGTCAGGTCGAGCACCTGGGCGATATCGTGCTCGCGGTACTTGACCGCCAGCGTCTCCGGCTTGAAGCGGCGGCCCCGGCAGGCCGGGCAGGTCACCTCCACGTCGGGCAGGAAGTGCATCTTCACCGCCAGAACTCCGGCCCCCTCGCAGCGCTCGCAGCGCCCGCCGGGCACATTGAACGAGAACTGGCGGGCCGTCATCCCGCGCTGGCGCGCGTCCGGAGTCGCGGCGAAGGCTTCCCGGATCGGGGTAAACGTGTCCGAGTAGGTAGCCGCGTTGGAGCGCGGAATCCGCCCGATGTGCTCCTGGCTGATGGTGATGATCTTGTCGACGTGCTCCCAGCCCTCGATCGCCGCGTGCCGGCCGGGCGGATCGCCCGCCCCGTAGAACCGCTGGCGGCCCGCCCGATCGAGGATGTCAAAGATCAACGACGACTTCCCCGATCCGGAGACTCCCGTCACCGCCACCAGCAGGCCCAACGGCAGGCGCGCGGTGACGTTCTGGAGGTTGTGCTCCAAAGCGCCGCGCACCGTGAGCGCCTTGCCATTCGGCGTCCGGCGCTGGCGCGGCACGGGGATGCTCGTCCGCCCGGACAGGAACGCCCCGGTCAGCGTGACCGGCATCCGGGCGACTTCGTCCGGCGTCCCGGCGGCGACGATCTGCCCGCCCGCTTTCCCCGCGCCGGGGCCGAAATCCACCACGTAATCGGCGGCGGCGATCAGCTCCAGGTCGTGCTCGATCACCAGGATGGTATTGCCCAGGTCGCGCAGGCGGCGCAGAAATTCGACCAACCGCCGGGTGTCACGCCCGTGCAGGCCGATCGTCGGCTCGTCGAAGACGTACAGCACCCCGCTCAGGCTCGATCCGAGCAGGGAAGCCATCCGCAGCCGCTGGGCTTCCCCGGTGGAAAGAGTCGGCGAGGCCCGGTCGAGCGTCAGGTAGCCCACCCCGACTTCCAGCACCCGCCGGACTCGCTCCTGCAAGTCGTCCAGAATCGGCCGGGCGATGAGCATCTCCCGTTCGTCGAGCGCGGCGGGCAGGCCGTCCAGCCAGTCCGCCAGCGCGTTGAGCGGCCACTGGGCCAGCGCGATGATCGTCTGCCCCCTCAGCGTCACCGCGCGGCTCTCCGCCCGCAGGCGCGTCCCGCCGCAGTCGGGGCAGGTCTGGGTGACCAGGAACTCGCCCATCTTCTGGCGGTAGTCCGCGTCGGTGATCCGTTCCGCGTAACGGCGCAGCAGGCTGGTCGCCACCCCCTCGAAGCGGCCCCGGCTAACGGTTGGCGGCGGCTCGACCTGCGGGAAGTGCCGCCGGAACTGCGGGCTGTCCACTCCAAAGAAGAGCAGGTCGCGCTGGACGGGGGTGAAGTCCTTCACCGGCCGGGTCGGGTCGAAGTCGAAGCCGTAATGCCGCCCGGCCGCCTGCAAGACTCGCTCGTTGTGTTGGATGAGGAGCGCTTCCCACCCGTGGACGGCTCCCCCGGCGATGCTCAGGTCTTCATTCACCAGCCGCTTCAGATTGGCATGGTGGACCGTCCCCAGCCCGGTACAGGTCGGGCAGGCCCCCGCCGGTTTGTTGAACGAGAAGCTGGCCATGCCAGGCGCCGGCAGCGACGCCCCGCAGTGCGGGCAGGCCACGCTGGCCTCCGTTTCGAGGTCGTCGCCGCCGTCGCCGTCCCAATCGACCGGCGAGTCGTCATACGGCGGCGGGACGTCCTTGCCGCAGGCGGGGCACGGCCGGTGGCCCAGCCGGGCGAACAGCACGCGCAGGTACGTGAAAATCTCCGTCGTCGTGCCGACCGTCGAGCGCGGGCTGTGGTTGGACAGGTACTGGTCGACGCTGATCGACGGCGACAACCCGGTGATCGAATCGACCGGCGGCTTGCTGAGGCCAAACGAGACCAATCCCCACGATTCGAAGTACTGCCGCTGCCCTTCCTTAAGCAGGATGTCGAAGCCCAGCGTCGATTTGCCGGAGCCGGACAGCCCGGTCAGCACCACGAATTTCCCTTTCGGGATGCTGAGGGTGACGTTTTTCAGGTTGTGGAGCCGTGCGTTGGTGATCGTGATCGAATCTTGCATCCAGGCCAATCTCCACCCGAACGAAACGCACCAGGGCGCTTCATTTACCGATACATTCCCATTATAAAACCCTGGTGGGCAAAAGGAGGGTTTGACCGGTGCGGGCAGCCTTCTGGACGAGGCGGCGCGACCATCAGGATCGCGCCGCCTCGTCGATGATTCATGCGGGAGCAACGAATTGGCGGGGTGGCTACCGCGCGGCGGTTTCCCTGGCGCGTCCCGGCGGGACGGTGTCCGGCGGGACGAAATCGGGCGGCAGCAGCCCGGCCTCGGTCACGAGGCGCGGCACGATCTCTTCCCAGCCGACTGCCATCAGGTGGATGCCATGCACGCCCTGCTTGCCCTTGATCGCCTCGATCAGCTCCAGGGCGATCGCCACGCCTTCCTCGGCGGCGCCATCCCCGGCGGCTTCCATGCGCTTGAGCAGCTTTTCCGGGATGAACACCCCCGGAATCTCATGGTGCATGTGCTGGGCCATCTTGAGCGACTTGAGAGGCGTGATCCCGATCAGGACGTACACCTTGTCCAGAATATTCCGTTTGGCCAGCTCGTTGAGCCAGACCTCCAGCCCGTCGGGATCGTAAACCAGGTTGGTCTGGAAGAACTGCGCCCCGGCGTTGACCTTCTTCTGCTCGCGCAGGGCCTGGAAGCGCGGCTCCGACGCGAACGGCGCGGCCGCCGCCCCCAGGAAGAAGCGCGGCCGCTCCTTGAGGTTGCGCCCGTCCAGGTAATGGCCCTCGTCGCGCATCCGGCGCAGAATCCACAGCATCTGGATCGAATCGAGATCGACCACGTCCGAGCGGCCCAGGGGCGCAGGCCCCATCCGGCTGTGATCGCCGGACAGGCACAGGATGTTGCGCACCCCCAGCGCGCTCGCGCCGATCACCTCGGATTGCAGGCCCATGCGCGTCCGGTCGCGGGCGGCGATCTGCATCACCGGCTCCGCGCCGTTCTGGATCGCCATCAGGCTGCACGCCAGGCTGGACATACGCGGCGTGGCCGAGGGGTTATCGGTGAAGTTGACCGCCGCCACGTAGGGCCTGATCATCTCCACGTTGCTGCACAGCTTACCCGTCGCCGCGCTCATCGGCGGCGCGACCTCGGCCGTCACCACGAACTCGCCTGCCCGAAGGCGGCGCTCCAGGTTGGAGATCGGCTCGGTGTAGGCCGGAGGATGATACTCCGAATCGCCCTGCCACCAGTCCGGCTGGCGAATGGGCCTGAAGACCGAATCCCACGTCCCGGCGCGCACGGCCACGTCCCGCGAGAGCATCCCGCGCGCGAACTTGCCTACCCCCACCTTGCGAAGCTGCACGACCACGTCGGCCCAGGTTTCGGTGCCAACCTTGTCCCAATCGAGCGGCGGCAGGACTTCCAGCAGCTTGTGCTCGCGGCCCATCGCGAAGGAACGCTCGTAAATCCGGTACCAGATGCACGGCCGCGTCTCGTCCACGTAACAGTGGGCTTCGGTGGAGCCGCCGCACGGCCCGTTGCGCACCCCCTTGGGGCACTCCATCGAGCAGATGAAGGCCGTCTCCTGGAGCAGACAGTTGCCGCACATCCGGCAGCCAAACAGGGGGCCTTTGACCCAGCGCTCGACCTGTTCCAGGGCGCGCTGGCCGAACGACTCTCGCTTGAAGGGATAAAAAGGGGGCTGCCAGCGACGCCCCGGAGTGAAACCGGGCATGGTGTACTCTCCCTTGCCTAGCCCGGCGGATGTCCGACGGACGCCCGCGCGGGTTGGCGACTGATTGGACAGCACAATCGGAATCAGCATAGGCGGCAGACTCCATCTTATTGTAACATGCCCAGGCCAGGCTGGAGAACGCGCAGCGTAACCCCATTGGAAGAAGAAACTCCTTATCGTGCGGGATGCCCGCCGGCCACGCCGTGAGGCTGAAGGGAGAACCTCGCCGGTTCTTTATGGACATTTTTTCTTGACCCAGGGACTTGATGTCCTTTTGGTGAAGTTACCCTATTCCGGTCGGTACATGTGCTTGACACCAGATAAGAATTCATTGTACGATACGTGTGAGCGCTCACACATTTCGCCGGATTTGTGTTTTTAAGGAGTTGTTCCAGTGCGCAACATTAGGCGAATTGCAGTAATTCTCGTCGTCGTGGGGCTGATTGCCACCGCATTCAGCACCGCTGCCCAGGGGGGTGGCGAGGGTCTCACCATCGGTTTCTCGCAGATTGGCTCCGAGAGCGCCTGGCGTACGTCTTTCACGGACGCCGTCAAGGCCGAGGCTGAAGCGCGCGGTATCAACCTGCTGTTCTCCGATGCCCAGCAAGAGCAGGAAAACCAGATCGCCGCTATCAACGCCTGGATCGCTCAGGGCGACGTTGACGCGATTATCCTCGCCCCCGTCGTCACCAGCGGGTGGGATGTCGTGCTCCAGGAAGCCAAGGATGCCGGAATCCCCGTGGTCATCGTGGACCGCAATGTGGACGCCGATCCTTCGCTGTATGTGACCCGCGTGTCCTCCGACTTCGTGCACGAAGGACGTCTGGCGGCGGCCTGGCTGGTTCAGGCGACCTCCGGCAACTGCAACATCGTCGAGCTGTACGGCACCGTGGGTTCGGCCGCGGCTGAAGACCGCGCCACTGGCTTCCGCGAAGTCATCGCCCTCTTCCCCGGCATGCAGATTATCCGTTCCGAGACGGGCAATTTCGTGCGTACCGAGGGCAAGCAGGTGATGGAGAGCTTCCTCAGCGCCGAAGACCCCGCCAACATCTGCGCCGTGTTCGCTCACAATGACGACATGGCGATTGGCGCGATCGAAGCCATCAAGGAAGCGGGCCTCGTCCCCGCGCAGGACATCCTGATCGTCTCCGTGGACGCCATTCCCGACATCTTCGACTCCCTGGATGCGGGCGAGACCAATGCCACGGTCGAGCTCAGCCCCTTCATGGGCGCCCCCGCGTTTGACGCGGTCGTCGCCACCCTGGCCGGGGAAGAGCTTCCCAAGTGGATCCCCGTGGCGGGCAGCCTGTACACCAGCCGCGCCGCCTACGACGCCGATCATCAGTAAACCTGGCAGTCTATGACGCTATCGCAGGAAGGCAGATGGGTCGCCTTCCTGCGATAAACTTGGTGATCATGACACCAGTGGAAGCCGATTCCCCTGCATTAACCCTGTTGGCATGACGTAGCGCAATCGAAGCATTTTTCAATCCTCCTCCCTTCTTCTTTTTTCTTTCAGGCAGAAGAAAGAGGACATCTACCTGAAAATAGAATCCAGGCAAAGCTACCGATGCGCAATAATGAACAAGCTCAAATTCCACTCATAGAAACCCGAGGTCTCACCAAAACCTTCGCTGCGACGCCCGCTTTGAGCGAGGTTGATTTCACCCTGTATTCCGGCGAGGTTCATGCCCTCCTGGGCGAAAACGGCGCCGGAAAATCCACCCTGATCAAACTGCTCACCGGAGTCCACAAACGGGATGCAGGCGTCATTCTTCTGGAAGGCAAGGAAATCGAGCCGCGTAGCCCGCGCCACTGCCAGGAACTGGGCATCAGCGCGGTGTACCAGGAAATCAACCTGATCCCCACCCTGTCGGTGGCCGAGAATATCTTCCTGGGCCGCCAGCCGATGCGCCGGGGGTTGGTGGACATGAAAACCGCCAACCGCAAGGCGTACGAGCTGCTGAAGGCGTTCGACATCGATATCGACGTCACCCGCGACCTCTCCGCCTACTCCATCGCCATCCAGCAGATCGTGGCGATCGTGCGCGGGGTGGACCTATCGGCCAAGGTGCTCATCCTCGACGAGCCAACCTCCAGTCTGGACAGACACGAGGTCGAGACGCTCTTCTCGGTCATCCGGTCGCTCAAGGAACGCGGGATCGGCATCCTGCTGATCACCCACTTTCTCGATCAGGTCTACGAAATCTCCGACCGCATCACCGTCCTGCGGAATGGCATCAAGGTCGGCGAACACCTGACGAGCGAACTCCCCCGAATCCAGTTGATCTCCGAGATGCTGGGCAAGGCGCTGACCGAGGAACTGGCGGTTCAGAAGTCAGGCATATCCAGCAATGGGCTGGATCGCGAGCCGTTCCTGCGGGTGCATGGCTTTGCCCGCCGCGGGATGATGCAGCCTTTCGATCTCGAAGTCAGAAAAGGCGAAATCGTCGGGCTGGCGGGATTGCTGGGGTCGGGCCGGACCGAAATCGCCCACCTCATTTTCGGCATCAAGCACAGCGAGCAAGGCGAAGCGTACGTCAACGGCCAGGCGGCCAATCTGAGTTCCCCGCAGAAAGCCGTCCAGTATGGATTTGGCCTCTGCCCGGAAGATCGTAAGGAAGACGGCATCATCGCGGATTTGTCCGTCCGCGCCAATATCATCCTGGCGCTTCAGGCCAAACTGGGCTGGTTCGAGCATCTGACCCCCAAGAAGCAGGAACAGCTTGCCGAGGAGATGATCTCAGCCCTGCGGATCGTCACCACCGACATGGAAAAACCCGTCAAGGAGCTTTCCGGCGGCAACCAGCAAAAGGTCATCCTGGCCCGCTGGCTGGTCTCCAACCCGGAGTTTCTGATTCTCGACGAACCCACGCGAGGCATCGATGTCGGCGCGCATGCTGAAATCATCAATATCGTCAAGCGTCTGGCTCAAGAAGGCAAGGCGATGCTGGTCATCTCCTCCGAATTGCCGGAGATCGTGGACTACAGCGACCGGGTGATGGTGCTGCGTGACAAGCAAGTCATCGCGGAGCTGGAGGGGGATCAAATCAGCGAAGCCATGATCATGCAAACGATTGCCGAGAGGTAGGCATGCAACCTCAACCCATCCTTCAGCTCAAGGAAAAACTGGCGGACCTCAAGCTGGGCGGTTTCTCATGGAACAACCGGGCTGTCTGGTCCGTCGCGGCGCTGATCATCATCCTGATCGTCAACAGGCTGATTTCTCCCAACTTCTTCTCGATCGATATGGTGAATGGGCGCCTGATCGGCAGCCTGATCAACATCCTCGACGGCGCGTCGGCCATCATCCTGCTCTCGATCGGCATGACCCTGGTGATCGCCACCAAGGGCATCGACCTGTCGGTGGGCACGGTGATGGCGATTGCCTCGGCCGTGGCCGTGATGCTGATCAACCAGTACGAGGCCGGCGCGGGCGAGTTCTACTACATGCCCGGTGTGGTCATTCTGATTGCCGTCGCGGCCGGAGCCATCTGCGGACTCTGGAACGGCTTCCTGGTGGCCTATCTCAACATCCAGCCGATCATCGCCACCCTGATCCTGTTGATCTCTGGCCGTGGTATTGCCCAGATGATCACCCAGGGGCAGTCCCCGACCTTCACCAACGAGACCCTGGCCTTCATCGGCCGCGGCGTGATCCTGGGGGTGCCCTTTCCGATCTACCTGTGTCTGGCGATGCTGATCCTCGTCACGCTGCTGGTCCGCCGGTCGGCTATCGGCCTGCTGATCGAGTCGGTGGGGATCAACGCTCGCGCCAGCTTCTACGCCGGAATCAACTCCGCCCGGATCAAGGTCATGGTCTACACCCTTTCGGGGATATGCGCCGCCCTGGCCGGGCTGGTGGTCGCCGGCGAGGTCAAGTCAGCCGACCCCCACAAGGCGGGTGAGTTCGCGGAACTGGATGCCATCCTGGCCGTGGTCATCGGCGGGACCTCCCTGAACGGCGGGCGCTTCAATCTGTTCCTGAGCGCCCTGGGGGTTCTGATCATCCAGAGTCTGCTCACCGGGCTATACGTCAGCAAGCTCCACCCGACGGCGAATCTCGTGGTCAAGGCCATCGTCGTGCTCGCGGTCTTGCTGCTTCAATCGGACGAATTCCGCAGCTTCCTCAAGCGGTTGTTTAGGAGACGGGCATGAAATCGCGCGCATTCCCCCTCTTGATGACGACACTCGTCTTTGCCTTGCTCTATCTCTTCTGCCTCACGCAGTACTCGAGCTTTGCCTCGATGCGAGTCGTCTGCAACCTGCTCCGGAACTATGCCTATCTGGGCATCCCGGCCATCGGCGTGACCTTCGTCATCCTATCCGGGGGCATCGATCTGAGTCCCGGCTCGGTGATCGCCTTCACGGGCGTCTTCTGCGCCCTGATGATCGAGCGAAACGGCATGCATCCGCTGGTCGTCTTCGCGATTATCCTGGTGATCGGCACCCTGTTCGGGGCCACGATGGGCAGCATCATCCACTACTTCAAGATTCCCGCCTTCATCGTGACCCTGGCCGGGCTGTTCCTGGCGCGCGGCGGGGCCTACGTCCTGACCACGGATTCGATCAGCATCACGCACCAGTTCTACGTCGACGTCTCGAACATCGTGTACGTCTTCCCCGACGGGGGCAGGTTCACCTTCGCGGCGGGAGCGTTCGTGATCGTCCTGCTCGTTGGCATCTTCCTGGCGCACTATACGCGCTTCGGGCGCAACGTGTATGCCATGGGCGGCAACGAAACCGGCGCGCTGCTGCAAGGCGTCCCGATTGGCCGCACGACGATCACCATCTACGCGCTGAGCAGCTTCCTGGCGACCTTCGCCGGGATCATCCTCTCCCTCTCGAAGCGGTCGGGAGACTCGACGATCGCGATGGGTGCGGAGCTGGACATCATCGCCGGGGTCGTGATCGGCGGTACGCTGCTCACGGGCGGCGTGGGCTACGTGGTCGGCACCTTCATCGGCATCCTGCTGCCGGGGGTGATCCACACCTACCTGACTCTGGACGGGTCCCTGACGCCCTGGTGGATCAAGATCATCATCGGCGTCCTGCTGTTTGGGTTCATCGGCATGCAGATGCTTCTGAGCAGCCAGTTCAACCCGCTCAAGCTGATACGCATCCCCCGGCGGGCCGCCGCCTGACGCGGCGAACCGCCGGCGTTAAGTGGCGGGCGGCCCCCGTTCGCTCCTGACACACACAGCAGCCTGAGGACTTGCTCAGGCTGCTGTGTTTTCCAGACGATTGAGGCGGCCGCCCGCGCTGCCTATCCCGTGATCTTGCCCACCAGCGCATACGTCGTCGGCCCAAACGCCACGTTCAGCGCGCCGTCGACGGCCAGCCGGTCTCCGTCGAAGCGACAGACGAGGGTGTGCACGTAGGGAGTCTCGTGGAAGCGCAGGGTGATCGCGAACGTGCTGTCGTCCGTCCAGACCCCGCTGGCGACCATGTCCGGTGCATGGAAGGGGAACAGGGTCAGCACCCCTTCCCGCCACGCCCCGGCCCCACACACGAACTTGTGGCTGCGCCGGGCGGCGCGGATCGTGACCACGGCATCCGGTCGAGTGAAGTCGAACGTCATGCTTTTGACCCGCGTGCTGTTCGGCTCCATCACGAACGTCTTGCCGGAGACACGCGCCGCAACCGGCGACGAAGCCGCTCCCCGCGGCGGCAGATAGGCCAACCCGCCCAGCTTCTGGACCAGTTTCGCGTGCGCCTTCACCTTTTCGGGCAGCGGCGCGGTTTTGCCCATCGCCGGGAGCAGGTGCTCCCAGACCAGGTTGAGCACGACCTGCATGTCGCCGATGCCGCTGGTGATCGCCAGCACGGCGTCCTGGGCGGGCATCACGATGCAGTACTGCCCGAACGCGCCATCCCCTCGGAACGCGTCGTGGCGGCACCGCCAGAACTGGAAGCCGTAGCCCTGCGCCCAATCGCTGGCCGGATCGTCGCCATTGTCGACCTGGCGCGCGGTCGCCTGCGCGATCCAGGCTTCGGACACGAGCTGCCGCCCCTGCCATTTGCCCTTTTGCAGGACAAACTGCCCGAAGCGGGCGATGTCCTCGGTGGTGATGCTCAGGCCGTATCCCCCGGTATTGATCCCCTGGGGCGACATCTCCCAGACCGGGTTGGCGATGCCCAACGGCTCGAACAGGCGCGGTCGCAGATACTCGATCAGCGTCTGGCCGGTCACCTTCTGGACGATGGCCGACAGCATGTAGGTCGCGCCCGTGTTGTAGAGGAAAAACGTGCCCGGCTTGTGCTTCACCGGCCGGGCCAGGAACGCCCTGGTCCAGTTGCCATCGCGCCGCCGGTGCAGGTAGTCGGTGGTATCCTCGGCGTGGCCGGTGGACATCGACAGCAGGTGCCGCACCCGCATCGCATCCAGATTCCGGCTGACCCGCGCCGGGGCGTCGTCCGGGAAAAAATCGAGCACGCGATCGTCGATCGACAGGCGGCCTTCGTCGACCGCCATGCCCACGGCAGTCGAAGTAAAACTCTTGCTGAGCGAATACAGCATGTGCGGACGCTGCGGGTGGTAGGGGGCCCAGCCCGCCTCGGCCACCACCGCGCCATGCCGCAGCAGCAGGAATGAATGCAGCTCGATGCCTTGCCCTTCGATCGCCTCGACAAACGCCTGAATGGCTGTTGACGCGATGCCCTGAGATTCCGGCGTGCAGCGCGCAAGCTGATTCTCGATGCTCATGAGATCTCTCCTGGTGGGCGTATGGACACGACGCCCATGCGAATGAACCACATCCCCATTATCCGGCCTCTCGCTCGATCCGGCGAGATCGAATCCCCCTCCCGGCCGCGATCAATTCAGCGGATAAGCGCCATAGTCCCTGACGGTCTCGTACATCGCCAGGATGTTCTCCACCGGGACCAGGGCCTGGGTATTGTGGCTGGGGTTGAACACGAAGCCGCCGCCCGGCCCAAACGTGCGCAGCCGGTCCCGAACCTGGGAGCGCACGGCGTCCGGCGTGCCAAAGGGCAGCGTATGCTGAGTATCCACCCCGCCGCCCCAGAACGTCGCCCGACTGCCAAACGCCTGCTTGAGATCGGCGGGGTCCATATCCCTGGCGGCCGTCTGCACCGGATTGAGGATGTCGAACCCGGCGTCGAGAAAGTCCGGGATCAGCGCCTTGACCGAGCCGCACGAATGGATGAAGCGCTTCCAGGGTGTATGCGCGCCGATCCAGTCGTTGACCTGCCTGAAGAACGGCTTGTACAGGTCGCGGAAGGTCTGCGGGGAGATGAACGGGCCGTTTTGCATGCCAAAGTCCGTCCCGCTGACCCACACGGCGGTCGCCCGGTCGCCGACCGCCGCGTAAATCTTCGGCAGGTTCTCCAGCACGATCGCGCACTGGCGCTCGAACACCGCGTAGACGTAATCCCGCCGCAGGACGGTGCTCATGTACCACTCGGTCACGTCGCGAATCCCCTTTGGATTCTTGAGCGAAGGCCCCGGCACGAGCGCGATGTCGCCAAAGCCCGCCCCGCCCAGGGTGAGCATGATCGCCTTGTCCGTCTGGGTGTGAAGCCGCTCCGCTTCGCGGGCCAGGTGATCGAGGTCCTCGGCGGAGATGGGCTTGAACTCCTCCAGGTTATCCTCGACGTTCAGGCGCGCGTCGTCGATTTCCCAATGCTGGCGCGGAATCGAGTCGAAGTACCAGCCGCCCGCCGGCATCTGGGCGCAGGGCGGATAGGAACGATCGCCTTCCGCGTACATCAGGATCGACCCATCCGGCTCCGGCTCGGTATTGAAGCACTCCGGCACGAGAAGCGGCGTGCCGTCGTGGAACGTCCACGGCTTCCAGCCCTCGTTCCTGAAGCCGAACATCGTGGTCAGCCCGCCCAGGGGCAGGATATCGCCGCCGACGGCGGCCAGCAGATCGGGCGCGATCTCGCCCAACATCTGAAACGGCTCGATGACCTTGACGGGCGTGCCGGGGTCGTCCAGACCCAGGGCCTGGCGCAGGGCGTAGACGGTGGTGGCGTGCATACCCGTCTGGCCGCAGCCGCCGAGGTCGAGCGGAACCCGATCCGGTTCCTGATGGTTCAAGGCACACGCGACGCGCTCACGCGAATTCATGTTTCCCTCCTCGCCTGGCAGCAGCCCCACGCAAGACATATCCGCCACTGAGAGTGTACGCCCTTTCCGAGCCACGATGGAAGCCGCCCGCGTCAAAATCCGCTATTCGGCCCGCGCCAGAATCTCGACCGTGCCGCGCAGCCCGTTCACCCGGACGCGATCGCCGGTCTTGAGCCGGGCGGTCGCATTGGTGCAGCCGACCACCGCCGGGATGCCCAGTTCGCGGGCCACGATCGCGGCGTGAGACATCGCCGCCCCCACGTCGGTCACGATGGCCGCCGCGCGCGGGAAGAGCGGCGTCCAGCCCACGTTGGTCGTCCGCGTCACCAGCACCTCGCCCCGCTGGAGCAGCCCGCTGTCCGCCGGATCGTCGATCCAGCGGACCAGCCCCTCGACCGTGCCTGCCGATCCCGCGACGCCGACGATCACCGCCGCGTCCGGGTCCGGCCCGGCCAGCGGCGCATGGGCATCGAACACGTCCGCCCGCCGGTTCGGGTCGGCGGCCCAGGCGAACGGGTCGAAGCGCCCGCTGATCACGGTGGGATAGGCCGGCAGGGCGCAGTAGCGCGCATACGTCTCCCGCCGGGTTGGAATGTACTTGCACGCCCGGTCGTCCCCACCCAGCAGGCCGAGCACTTCATCGAGGGTCAGGTGGAAGACATCCTCGCCCATCCCACTCAGCTCCCCCGCGCGCAGCGCCCAGGCCCGGATCACCCCCACAACCCGCGTGATTTCCGAGCGGGCCGCCTCGCGCTGGTAGGCAAGCTGCGCGGCCTGATCCAGCCTGCGCCGGATCGCGCGCGCCCGGCGCGGATGGCCATCCGCCAGGCGCGCCCAGGCGGCGGCAAACCTGGCCCGCTGCCCGTCGAGCAGGGCTTCCACGTCAACCGGGTTCTGCTCCAGCTCCGCCAACTGCCGATCCAGCCAGACAGGGTCTTCGACCGGCTGCGGGTGGATCAGATTGAACTCGTCCGGGCCGCGATGGCCGTACGCTTCGAGGTAGGCCTCGCGGCTCATCTCCCCCCGCGCGACCTTTTGCAGGCCGACCACCGGCCCCAGGCTGGCGAAGAATCCCTCCCCGCCAAGGTTCGAGACGAGCGCGTTGGCGTCCTCCTCGCTCACCCATTTGCGCAGTTGGGCTTCGATCTGGTTGCGAATGTCGCTGTTGGCCGCCGAGGCCATCGCCGTCCCCAGCAGGAAGAACGGTCTGATCTCGTCCGCCCACAGGGTTGCCAGCGCCGGCCCCTCCATGCTGGCCGCGATCCGCTGGCGCATCTCCCGGCACCAGCCCGGCGCGCGCGCCACGAAGTCGGGCAGCATGGCACGGAACCGCGCGAAGCGCCGGGCGCTGCGCAGGTACATCGGCAAGACGACGGTCACGATCTCCCGGAAGGAGAAGGGCATGAGGGGCAGACTGACCCCGTCCGGGATGCGTCCCCACCACTGCGACACGTACTGGATCAGCCGTTCGGTACGTATGAAGGGCAGCCGCGCGAACGGCGCGATCTGCACCGTGATGTTGAAATAGGAACGCAGCCCGATATAGCCGGAGGCCGGGTAGCGCGACCACCACTCGCCGTACCCCTGCCCCCACAGCCTCATCACGCTCGCGGTGAGGAGGGGCATCACGCCGGGCTGAATCTCCGCGCCGTTCCCGTTCGACCACAGGAAATCGCCCAGCAGGGTATCGTTCCATTCGCCCGTGACAGGGTTGAAGCCGCGCAGCGACGTGATGGGACGCGCCTGCACGATGGACAGCCGCCCGCCGGCGATCACCCATTCGATATCCTGCGGCGCGCCCAGCGCCGCGTCGAGCTTCACCCCCAGCCGGTACAACCGGCGAGCATGCGGCCGCAGTTCCGGCGGCCCGGCGTACTTCCCGTTGGCCCGGTCGAACGTGAAAGCCTGGGCATTGGCCTGCCCGGCCACCAGCTTGTCACCCGCCCCCCGCACCACCTCCCCCGTCATCCGCATCAGGCTGCCGGTCACCGGGTCGGCGGTGAACAGCACGCCCGCGTGGTCGGCCCGGACGTAAGACTGCACGACGACCGCGACCTCGTGCGTTTCGGCGAGGCCCTGGGCCTGGCTGTAGGCTTCGACGCGGACCGTCCGGGCGGAGCGCCGCACCGCGCCGATCGCGTCCCGCACAGCCTCGTCGGACTGCACGTCCAGCACGCTTTCGAACTCGCCCGCAAACGAGGCCGACGCGGAATCCTCGCTCAGGGCGGAGGAACGCACGGCGAACGTGAGGCCGGGCGTCCGCTGGCGCATCCGGGCGAGGGCCGCCTGAGCCAACGTCCAGGCGGCGGGCCTGAGCCGGTCGTCCTCGAAAGCCGAAGTCAGCAGGACAAACCCGTCCGGGACAGGATAGCCGCTCTGAGCCAGCCGGGCCAGCGTACTCCCCTTGCCGCCGGCCTGGCCGAACGCGGACGCAGGCAGTTCATTCAAAGAGTAGAGCATGGATTCCCCCCGAGAAGCACGGCTCGCAGCGATGGATACCGTGTATTATAGGGCACTTCCGGCCAGCCGGAGTGCCAGACGTCCAGGCAGAGAGGCTCATTGATCATCGTCACACGTACCCGATTTGAGCCGTCAACCCCCACCCAAGCATCCTCTCCTTCGTCCGGGAACGCTCCCGGCGGCTATCCATAGAAGCTGCGGCTTCCGCCGTCAAATCGTGGCCCCACGCACAACGGAAACACCCGCCTCCCCGCGCCCGCCCTTCCCGGAGCACCTCATTTATTGGGGGGAAGGGCCGCCCTTAAAACGGCATAGAATGACAAAAGTACATCATCATCACAGGAGGTCTTCATGTCGCAACCGACCCGGATCAACATCTACGGGGTCAACACCATCGGCAAGCACGTGGGCCAGGCGATCATCGTCGGCGGCCTGCTGTTCCTGGGCGCTGCCTCGACCGATTGGGCGTGGGGCTGGGTCTTCGCCGTCGTCTACCTGCTGTGCTGGATCGGACTGAGCGTCGCGGTCGCCGTCGGCAACCCGGAATTGCTCAACCAGCGCGGCCAGCGTATCAAGAATGCCACCCAGGGCACCAAAAAATGGGACCTGGTGCTGCTCTCGATCTACTTCGTGCTGGTTCTCGTCCAGCCGTTCGTCGCGGGTCTGGACTGGCGGAACGGCGTCTCCAGTCCGGTTTCGCCCGTGATCTACGTCCTCGGCAACGCGCTGATGATCCTGGGCTTCATCCCGCTGGCCTGGTCGATGGTCGCCAACCGGAACTTCGAGCCGAGCGTCCGCATCCAGGAGGCGCGCGGGCACCAGGTGGCGACGGGTGGCCCGTACCGTTTCGTGCGCCATCCGGGCTATACCGGCGTGATCCTCCAGTTCCTGGCGCTGCCGATCGCGGTGGGGACGTGGCTGGCGCTCATCCCCGGCCTGCTGGGCATCGCGGTCTTCGTGGTCCGCACCGCGCTGGAAGATCGCACCCTTCAGGCGGAACTGCCCGGCTACGCGGACTACGCCCGGCACACCCGCTACCGCCTCATTCCGGGCATCTGGTAGCCGGGACAGGCCGTCGAGAAAGGTCGACAGACCCCACGCCGGGGGCGTCCAGGCGTCCGGCGGTTCGTGGTCAAAGCTGAAACAGATAGCGCAGGGGCCGGAGAGGCAATCTCCGGCCCCTGGTGTGTGAGGCGTCTACGGGGTGATGCTGTAGCCCTTGAGGCACTCCCAATCCGCGCCACGCCGGGTGTTGACCCACAGCGGCAGACTGAAGTAGTCATACTTCTCGGTGCGCCAGGCCGGCCCCTGGGCAACTTCGCCGGTCAGCAGGTGGCGCCACTGGCCTTCCGGCAGGTAGTAGGTGACTTCGCCGCTGTCGGCGAAAACCGGCGCGACCAGCAGGGCCGATCCCAGCATGTACTGGGTGTCCGTATAGCGGCAGGTCGGATCATCCGGGAATTCCAGGATCATCGCCCGCATGACCGGCCAGCCGTGGGCATGGGCTTCACGGGCGGCGTCGTACAGGTAGGGCATCAGGTGCAGCTTGAGTCGGTTGAAGTGGCGCAGGACGCCGATCGACTCGTCGTCGAAACGCCAGGGCATCCGCACGCTGTCGTTGCCGTGCAGGCGGCTGTGCGAGGACAGCAGGCCGAAGGCCACCCAACGCTTGTAGAGGTCGGGCGTGGCCGTGCCGATGAAGCCGCTGATGTCGTGGCTCCAGAAGCCGAAGCCGCACATCCCCAGCGACAGGCCGCCGCGCAGCGTCTCCGCCATCGAGGGGTAGGTCGAGGCGTTGTCGCCGCCCCAATGGACGGGGAACTTCTGCCCGCCGGTCGTGGCCGAGCGCGAGAAAACAACCGCCTCGTCCTCGCCCTTGACCTCGCGCAGCAGGTCAAACACAGTCTGGTTGTAGAGGTAGGTGTAGTAGTTGTGCATGCGCTCCGGATCGGAGCCGTCGAAGTAGCGCACGTTGGTCGGGATGCGTTCCCCGAAGTCGGTCTTGAAGGCGTCCACGCCCATGTCGAGCAAGGCCTTGAGCTTGCTCGCGTACCAGGCGCAGGCGTCCGGGTTGGTGAAGTCCACCCGCGCGCAGCCGGGCTGCCATTCGTCCACCTGGTAGACATCCCCATCGACCGTCTTGAGCAGGTAACCCTGGGCCGCGCCCTCCGCGAACAGCGGCGAGGCCTCGGCGATGTAGGGGTTGATCCACAGGCAGACCTTGATGTTCTTGGCCTTCAGGCGGCGCAGCATCCCGGCCGGGTCGGGGAAGTAGCGGTTATCCCACAGGAAGCTGCACCAGGTCAGCTCCTTCATCCAGA
The DNA here is from genome assembly GCA_029976005.1 of Aggregatilineales bacterium. GTDB lineage: Bacteria > Chloroflexota > Anaerolineae > Aggregatilineales > Ch27 > JARKOQ01. The sequence continues at coordinate 926 of JARKOQ010000100.1, read as the reverse complement.
AGCAGTCGAAGTGGAAGACCCGCAGCGGGATATCCAGCTCCTCCATCCGCTCGATGTTGTCCAGAATGTCCGTCTCGTTGTAGTTGGTCAGGAAGGACGTGGACAGCCACAGCCCGAACGACCATTCCGGCGGCAGGGCCGGGCGGCCGCTGAGGGCGGTGTACTGATCCAGGGCATCCTTCGGAGTCGGCCCGCCGAAGAGATAGTAATCCAGGCTGTGATCTTCCACGCTGAACTGGACACGCGAGACGTCGTGCGAGCCGACCTCGAACGCCACCCGGCCCGGATGGTTGACCAGCACCCCGTAGCCCCGGCTGGAGAGGTAGAACGGGACGTTCTTGTAGGCCAGCTCGGAGTTGGTGCCGCCGTCATCGTTCCACATGTCGACCGCCTGGCCGTTCTTGACCAGCGGGCCGAAGCGCTCGCCCAGGCCGTAGATCGTCTCTCCGACCCCCAGCGAAAGCTGCTCGCGCAGGTACGTCTTGCCTTCGTAGCGGAGCAGGGCGACGGCTTTCGGCTCGCTGCCGGTCAGCGGACGGCCGTCGCGCTGGAAGGTGAAGCCCCACGCCCCGTCGACGTTGGCCATCTCGACCGACAGGCCGCAGGAGCGCAGCCAGACGCGGCCCGCCTCGCTTCCGACTTCGACATCCGAGCTACGTAGCCCGTAATCCAGATCGAAAGCCGGGACGCGCTCGCGGCGGCCCTTCCTGTGGGTGAGTTGGACGCGGATCACGCCGGGCATGGGCGAGGTAAAGCGAGCGCTGATGGTCGCGCCGTTGAGGTAATCATAGCGGGCGTGCACCGGGCGGTCGTAGCCGTAGACGGTCAGCGCGTCCTTCTCCAGCGCCACATCGACGATCGTCGTCGGGAAAACAGCCTCCACCCCCGGCAGCATGTTCCAGTAGCCATAATTGAATTTCATGAAG
>JARKOQ010000096.1 GCA_029976005.1 Aggregatilineales bacterium | reverse complement strand
GCACGCTCAATTAGCGTTGCGCAAGAAATTGGTCGGCGGCACGTGGGCCGCGAGCTTCAAGCCTATTTTGATTGACAGGGCCGGTCTTTGGTGGCATGGTGCGGTCAGTTCGGTACGCCGAACTCGCGTTGTTCAGGGTTGCCATCCCACACATGAGGAGGTGATGTCCATGAATCGTTTGAGCAGTCAGTCTCGCAACCGTGTCATGGCGTCCCTCCTCGTGCTACACTAGACGCCATGACACACCCGGAATGGGCCTCTGTCGCAGAGGGAGGCCCTTTCCGTTTTTCACACAGACAAGGTACTGATGGCGATGGACATCCTCCCGCTGGGCAAGCTGCCCCCCGATGTGCTGGGTTTGCTGCTGGCGCGCGTTCCCGCCGATCCCCGCGTGCTGGTCGGCCCGCGCCTGGGCGAGGACGCAGCGGTGATCGACATGGGTGAGGTCTGCCTGGTGGCCAAGACCGACCCGATCACGTTCGCGACCGATGAAATCGGCTGGTATGCCGTCCAGGTCAACGCCAACGACGTGGCGACGACCGGCGCAACGCCGCGCTGGTTCATGGCGACCGTCCTCCTGCCGGGCGGTCTGGCCGATGCCGGGCTGGCCCGGCGGATCTTCGAGCAGATTCTGGCGGCCTGCGCGAGGCTGGGGATCACGCTGATCGGCGGCCACACGGAGATCACGCACGGCCTCGACCGGCCGATCGTGGCCGGGACGCTGCTCGGCGAGGTGAGCCGCGATCAACTGATCCTGACCGGCGGCGCGCGGCCCGGCGACCGCGTCCTGCTCACGAAGGGGTTCCCGATCGAGGCTACGGCGATCATTGCTCGCGAACGGCGGGCCGAACTGATCCCGGTGTTTGGCGAAGCGATGGTTTCCCGCGCGGCCGGCTACCTGACCGATCCGGGGATCAGCGTGGTGCGCGACGCGCGGATCGCGACCGGCGCGGGCCGGGTGACCAGCATGCACGATCCGACCGAGGGTGGGGTGGCGACCGCCCTGTGGGAACTGGCCGAGGCGAGCGGGGTTACGGTTGAGGTCACGGTCGAGACATGGCCGATTCGACCGGAGGGTGCCCGGCTATGCGCGCACTTTGGCCTCGATCCGCTGGGAGCGATTGCCTCCGGCGCGCTGTTGCTGACGGTCGCGCCGGAGTCGGCGGAGGCTGTCCGGACGGCGCTCGAAAGCGCGGGGATCCCCGCTTGCGAGCTTGGGAGCGTGAAGGCAGGGCCGGCCCAGGTGTGGTATCAGGGCCATCTGCTGCCGCGCCCGGCTCGTGATGAAATTGCTAAGCTGTTCGAATGACCTTCATTGACCTGACCTTTACAGGGCCGATCGAACGTGGTATAAAATGCTCACCTGCCGTGCGCGTGATGCCGCACCCAAGTTTTGAGCCAACACTCCTTAGTACGGGGGTCGTGGTCCGGCTGGTAATGCGTTAGGCTTTTCTAGCCAAGGCAATAATCCGCTGACAGACTCCCACCTGCGAAAGCAGGTTCAAAACGGGCAGCACACGGCATGGCGGGTTCCTTCGAACCCAAAACACCTCTGGGATGACCAGAGGTGTTTGCTTCAGAAACCGGCCCACCTGCTACGGCCGGACGTGATTGTCCCCCTCCACGATCCATTTGTAGGTGGTCAGCTCCTCCAGGCCCATCGGCCCGCGTGCGTGGAGCTTCTGCGTGCTGATCGCGATCTCCGCACCAAGCCCAAGTTGGGAGCCGTCGGTGAAACGGGTCGAGGCGTTGACGTATACGGCGGCCGAGTCGATCTCGTCCAGGAAGCGTGCGATCGCAGCCGGGTCGGTGGACAGGATGCCGTCGGAATGGGCGGTGCTGTGCGTCTGGATGTGCTCGATCGCCTCATCCAGGCCGGGCACGACCCGGATGCCCAGGATCAGGGACAGCCATTCGGTATCCCAGTCGCCCTCTCCGGCCGGCTGGACGGCCGGATGGTTGCCGGCCAGCCGCGTGGCCGCTTCGTCGGCCCGGAAGGTGACACCGTCCTGGGCGAGCCGGTTGACCACGGCCGGGACGAACTCGGCGGCGATGGCTTCTTCGACCAGCAGGGTATCCAGGGCGTTGCAGACCGACGGGCGCTGGACTTTGGCGTTCTGGATCACGTCGACGGCGGCGGCGAGGTTGGCCGTGTGATCGACGTACAGGTGGCAGATGCCGATTCCCCCGGTGATGACCGGGATGGTGCCCTGTTCCCGGCACAGGGTGTGCAAGGCGTTGCCGCCGCGCGGCACGATCATGTCCACGTACTTATCCAGGCGAAGCAGTTCGGTGACGTAGCGCCGGTCGGCCTCGGTGATGAGCTGGACCGCGTCGAGCGGCAGGCCCGCCTCTGCCAGCGCGCCGCGAATGACCTCGACCAGGGCGACGTTGGAGCGCAGTGTCTCCGATCCGCCGCGTAGAATGACGGCGTTGCCGGTCTTGAGGGCCAGCGCGGCCACGTCGACGGTCACATTAGGGCGGGCTTCGTAGATCACCCCCAGCACCCCGATCGGCACGCGGCGCTTGCGGACACGCAGTCCGTTGGGGAGGGTCTTGGCTTCGAATTCGTGCCCAACCGGGTCGGTCAGTTCGGCCACCCGGCGCACGTCAGCCGCGATACCTTCCAGACGGCCCTGGAGGCTCAGTCGATCCAGCAGGGCGGGGGTCAGCCCGGCCGCCTGGCCGTCCGCCAGATCGGTTGCGTTGGCGGCCAGGATCGCGGCCCGCTGGCTTTCCAGCGCGGCGGCGATGGCGAGCAGGGCCGCATCCTTGGCCTCGCGTGGACAGGTGCGTAGCTGGCGGGCGGCGGCCTGGGCCTGGCGTCCGAGAAGCTGCATGTCGAGGGTCATGCCGGGTCTCCTTCACAAGAAAGCAATATGCAGACGAGATGCGAGGCGGACCTCGCCTAGATCAGGACCATGTTGTCGCGGTGAATCGCTTCGTCGCCATAGGTATAGCTCAGGATGCTGGCGATCTCGCTCGACCGGCGGCCACAGAGCTGGACCAGCTCGGCGCTGGAATAGCTGACCAGGCCCTTGACCAGGGCGCGCCCGGCGGCATCGACCACCTGGACGATCGCGCCGCGCTCGAACGTGCCCTGGATGTGGCGGATTCCCACCGGCAGCAGGCTGGCCTTGCCGGTCTTGAGGCGGCTGGCCGCGCCGGAGTCCACGTGCAGAGTGCCCTGGGGGCGCTCGGCGACCAGCCAGCGCTTGCGGCTTTCCAGGTGATCCACCGCCGGCAGAAAGGTCGTGCCCAGGCTTTCGCCGTGCATGAGGCGTACCAGCACGTCCGGCATCCGGCCGCTGGCGATGATCGTGCGCGTGCCGCTGCGGGTGGCGATCTGGGCGGCCTGGATTTTGGTGCGCATGCCGCCGGAGGCCAGGAGGTTGTTGGTATCTCCGGCCAGCGCCCAGATGTCCTCGGTGATGTCTTTCACCAGCGGGATCAGTCTGGCGTCCGGGTTCTGGCTGGGATCGCAGTCATACAGCCCGGCCTGGTCGGTCAACAGGATCAGCAGATCGGCGTCGAGCAGCGCGGCGATCTGGGCGGAGAGGTTGTCGTTGTCGCCGAACTTGATCTCCTGCACGGCGATGGTGTCGTTCTCGTTGACCACCGGCACGATGCCGTAATCGAGCAGGCTGGTGAAGGTCTCGCGGGCGTTCAGGTAGCGGGTGCGGTGGCTGAAATCGTCGTGGGTGAGCAGGATTTGCCCGATGCGCACGTCGTACAGGCCGAAGAGGCTGCCGTAGACCTCCATCAAACGGCCCTGGCCGACCGAGGCCAGCATCTGTTTGGCGGGGAGATGGTTGGGTAGCTCAGGGTCGTTCAGGACTTCGCGCCCGGCGGCCATCGCGCCAGACGTGACCAGCACGATCCGGTGCCCGGCCTGGCGCAGCGTGACGATCTGCCGGATCAGCTCCAGCATGGCCGGACGGGAGAGCCGCCGCGTGCCGGCGGTGAGGGTGCTGGTGCCCACTTTGACGATGATGGTCTGATAGGGTGTGTGCGTGGTCATGATGTGATGATAATTCCTGGACGGATGGGAAATCTACGGCGCTTCTAACAAAATCCATCGTATGAATTCACTGGCGTGTATGTTATAATGCAGATGAGTAGTTTTGACATGGGGATGACAGGATTCGACGGGGAGAGATAGGGGCCGTACCGCAAGCCGAGCCGCGCTAACTCGTAAATCCGGCGCAACCCAATAAGTGCCAACCGCACTTACGCACCCGCTATGGCCATGGCCGCTTAAAGCGGTCCATCCCGTAGCCGATTACCTCACGTAGGTAATCCGTCCGCCTCCTCCGTCTCTGGCCGGGGGGCAGGTGGGCGACACCAAAGCCAGAGTGCCCGTCCGTCACGCCGATAAACGGGCGTTAAGAGTCATCGGCTGGCCTGCGGTGTACCCTGTTGGCCGGGGCTACCAACGGCGAGAACCAAAAGGTCAACTACGCTTGTAGACGTGCGGTTTCGTCCTCTTCGGACCCGGGTTCAATTCCCGGCATCTCCACCTGAACAAAACGGCGGCTGATCTCAGCCGCCGTTTTGTTTGTTTGCTCCAGACCTGCTCTAGAGGATGTGCTCGCCCGAGTCTACCTGGTGGTCGATCCAGCTCGCAATGAAGGGGTAGTGGTAATCCTTGCCCATGTAGGTATTGATTGCGGCGATGATCGAGAAGGTAGCCATGCCCAGCGGGACGAAGACCATCACCAGCAGGAAGACCACGAACAGCACCGCGAACAGGATCAGGAAGGGAATCCCGATCAGGACAATGCTGGCCAGCCCGGAGATGATCAGGGCCAGGACGAAGACGAGCGACCCGGCAATCAGCACCCCCAGCCAGCCCACCGTGCCGATCACCTGCAAGGCGAAGGCCTGCATGGCCTGGTAAGCCACGAACTTGGAACGGTCGCGGAAAGAGTAGTAGATCGCCAGCGGGGCGAAGAGCAGCAGCAGCGCCCCCAGGCCGCCCGTGATCGTACCCACACCCAGGGTCAGCAGGAAGCTGGCATGGGCCAGGGCCGACCAGAGTTTTTCCTCGTCGGTGAGGCCCTGGGTTGCGTAGGCGTGGGGCTGCCAGTCGAACGCTTCCAGCTTGTGCTTGACTTCCCCGGCCATCTCTTCGGCGCGCATCCGCTTGCGGCGGGTTTCCCCGTCGCCGTAGTAGCGCTCTTCGTATTCGCGCACGATTTCGTCGCTGTCCCGCGCGGCGGCTTCAGCCTGGTGCAGGGAATCGACTGCTTCGTGCTTGCTCTTCTCAATCCGGATCGGAATGGGCGTGGCTTCGCTGATTGGCTCGTCAGAATGATTGGCCAGCCGATCCAGAATGTTCTGCTCCTCACTCATGGTTAGCTCCTGAACGCTCAAGGAGATCGTCACTCCGATAAGTTATCCAAATCACTACTCTATACGCAGTCTCGCCGGTTGGGTTGCGCATTGCGACTCACGGATTTAACACCGATCGGGCGCAAATCGGCAGGCGGAGAGCCTGCGGACTCGCGGTATACTCCGTGCCGTCTCGGTGACGAAGGTAGGAGCGACGATGCTGCCATTCCTGAGAAAAGACTTTCGTGTGACCAAACGCCAGGTGGGGATCGTGCTGCTGGTTGTGGGCGCGCTGGGGATCGTGGGCGTGCTGGCGCTCGATCCGCTGGCAACGCTGTTCGACCGGCTGGGCCATCCGATCCTGCCGGCGGACCGGCTGCCCGGCTTTGGGCCACAGCAGATTCTGGCGCTGGCGCTGAGCGCGGTGCTGGCGTTGGGCGGGCTGATCCTGCTCCCCCTGCGTGAACCGGCCGTCGGGCCGCTGGTGAGTTTGCCGGGTGGGATGGCCCAGGCCGAGGGCGGCTGGCGGCTGGCCGGGCGGGTGCTGATGATCCTGGCCCTGGCGCTGCTGGTCTTCTATCTGGTGGTCTTCCTGGTGTACGCCGCCAACATCATCACCTTCCCATTCGACTACGATCAGGGCGAGGGCTTCGAACTGGTGGACACGGTCATGTTCAGCCAGTTCCGGTGGCCTTACCAGAACACCGAGGTCTTCCCGTTCTATTCCTCGAACTACCCGCCGCTGTTCCATATCATCGCCGCCCCGTTCGTGTGGCTGTTTGGCCCGGCGTACTGGTACGGACGGCTGTTGGCGACCCTGGGGACGCTGCTGACCGCCGCGGTGATCGGGTATGCCGTCTACCGGGCGGAGGGTAACCGGGTCGTGGCGGTTGCCAGCGGGCTGGCCTACCTGGCCTCGAACTACATCTACCACATCGGCCCGCTGTTCCGGCAGCACTTTGTCATGGTGATGTTCGAGACGCTGGCCGTGGTCGTCCTGGCGACCCTGCACGAGCGGATGGCGACCCGCCAGCGGCGGCGCATCCTGTGGGCCGGGATGATCCTGCTGCTGGCGGCCGGGTATACCAAGCAACTGGCGATTTCCACGGTCGCGGCGGTTTTCCTCTACCTGTTTCTGGAGAACCCCCGGCGCGCGATCGGGTGGGGGGTGATCTTTGCGGCCATCGCGGGGGCGATCTTCCTCCTGATCGATCGGGCCACCGGCGGGCAGTGGTGGCTGAACATCATCACGGCCAACGTCAACCCGTTCGTGCCGGGCCAGTTCGTGGGGCTGCTGCGCCAGTGGATCAGCCTGCACGGCGTTCTGCTCGCGCTGGCGGGACTGGTGGTGCTGTATGAGCTGGTGCTCGACCGGCTCAGCCTGTACAGCGTGTGGTTCATCGTCTCGACCGCCGGGACGCTGCTGGCCGGTAAGTGGGGGGCGGGCGACAGCTACTTCGCCACGGCCATCGCGGGCATGTGCATCCTGAGCGGGATTTACGCGGCGCGTACCCTGCGCGGGGCCTGGCGGCTGACCGAAAGCCGGTTGGGGCGGAGGCTGCAATCGCTGCTGGATCGAGCCGCTTCCCGACCCGCCGTCTCCGCCGGAGTGGCGGGGGTGGTCGTTCCAGCCCTGTACCTGCTGTATGGCGTCTCGGTCTTTCACATGCCGACCCAGGGCGCGGTCTTCGGGCCGCTGAGCCAGACTCTCGGCATCCAGCCCAATACCGGCTTCGCCTTTTACGATTCGGCGGGCTGGACGGTGGGCTATGCCGTGCTGGGCCAGATTCCAACCGAGCAGGAGATCGCCAACGGCTGGCGGCTGGTCGACCTGGCCGCGGAAGGAGATGCCCCGGCGATCAGCGAGGACGCGGCCTTCAGCCTGCTGGCCGGGAAGCCGGTCGTCACCAACCCGACTCAGCTCCTCAACCTGTACAACAATGGGTTGTATGACCCGTCGGCGTTGATCGCAATGATCGAGGCTCAGGCCTTCAACGTGCTGATCCTGCGGGCGGATTTCTACCCGGAGCCGGTCCTGGAGGCCATGCTGAATGCCTATGCCCTGGCCGAGACGATCCCGATGAACGGCTTCGAGTACCGGGTCTACCGGCCCGATCCGGCCTGGTCGGGCCGCGCGGCCGATTAAGGTTGTTTGGCGGGCAAACAAAAAAGGCTCCTCCAGCGAGGGGCCTTTTTCGTGCTGGGGAGGCAGGATTCGAACCTGCGATAGACGGTTCCAAAGACCGTTGCCTTGCCGCTTGGCCACTCCCCATCATTCGTCACCGATTCTACCACACCTATCCTGGTAGGACTAGGTGGATTTTGACAAGCAGGATCACGGTCGAGGATAGGGAGGGCGCATCAAAGACGGCGAACCGCGAAGAGCGCAAAGGAGGAGAACCCACCGCTGCGTTCGCGGCGCAAGCGCCTGAAAACCTGTTTCCCGTTGCACTCTTTGCGGCGAGCTGCTTATTCGGTCTGATGCCATGCCCTCTGTGGGTGAGGTCCGGCGATCTCTCACCGTGCTCTCAGGCGGACATCACGGGATGTTTACCTCTTGTATGCTATATTTTTGTATAGAAAATATCATGTTTGAATGGGAGCAGACGCGATGGGCAAGCGATGGGGGATGTGGGGGTTGGCGGCCGGTCTGATCGTGACCGCGCCGCTGATGGCCGTTCAATTTCTGGTACAGCGGCTCGTGGGGCTGCCCTTCGCGCCGTTCGACCTGTTCGACTGGTTGGCGCGCGTCCTGCCGGGCAACGTGATCACGGCCGGGATCGACGCGATCGTGGGGGTGATTGGCGGCCTGGACCTGGGCCAGACGTCCTCCACGGCCAAGACGATCGAGCGCCTGATGGCGCTGGGCCTGTTCGCCGCGATTGGGTCGGCCGCCGGTGCGATCCTGTTCGCGGCGCTGGCCACGCGCCGGGCGCGGCGCGGCTGGCAGGCCGGCCTGGGCCTGGGGCTGATCCTGGGTGTGCTCTTGCTCTTGGTCAGCGCGTCGCTGGGTCTGCCGGAAATCACGCCGCTGCTCGGCGCGCTGTGGGTGCTGGGCAGCCTGGCGGCCTGGGGGCTGGCCCTGGGTTGGCTGTACGACCGGCTGGCGGCCCCGGAAGCGGCCCGGCCGGTCTTGAGGCCTGCGAGTGAGTCTGCGCCTGCTGGAATGGCTTCGAATGAGCAGGCTGTCGCCGCGTCGACCCTCAGCCGGAGGCAGTTCCTGGTTCAGGTCGGCGGCGCGGCGGCGGTGATCACCGTCTCCGGGGCCGGGCTGGGAATGCTCCTGTCCGAACGCCAGCGCGCGGCGGTGACTGTAGCGGCAGCCCTGACCGGCGGGCAGGATTTGCCGCCCGGACTCCCCAACGCGGCCGACCCGCTGATCCCCGCGCCGGGGACGCGCCTGGAATACACGCCGCTGGCGGAGCACTACCGGATCGACATCAACCTGGTCTCTCCCAGGGTCAGCGAGCAGACCTGGGTCCTGACCATCGACGGGCTGGTCGATCATCCCCTGGCGCTGACCCTGGACGACCTGCGCGGCAACTATCCGGCGATCGACCAGTACGTGACTCTGGCCTGCATCTCCAACCCGGTCGGCGGCGACCTGATCGGCACGACCCGCTGGACGGGAGTCTCCCTTCAGCGTGTGCTGGCCGACGCAGGGATTCACGATGGAGCGGGCTACCTGCTGATCCGCTCGGCAGACGGCTTCTACGAGACCCTGGCGCTGGACCTGGTGCGGGCCGACGAGCGGATCATGCTGTGTTACGCCTGGGACGGCCAGCCGCTGACCGTCGATCACGGTTTCCCGCTGCGCATCTACATCCCCGACCGGTACGGGATGAAGCAGCCCAAATGGATCACGGAAATTCACGTTTCGGCCGATTACGAAGATGGATACTGGGTGGAGCGCGGATGGGATGCCGTGGCTCAGATGCGGACGACGGCCGTGATCGATACGGTCGCCGCCCAGGCATTGGTCGACGCGGGCGGGCAACTCCGGGTGCCGGTCGGCGGGATCGCCCATGCCGGGGCGCGGGGCATCTCGAAGGTGGAGGTCCAGGTGGACAACGGCGAATGGCAGGCAGCCCGGCTCCGCGCGCCGCTTTCGGAGACGACCTGGGTGATCTGGCGCTACGACTGGCCTTTCGCGGAGGGGCAGCATACCTTCGCCGTGCGCGCCTACGATGGCGATGGGATCGTGCAGGACGATACGCAGCGTGGCCCGCGGCCCAGCGGCGCGACCGGAATCCACGGCCGGAGCGCCACGCTGGTGGCTCCGGCCGATCAGACGGGATAGCCGGATGAACTGGAATGAGCAGCCTCCCGCCGTGTTTGATGGTAAGATAGCCGTATAGAGTCTGGAGAGGAGACTCGCCGGTGGGTGGGTTTCTCCAATTTTGTCGTGTCTACACTATTTTTCAGGAGTTCAGAATGCCTCAGATTGGCGAGAAAGCCCCCGACTTCGAGTTGCTCAACCAGGATGGACGTCCGGTGCGCCTGAGCGATTTTCGCGGGCGCAAGGTGATCCTGTTCGCTTACCCCAAGGCCGGGACGAGCGGCTGCACGACTCAGGCCTGCGGCTTCCGCGACCAGTTCCTCAAGGTTGAGACGTCCAAGGCGGTCGTGCTCGGCCTCAGCCCGGATGAGCCGGATGCCCTGCTCAAGTGGAAGAAAAAGGAATCGCTCCCCTACGACCTGCTGTCCGACCCCGACCACGCCGTGCTGGAAACCTGGGGAGTCTGGGGCGAGAAGTCGATGTACGGCAAGAAGTACATGGGGGTGATCCGCTCGCACTGGGTCATCGGCGAGGACGGCACCATCCTCGACGCGCGAATTAAGGTCAGCCCGGAAGACAGCGTCGCCCTGGCGATGAAGGCGCTGGAATAGCGTCGATCCGGTAGGAAAGCGGTTTCCGGGCGGTAGGTGAATTGACAGCGGGTTATGCGCCGTGCTATCCTCAGCGCGCAGTGATTTCACATCGTGCGGCTGCTGGATTGGTTCTCTGCATCTCACGGAAAGTGGCTCCTCGTGGAACGGATCAGTGAAGCGCGCCTGCGCCAGCGGCGGATGATTCACACCGTGCTGCTCCTGGTGATCGTGGCCACGCTGCCCTGTTACTGCGCGGGCGCGATCCTGCTGGGATTGGCCAGGGATGGTTCCGACCGGGTTCGGGCGACGGTGCCCGCCGGGGCGACCCTTGACCTGACCCGCCAGGTGGGGCCTTCGCCGACCTGGACTCTGTTCCCAACGATCACGCCGCTGCCGCAGGGGCCGCTACCGACTCCCACGCCGCCGCGCGGCGGCACGCTGGTCACGCCGGGACAGTACGTGCCTCCGCCGGCGACCTGGACGCCCCGCCCGCCGACCTGGACGTTCACGCCGTTCCCCACGGCGACCGCGTTTATCATCGTGACGAGCACGCCGGCTCCCACGGTGACGTCGACGTTTACCTGGACTCCGCTGCCGACCGTGCAGATCATCACGAATACCCCGGAACCCACGGCGACGACGGAACCTCCGCCGACGGTTGTGCCGCAGCCTACTCTCGATCTGCCTACCCCGACGCAGGAGGGGTCGTAGTCCGGAGGGGGCCGAGCAGCCGTTTTTGCAGCAAGCAAGGAGAGGCCATTGGATCTCAAACAGCATCTTATTCGCCTAGCCCAGGCTCACGGCCCGTCCGGTCTGGAGGGGCCGGTCCGCGAGGCCGTCCAGGCCGACTGGCAAGACCTGGTGGATGACCTGACCACGGATGCCCTGGGCAACCTGATCGGGGCGAAGTGGGGGAGCGGCGGCATGCAGCCGCGCCGCCGGATTATGCTGGCGGCGCACATGGATGAGATCGGCATGCTCGTCCGCGCGATCGACGGCTCATTCATCCGCGTGGCCAGCCTTGGCGGGATCGACAGCCGGGTGATGATGGCCCAGTCAGTGATGGTGCATGGCAAGGAGCCGCTGCCCGGCGTGGTTGCCTCCAAGCCGCCCCACGTCCTGAAAGCCGAGGAACGCTCCCAGTACCCGGCCACCGAAGACTTGCTTATCGACGTGGGCCTGAGCGCCGAGGAAGTCCGCGCCAAGGTGCGGATCGGCGACCCGGTCACGGTCGACGTGCCGGCCCTCGATCTGGTGGCGGATCGCCTGATGGGCAAGGCCCTGGACGACCGGGCCTGCGTGGCCGCGGTGAGCTGGTGCCTGCACGAGCTGAAGACGCGCCAGCATCGCTGGGATGTTCTGGCGGTGGCGACCGTCCAGGAAGAAGTCGGCTCGCGCGGGGCCGAGGTGGCCGCCTACCACCTGAAGCCCGACCTGGCGATCGCGCTGGATGTGACCTTCGCCAGGCAGCCGGGAGTCGGCGACGGGGACAATGCCTATGCCCTGGGCAGCGCGCCCGTGATCAGCATGGGGCCGAATTTCCATCCGGGGCTGGGCGAAAAACTGGCCGACGCGGCCCGCCGCCTGGAGATGGACGTGACGCTCGATCCCATCCCTGGGCGGAGCGGCACCGACGCCTGGCCGATCCAGGTGGCCCAGAGCGGCATCCCCACGGCGCTGCTCAGCATCCCCCTCCGTAACATGCACAGCCCGGTGGAGATCGTCGATCTGGGCGACATCAAGCGCACCGGCCGGTTGCTGGCCGAATTCATCGCAGGGCTGGAGGAGGACTTCCTGACCACGATTGCCTGGAAGGACCCGCTGGCCGAGTCCGCCGCCGGGGAGGAGAAGACCGCATGATGTTGAAGGAGCTGTCTGATGCGTTCGGTGTGTCCGGCGCGGAAGAAGAAGTGCGTGGCGTCATCCTCAAGGCGATCCAGGGGCATGTCGAGGACATCCGGATCGATCCGCTGGGGAACGTGCTGGCCGTCAAGCGCGGCCGCAACCCTCAGCCCGGTGATCCCCGTGTGATGGTCGCCGCCCACATGGACGAAGTGGGCTTCATGGTGATGGGAGTGGAGGGCGATGGCACGCTGCGGGTCGCCGGGGTCGGCGGCTTCGACGCGCGGATTCTGCCCGGACTGCGGTTGGTTTTCGGCCAGGATCGGGTTCCAGGGGTGATCGGGTGGAAGCCCATCCACCTGGGCCATGACAGCGCCGTAGTCAATCTCGATCGCCTGCGGGTCGACATCGGGGCCAGTTCAAAGGAGCAGGCCAACGGCAAGGTCAAGGTGGGCGACCGGGGGACGTTCGACACGAAGTACCACGAGTTGGGCCGCCTGGCGACGGGCAAGGCGTTCGACGACCGGGCCGGATGCGCGGTGCTGATCGAGCTGATCCAGGGCGAGCCGTTCCCGTTTGACCTGCACGTGGCCTTCACGGTGCAGGAGGAAGTCGGGCTGCGCGGGGCCAAGGTCGCGGCCCAGGCCATCAAGCCCGACGTGGCTTTCGTGCTGGAAGGCACGATGGCCAACGATCTGCCCGCGGTCGAGGACGACCCCGAAGCCCCCTCGTTCACGCCTGTGACCGAGCTGGGGAAGGGGCCGGCCCTGACCCTGGCCGATCGAACCGTGATTGTCGATCCACGGCTGCTGGCGCACCTGCGCGGCGTGGCCGAGGCGGAAGGTATTCCTTACCAGTACAAGCAGGCAGCCGTGGGTGGGACGGATGCCGGGGCGGTCTTCGTGACCAATGCCGGCGTGCCGAGCGCCGTCGTGTCGGTGCCCTGCCGCTACATCCACGGGCCGGCCGCCGTGTGTGACCTTGAGGACATCTCGCGTGCAGTTCAGTTGATGCGGGCCGCGCTGGAGAAGTTCGGGCCGGGCGTGCTGGCACACCAGTAGATGCGATTGGAAAACAGGGGAACCATGAAAGACACGATCAAGAAACTGGTCGAGGCCTGGGGGCCAAGTGGATTTGAGCATCACGTTCGCGCCCTGATTCAGGCCGAAGTGCAAAGCCTGGCCGACGAAGTCCGGGTTGACCCGGTCGGCAACCTGATTTGCCGGATGGGCAGCGGCGGCCTCAAGATCATGGTCGCCGCCCATATGGACGAAATCGGGATGATAGTGACCTATCAGGACGAGGCCGGTTACCTGCGCTTCGATCCGCTGGGCGGGGTGTTCCCGGAGACGCTGTCCGGCAACCGCGTGCGCTTCGAGAACGGCGCGACCGGCGTCGTCGGCCATGAAGGGCGGCCCTTCCGCCACGACGTGCCGGAGATCTCGGCGTTCTTCGTCGACGTGAGCGACGGCGCCGATACGAACAGCGGCGTCAAGGTAGGCGACGCAGCGGGCTTCTTCCGGCCGTATGAGGAGCGCGGCACGCGGATCATCGCCAAGAGCCTGGACGACCGGATCGGCTGCGCGATTGGCATCGAGGCCATGCGCAAGCTGGCCGCGCTGGGGAACATCCCCAACGAGGTCTACTTCGTATTTACCGTCCAGGAGGAAGTCGGCGTGCGCGGGGCGCGGGCGTCCGCCTTTGGCCTGGCCCCGGACCTGGGCATCGCCCTGGACGTGACCGCCTGCCCGGATACGCCGCGCTCCGAAGGCAAGATGGCGGTCAAGCTGGGCGGCGGGACGGCGATCAAGGTCTACGATCGCGGGCTGGTGGTGCCGCCGGCGGTCAAGAACCTGATGGTCGAGCGGGCCGAAGCGGCGGGAATCCCGTACCAGATGGAAGTCCTCACCCGTGGCTCGACCGATGCGTCGGCCATCAGCCTCGCTGGGGCGGGCGTGCCCAGCGGCTGCATCAGTGTGCCGTGCCGCTTCGTGCATACCGTCAGCGAGACGGTGGACATGGTGGATGTGCAGGCCAGCGTCGATCTGCTGGTCGAGATCGTCAGCAAGCCGGTGCAGCTCGCCTAGGGCGACCCGGTACAAGCGCCTTGAATCGAAAGCCCCGGCCCGCAAGACAGCGGCCGGGGCTTTTTTCGTGGGTGGAGGGGATTAGCGGGCGTCGTAAGCGGCCAGTACGTCCCCGGCCGGAAGCGCTTCGCCGTCCAACGCCACCGAAGCCAGGATCGCCTTGAAAGTCGGTTCCAGTCCGGGCCACTGGTCGCTGGCTGCTTGCAGGGTGAACAGCACGAAGCGATCGCGCCTGCTGTCCATGA
The DNA here is from genome assembly GCA_029976005.1 of Aggregatilineales bacterium. GTDB lineage: Bacteria > Chloroflexota > Anaerolineae > Aggregatilineales > Ch27 > JARKOQ01. Next base: position 114,464 of record JARKOQ010000096.1, on the reverse strand, counting down.
GCACGATCTGAAGCCCGGTCGTGGCGCCATCCGCAGTCTGCCATCCGAAGAGCGCCGCGTCGTGTGCGCCCCAGTCGAAACCGAGGGCTTCCCCTTCGCCCGGCACCGTCTCCGGATTGGCGAAGCCATGATCCACCGCGTTCTGGAGGAAGACCTGCATGGCCAGCGGCGCGAGGGCTTCTTCCGAATCGCTGTTCAGCCCCACCCCGCGCGTGAGCGAGATGAAAATCCCCACGCCGGCCGGCGTGTCCGGATCGGTGCTGTACACGTTCAGATACTGGCCGCCCTCGTCGGTTGTCCAGCCGTCCGGATACCGGAATGTAAGCTGCGTGCCCATGAATTCTTTCTCGATCAGGTTGGGCAGTTCCAGCGCCAGCGGGTCCGGGGTGGGGGTGGGCTGGGGGGTGCTGGTGGGCATGATCACCGGGGCGACCAGGGTGACGCCATCCAGGTTTTCCACGCTACAGCCTGCCAGGAGCAGCGCCAGAAAAGCGAGCCAGCCGGCCATCTGAAAACGATCCAAGCGTCTCACGCGAATTCTCCGTGAAAGGGCACGCGGGTGCCCGAAAACCGCGTCCACCTTATCCCAATCCTGTCCGGCGGGCAACTTCCTGGCTGGCTGCCGCAGACTGGCACGCCAAACTGAAAAACAGCTTACCGCAAGGATCGCGAAGGATGCGAGGCAAAGAGAGGGCTTTCAAGTCTTTTCGCCTGCGATCTCGGTACGGTCGGCGCGAGTCTGTCGCGGCGCACATTTTTCTGGTGTTGTGGCGGTTCAGACTGTGTTTGGATGCGGTTGCTCTGGAAGACACGGGGGCGTGGCCTGCGATTCGCGGGATGTGGTATGATACCTGCAAGCAACACCGGCGGTGATGGGCGCGGCCGGTTGGTGGGCGCGCCGCGAACAGCCGCCCGTTCAGACGGGAGCACGAGAGATGGGTTCGAATGTTGAGGGACTGATCCGGGAAGGGGTCGCCGCCTACAAAGCAGGGCGGCGGGATGAGGCCATCAAACTGCTCGGCAAAGCGACCGAGCTAGACGAGCGCAACGAGGATGCGTGGATGTGGTTGAGCGCCGTGGTGGATACGCTGGAGAACCAGTTAATCTGCCTGGAGAACGTCATTGCGATCAACCCGAACAATACTCGCGCGGCGCAGGGGTTGGAGTCGATCCGGCGCCAGCTTGCCAAGAAGCAGCACGGCGGCGTGTCCGCGCCGCCGCCCGCGCCGCCTGCCCCGGCTCCGGCCAGCCCGTCACCCTTTGACCTGAGCGCGCCGGTTTCGAATCCGTCCGACCTGGCCCAGTTCGAGCAGCGGCGGCCTGCGGCGGCCGAGCCGCCTTCTGCTGGTGGGTACCACGGCAGCGGAAAGCACGTGCAGTTGCCCTCGGAAGACGAATACGACGCCTGGGTGGAAGGGCTGGGCCTCGGCTCGGAACCCCGATCCCAGCCAGTCGCTCCGCCGAGTAGCGATGCCTTCGACCTGGACAGCGGTCCCTTTCAGCAAGCGGATGACTCTTTCCTGCTGGACCTGGACGTGAAATCCCCTGCCAGCGAATCGGCCTCGTATGCGGAGATGATCAGTCCGGAGCCGGCCGAGGAAGAGTACAGCGCCGGTGGCCGGTTCGATCCGTTCGCGCTGCCCCAGAGCAACACCTACGAAGAGGAATACGACAGTCGTAGCGCCAAGGCCCAATCCACGCCGGCCCCCGCAGCCCGAACCGCGCCGGTGGCCGAGGACGATCCCTTCGCCAATCTTGACGCGGCGGGCGGCAGCTTCAGCAGCGCCAGCCCGTTTGCCACGGGGACCCTCGACGAAGCCTTCCAGGCGGAAGACGACCTGAAGGAATTCCTGAACTACATTCCAGATGAGATCAAAGCGACGCGGTTGCCCGGCCAGCGAGTGGTTCCCCGCATGTTGATGTTTGGCATCGTGGCCCTGAGCAGTGGGATCGTGCTTGCGGCTGTCGCGCTGATCGTGCTCGTCGTTACCCGATAGCCCGGCTGGAGGACGAGCCGCTGGCAGCGTCGAAGCGCAAAGCGAACCCAGGCGCGGCAGTTCTCACATGCGGCGCGCGTAAGGGGTTGATGGCGCAGCCTGGCTGTTTTTGTCTTTCGCTCACCGCTGATGGCTGAATGCTGTTATCCGAGGAGTGCCGTCTTTGTCTTTTCTACAGGCTGGTCTGAGAAGTGCTCTCGATCGCCGCTTGATCTGGGCCAGCATCGCCGTGATGTTGGTCCTTACCCTGCTGGTGGCGGTGACCGCCCCGCCGGAGCGCACGCTCGGCGGGGATAACGCCCGCCTGGTCTACTTCCACGGCGCGCTGGTCTGGGCCTCGCTGCTGACCTGGTTCGCGGCGGCAGGGGTGGGGCTGGTCGCCCTGCTGCGGCGGAGCGGGCGGCTTCACGCCGCGAGTAAGGCCCTGAGTCGAGTGGCGCTCCTGTGGTGGGCGCTCTACATCCCGGTCAGCATTCTGGCAGCCAACGCGACCTGGGCCAACAACTCCTGGAATCTGACCTTCCTGATGGAGCCGCGCTTCCTGATGGCCTTCCAGATGATGGCCCTGATGCTGATTGCCCAGGCGGTGCTGCTCTTCTCCAACCACCCGATGGCGCCCGGACTGGTCAACGTCGCGGTCGTGGCGATCATGATCCTGCTGCTGAACGTGACCGAGCGAGTCCTCCATCCGCCCGCGCCTATCCGGGATACGGAGTCGCTCCGCATCCAGCTTGCCTTTGGCGTGATGACGGTGCTGCTGCTGGCGGCCGGTGGGCAACTGGCCCGCTGGCTCTACCACAAGGACGCCGCCGCCAGCCCGCGGACTCATGCGCCGGACTGACTCACCGGCCCCGCCCGTGGGGCCGCCTCTCTAAGAAGGCCTCTCGATGTCCCACGCCCACCCCTTCGATCGCCGCGATGCGCTCCTGGCCCTGTGCCTGACTGTCCTGCTGCTGGGGATTTACTGGCTGACTTACAGCGGGCGCATCCTGAGCACGGATGAAGCCTCCCTGTTCGACGGAGTAGAGGGCTTCGCCCGGCGGGGCAACACCCAGGTGGCGCTGACCCTGGACTACCCGAATATCCGCGATTTCTCCATTGGCGATCAGCCGGCGACGCCGCTGGTGGATGCCGAGCCGATGCAGATCATGGCTGGCGCGTTCCTGTTCAGCCTGGGGCAGGCGCTGCCCGGCGTGGGGCTGCTGCATGCGGTGTGGCTGCTGAACGTCCTGGTGTGCGCGGCCAGCGGCGGGGTGCTGTTTGTGTATGCCCGCGTGCTGGGCTATGGCCGGAAGACCGCGATCATCGCGACCCTGGCCTACGGCCTGGGCACGATGATCTGGCCGTACAGCAAGCTCTTCTTCCGCGAGCCGCTGGCCGTGCTGCTGCTGTTCGGGGCTTCGCTGTGCCTCCACCTGGGCCGCGCGCAGTGGGGACGGCGCGCCGCCTGGGGCTGGCTGGGCGGCTTTCTGGTGCTGTACCTGATGGCGCTGCTGACCAAAGAAGCGGCTATGCTCAGCCTCCCGATTTTCCTGGCCCAGGTCTTTCCCCGGATCGGCTCGCCAGGGGGGCGCAAGCGCCTGCTGATTGTCCTGCTGGTCGCGGCAGTTCTGGCGGTCGCGGCCCTGATCGGGCTGAACGCGGTGCTGGAGGTGATCCAGGTGCCGCGCTCATATAACCCGCTGGCCCGCCTGGCCGACGTGGCGGACAAGGGCGAGTTCATCGGTTACGCGCTGCTCAGTTACCTGTTCAGTCCCGGACGCAGCCTGTGGGTCTTTTCGCCGGTGCTCCTGCTGGGGCTGGGTGGTGTGGGATTGCTGGCCCGCCAGGGACGCTGGCGGGACGCCCTGGTGCCCGTGGTGGCTCTGCTGGCCTTTGTGGTAGGTTACGCGGTCGTCCGCAACGAATTGTGGTATGGCGGCCTGGGCTGGGGCCCGCGCTACCTGCTGCCGGTGATCCCGTTCCTGATGCTGGCCGTCTTGCCCGTGATCGAGCGCCTGTTGGAAGGTAGCCTGAGCGGCGCGGTACGCTGGACGATTGTCCTGCTGCTGGCGGCCAGCGTCGGGGTGCAACTGCTGGGGGTGCTCGTCCGGCAGGACGTCCATCCGGCCGAACTGGCGAAAGCCGGCGTCATCCCCTGGCAGGGCGGGACGTGGCAGATCGCGTATTCCCCGGTGGTTCTGCTGCCGGGCGTGCTGGGTAACTACCCACTGGACTTCGCCTGGAGTCGGGTGGGCGGGGCGGCGGGCTGGCTGCCGCTATCCGCCCTGGTACTGATCGCGGCTGCCTCGGCCGGGCTTGTCTACTGGTCGCGGACTGAACAGACTTCCCCGCGGCCCGCGCTCCGGTATGGAGCCGGGCTGATCGTCCTGGCGGCGGCGGTGCTGTGGCTGGGCTTGCGCGCCATCTATCCCGATCCGGCTTTCCTGGGCGACCAGGCGAAGCTGCACGACCTGCTGGACCTGATTGATACCCAGACCCAGACGGGGGATATCCTGGTGCTGTCCAATCCGAGCTACCGCGAATTCTTCATGAACTACTACCGGGGCTCGAACCTGGTTTATACCCTGCCCATGGCCCCAGGCGAACGGCCCAGCCCGGAGCAGCCGCCGGAGGTGGTGAGCACCAATCAGGACTGGTTGGTGCGTCCGGACGTGACTGTCTTCCTGATGAACCTGCCCGAATACACCGATCGGGTCTGGCTGGTGGAAAGCAGCGGGCCGTTCACCGGCTATACCGTCCGCCCGGTCGAATGGTTCCTGGCGCGCCACTATTTCCCGGTCACGACCGTCCAGACGGACGAATCCGCCCGGCTGATTTTGTTCGACGTGAACAGCGACGCGCCGCCGGGCCAGGCGATGGCCTGGCCGGAGCAAGCGGTCGACGCGGTCTTTGGCGGCGAAGTGCGCCTCGTTGGATACGACATCCCGGCTGCGCGGGTGCGCGTGGGGCCGTTTGCCGGACCTGACCCGCTCAAGGAGACGTACGCGGCCGGGGAGGTGCTGCCGCTGTCCCTGCTGTGGCGGGCCGAGCGCGCGCCAGCCACGGATTACAACGTGGGCATCTTCCTGGTCAATCAGAGTGGGGTCGTCCTGGAGCGGCATGGCGCGCCCCAGGCGTTCTTCCGCCCCATGAATACCTGGGCGGCCGGGGATTACATCCGCGACAATTACGGGCTGCAACTTCCCGATACCCTGGCACCGGGCGAATACGAGCTGTGGGTCAAGGTCTACGACTGGCGCACGCAGGAGGCCTTGCCCGTCGCCGGACAGAACCAGATCGCGGACGGGATGGCCGCCCGACTGGGCACGATCACGGTCGAGTGAGCCGCCGTCAGGGCATGGGATCGAAGGCTTTGGGCGCGGTGGGCAGTTCGTCGGAGGTGGTGGGCCTGGCCGGCGGGGGCTGATCCGCCGCGGCCCCCATCATGCGCCGGATCGCTTCCAGTTCCTCAGGCGACACTTCGACTCCGTTTTTGCCAAAGGCCTGGTCGAAGGCCATTTGCTGAAACAGAGTCAGCCCGGCCATGTTGGGCAGGGAAGTGGCGTCGCGCGCCACGCCCTGGGGATTCTCGTCGGTGCGCATCAGGAGGATGCTGGCTGCCAGAAATCCCACCCCGATCCATTGCGGCGAGGTCAGGCTTTCGCCCAGGAAGGCCAGGGTCAGCAGCAGGGAGACCCCGATCTCGGTCATGGCGATCAGGGCGGTCTGCAAGCCCCCCAGCTTCTTGACGCCCATGAACATGGTCAGGCGGGCCAGCGCGGTGGAAGCGCCCAGGGCGATGATGGCCCACATGGCGCTGCTGCTCAAAACCCAGGCCGGGCCGGAGATGCCATAGGCGACGCGCGCCATCACCACGATCACGGCCATCGTGGTCAGCACGTACAGGGTCACGGTCTGGGCCGGCATCTCGAAAAGAACGCGCTGGCTGAGGAGCATCGTGCCGGCGAACAGGAGGGCATTGCCCAACATCAGGCCCACGCCGAGCCAGTTGATGCTGGCGGCGGAGGCCCCGGTGAGCATCAGCAGGGCGACCAGCGCCAGGCCAACGCGCAGCATGGTGCGGTAAGTCACCTGATGGCCCGCCAACCGGGCGATGGCGACGGCGAACACGATGTACATGCCGTTGAGGAGCTGGGCCAGGCTGGCGTTCATCAGATTCAGCCCGGTGTAGTACATCAGCGAACCGATGCCGTTGACGGTGCCAATGACGACGCAGCCCAGCAGGCCGGCCGGATAGATGAAGATGTAGCGACGCCAGAAGATGAAATACAGGCTCCACAGGATGGCGGCGGCGATGACGGTTCGAATGGCGGCGACGGTGAAAGGATCGGAGCCGCTCTGGTAAGCGAGCTTGCCGAAGAAGGGCGCCATCCCCAGGAAGATGGGCGACAGAAAAGGAACGAACATCGCCAGCCGAGTTTTGCCACTCATGGTCTTTGCCCGCACTACGTGCTCACACTTGAGGGATGTTGAATTAAAGCATAATTAATATAGCATAAAAATCGCCAATATGATACTGGGAATCTCATCCCAATCTTTCGGTGGCTATTCATTGTTCCGGGGATGCCCGGCCCGTTGGCGGGTGCAGTCCGCGCAGTAGCCTGTGTAACAGGCATGGGCGGTGATCAGGGTCAGCCCATGCGCGGTGGCCCAGTTCAGCGAAGTTTCCTGGATGATCTCAGGATCGACGGGGACCATCTTGCCGCAACCCCGGCAGGTCATGTAATGATACTCCGCGCCGCCGGTGATGCGGTAGTATTCACGCTTGTGTTCCGGGTCCAGGTAGCGGGCTTCGACCAGGCCAAGCTCGACAAAAAGCTGAAGATTGCGGTAGACCGTGGCAAGGCTGGCGTCGCCTTCGTATTTGGCGGCCAGCGTGTAGACCTGTTCGGCATCCAGGAACGTTTTGTGGTTGCGCAGCAGTTCCAGCAGCAACTGGCGCTGCGGCGTGATGCGGTGTCCGGCCTGACGCAAAACGGCTTCGGCCTCCTGGGGGGTGGGCATCTGTTGTGGGGTGTTCATAGGCATGACCACCATTACGCCGACAATCCGCGTGAAAGCACGCCGCATGATCCTGATTACGCCCATAGTTTACAGGATCGCTCTTAAAAAAACATCTCATTGTTTGATCCCTCTGGGGCAGGCCGGTGTGGTATGCTTGGCGGGCGTGACGTGGCCGCCCCAGCCGGGCGGCAAGACCGGAGAGGACATACGGCGATGACCGAGCTGCTGTTCCAGACGGAGAGCTACATCCGCGAATTCGAGGCCCGGGTGACCGGCATCGACGCCGATCAGCATGCGGTGAGCCTGGATCGGACGGTATTTTATCCGGGTGGCGGCGGACAGCCGGCCGATCGGGGCAGTCTGGATATCGACGGGACGGCGATCCCGGTCACGGCGGTTCGCAAGGCGGGGGCGGAGGTACTCCACGTGCTCGAAAGCGAGGGGCTACCCGCCGTGGGGAGCCTGGTTCGCGGCGCGATCGACTGGGATTGGCGCTATGCCCTGATGCGCACCCATACGGCCATGCACATCCTGTGCGGCGTGGTCTGGCGCGACTACGGGGCCAGCGTCACGGGGGGCAATATGGAGCCGCTGCACGGCCGGATGGACTTCGAGTTCGAGCGCTTCGACCAGGAATTGGTGCGCGAGATTGAAGAAAAGATTAATATTGAAGTGGCGGCGAACCGGCCCGTCCGGGTGCGGATTCTGCCGCGCGACGAGGCCTTCCAGATTCCGGACCTGATCCGCACCAAAGTCAATTTGCTTCCGGAAGGCATTCTCGAAATTCGAACGGTGGAGATCGTGGGCCTGGATTTGCAGGCGGACGGGGGCACGCACGTTGCCAGCACCGCCGAGGTCGGCCGGATTCGCATCACCGAGACCAAGAACAAAGGCGGAATCTTCAAGCGCATTTACGTGGCCCTCGACGACCAGGCCTGAAGCCTGCCGTCCATCGACAAGGATTCCGATCCGCATGGATACGATACTGCCGCCGGTTGAGCCGGACGAAGCCCTGGTGGCGCATGGAGTTTATCGCCAGCTGCGCCGGGGCAAATCAACGCGCATCCAGGAGTACTGGATGGCGCACGCTCTGCCCGACGGCGCGCTGATCTGGCGGAGCCAGCTCGTGTTCGGCGGCACGACCCCGATCTCGGCCTGCTACCTGCTGCGCGATCCGGAGGGACGCCCCGTGCAAATGGTGTTCTACTGGCGCTGGCAGGATGGGCGCGACGACCTGGTCGAGTACCGGTTCATGCCGGATTATGCCCTGGTGGTACATGGGACCGAGACCCAGACGATGATCCTGCCCGCCAGCTACGAGGTCTACGGCTGGCACACGATCACCGAGAACTTCCTGTGGGCCGGTTACGACCGGCGGCTGCAAGGCCGGCAGACGGTTTCCCTGGTGGCCCCAGGGATTCAGCATGGGACGCTGTGGCCCGCGCTGCTCCAGGTGGACGCCGAGCTTGACCGGCGGGAAATCGTGCCGGGGCCGGACGGGCCACAACTTGGGTATGGCTTCGCGCTGAGGATGCCTGAGATCGGCGATCAGCGGCTGCACCTGGATGCCCATGGCGTTCCGGTGCGTTGGGTGCTGCCGGCGGAGTATCTCTCGGTGGAACTGGCGGAATACGCGCGCAGCGGTTAGGGGAAAGGTGGGGCATGTTCCGGCGCTTCATCGCTTGGCTTGGATCGCGGCGGGCCTGGGGGCTGTTTTTGCTGCTGGCGATCACGGGGACGCTGAGCCTGATGCTTCAGGCCGTGGGGACGGACGTCCCGTGGGTGATTCCGGTTCAGAACGGGTTGTTTCTTGTCGCCCTGGTGGGGGCAGTCGGCGTCTTGCTCAGCCGGCTGGACCCGCTCGACCGGCGGCCGCTGATCGTCTCGATCGGCCCGCTGGTGCTGGGATTCGGCCTGGGCATCCTGCTTCCGGACTTCCTGGTCTGGTTCGTGGGGGCCGGGGTGGGCTGGCTGATCCTGGCCCAGATCGTGCTGCGGCGCAATGTGCGCCGGGAGTACCAACAGGCTATCCGCCATCTCCGGCGGAACGAATACGATGAAGCTATCCGAATCATGGGCGACCTGATCCGTGCGGAGCCGGCCGAATCGAGCCACTATCGCTTCCGGGCGGATTTGTATCGTCTGCAGGGCAAGCCTATCAAGGCGCTCCAGGACTACCGCCGCATCGTCGAGCTTGAGCCGCAGTCCGGCGTCGGGTACAACGGTCTGGCCGAGGTCTACCTTCAGGAAGGCGACTTACCACAGGCGTTGATCCACGCTCGGCAGGCCAACGAGGTTGAGCCGGATCAATGGGTGATGCCCTACAACCTGGGCATGATCGAGGATCGGTTGGGGATGAGCGATCAGGTCGTCGCCCACCTGCGGCGTGCCCTGGAGGAAGGCCGCCCGGACGCGCGCCATCGGGTCCTGATTCATCTCTGGCTGGCCCGCGCGCATGCCCGATTGGGGCAGACGGCCGAGGCGGAGGCGGAATTGGGCAGCCTGCGCCGCCTGAAGCGGGGCATCCAGGAGTGGCAGACGATCATCGCCAGCGAGCAGGCGGCCGCGCTGCGGCAGGTGTTGGCGGAAGATATCGCGCTTGTGCAGCGTCTCGCGGATGGGGCCGGGGTCCAGGCTCTGGATGCGATGCGTTCGGCAGACGAGGCGGGGGTATGAGACGCCGTTTGTTGATTGGACTGACCCGGATACCGCTGGTGCTGGCGATTCTGGGGGTCGTGGCCTTCCTGGGCGGGATTGCCGGGGAATACATCCTGAACCGGCGCGGCATGTTCGCGGACAGCACCCCTTCGCAGTTGACCACGCTCGCCCTGATCGGTCTGGGGGTGGCCATCGCGATGTTCCTGGTGTGGTTCCTTAGCACCGCGTTCCTGCTGGGGCTTCAGACCCGGCGGCAGGGGCCGGGCTACGGGGAAGCTTACCGCCTGATCGAAGCCTTCAAGTTCGATGAAGCGATCCCAATCCTGGAACAGCTTCTTGCCGAAGGCAAGGAGACGGTCGACGTGCTGATGCTGCTGGCCAGCGCCTACGGGTACGCCGGGCGGCTGGCGGACGCGCAGCGGGTGGCGGATCGAGTCGTCGCGGTCTATCCGAGGGAGACCGCCGCCTATCTGACCCTGAGCAACGTGTACCGGCTCCAGGCGGCCTACGAAGCGGCGGCCGAAGTGTTGAGCCGGGCGGTGACTCTCGATCCCGATGCCGGGGTCATTCTGTCCGAGTTGGGGTTGATGCAGCTTTACGCGGGCGACCTCGATGCGGCGCGTGGCTCATTCGAGCAGACCGCGCGCTACCGGCTGCCCTCGATGTATGCGCTGCGGGTGTACTATCACCTGGCGAACTTCTACGCCGAAAGCGGGGACGCCCGCCAGGCCGCCCGCGCCGCCGCAAAGATGGTCAGCGCGCGCGACGGGCTGCAAGGCTGGAAGTCCGGCCTGCTGCCGCTGGCCGGCACGTCATATGGGCAGCGGCTGGCGCGTGAACTGGAGGAGATCGAGCGGGCGCTGCTGGAAGCGGACGAGTCGCACACCGGGCAGGAGGGTGCATGAGCCGGTTCGTGATGCAGGCGCGCGCGACCTGGCGCGAGCTTCCGGCGCGGGTGCGGCGGCTGATTGAGGTGTTTGGCTTCGTGTCGCTGATCCTCGTGGGGCTGTCTTTCGTCGGCTCGCGCGAGGTCCAGATCGCGGCCATCGTGGGGCTGTTTGCCCTTTTCATCGTCGTGCAGGGGATGATCCTGCTCACGCTCTGGCGGCAGCATCCGGAGGTGCGCCGGGCGCGCCGCCTGTACATGGCCGGGGATTTCGAGGGCGCTATTCGCATGCTCAGAGAGGCGGAGGAATCGACTCCGCTGGACACGGCTGGATTGACCCTGCTGGGGAATGCCTACCGCCAGGTCGGGCGGCTGGACGAGAGCGAGCAGGTGCTCGTCCAGGCTCACGAGGCCGATCCGAATTCCCCGATCGCGGCCTACGGCCTGGGGCGCACCCGGCTGGCGCAGGGGCGCTTCGATGAAGCGGCGGCATTGATCGAGCTGGCGCTCGAACGGCGCGCCCAGCCGACGATCGTGGCCGATCTGGCCCTGGCCCAGGTGTACGCCGGCCAGCCGGAAGCGGCGGCCCAATCGCTCCGGCAGGCGGCCGCGATCGAGCTGGAGCCGCACCGCCGGCTGATGGCCGTGTACCTGCAAGCGCGCCTGTCGGAATCGGCGCCGGACGAGGCCAGGGAAGACCTGAGCCGTTACGAGCATGGGCTGGGCCTGTGGCGCGCGGAAGCAGCGCGTTTTAGCGCGACGCCCTACGGCGTGGCCCTGGCTGAGGATATCGGTCGAATTGAGCATTTATTGGCAGGAGGACTCCATGAGCCAACAGAAGACCTCGAAGCAGCGCCGTAACCCGATGCTGCGGCTGGCCCTAATTCTACTGGCGGGCGTCGTGCTGGTGGTCGGGGGGGCCTGGCTGGCCTTTTCCGCGTTCCAATCGTCCCGCAACATGCCTCTGGCCGTGCCGATCTATCCCGACTCGGAACAGGTCGGTCCCGAAGCGATCCTGTCGCAGGGACACGGCCGGCTGCGCTACGTCAGCAACAGCTCGGCGGAAGAGGTCGGCGGGTTCTACGTGCGGGAGATGGGCGAAAACTGCACCGTCCTGACCAACTCGTCCAGCGACCCGAACGAACCGGCGGTGAGCTACCGCTGCATCGCCGACGGTTCCTCCTTCTTCGTGACCCAGTACACCATCGTCGTCGTTCAGCCTGGCCTGGGGGAGTATGCCGGCCGCACCCTGATCGACATCGAGCAGGTATGGGGCCAGTAGACCCGGCCGGATCGAACCCCGACGCTTCCCCGGCGGAGCCTGGCGACGCGGAGCGCGGCCCAGGCTCAGGCGGGCTGCCCCTCTGGTTGATCGTGGCCGTGGGGGTGGGGAGTCTGGCTGTGGCGGCCGCGATCATCGCGGCGGTGGCCGGGCCACTGGCCGGACTGGTCAGCCCGCCCGACCCGCCGATCTTCGAGCCGGCCCGGCTGGTGGAACACCGCGGGGTGGCCTATGGCGTGGACGAATGGGACTACAGCAGCGAGGCCACAGGCTGCGAGATTTATGCCTGGTACCAGACGCAGGCGGAGTCGTGCGCCCTGGAACCGCTGGTTTCCTGCCCATCGGGGCGGACTGACCCTGCTCAAGGCGGGGCATCTGGTGTAGGATATTGTCAAGGTACGATCACGTTTGGTGAATTCAGCGCGAATTGGAAAGTTTCCATCTCCGATGGTTATAATACCGGGGATGGACGCACCCATTTTTCGATTGCCAGGGAAGTGAACTGGATGCCCCGGCCGGACTGAACGGCTCGCCCCGGCGGGACGGGGGGCGTCAGGGCAGTTGGGGTGGTTGGGCGAAGCAGTATGGACATGGCACCGCCGCGGCCAGGTGGAACGACCATCCGGCCGCGGGCGCGTGAACAAGGAGGTGTTATCCCATGACGATGTGGCACCGCCGCTCGTCGGGTCCGATTGGCAGGCTGGGATAAGCATTCCTGAAAGAGCGATTCATCCAGTGCCAACGGAGTTGATGAGATGTTCAAGCCAGTATCTGCCAAAGTGAATATCCCCGACCTGGAGAATGAGCAGCTCGAATTCTGGCGGCGAAGCCACGTTTTCGAGCGGACCATGTCCGAGCGGGAAGACCGGCCGCGCTTCGTGTTCTACGAGGGGCCGCCGACGGCCAACGGCAAGCCCGGCACCCACCACGTGATCGCGCGGGCCTTCAAGGACCTGTTCCCACGCTTCAAGACGATGCGCGGCTATTACGTCCTGCGCAAGGGTGGGTGGGATACGCACGGCCTGCCGGTCGAGATCGAGGTTGAGAAAGAACTCGGCCTCAAGGACAAAAAAGAGATCGAGGCTTACGGCATCGCGCCGTTCAATGAGAAGTGCCGCCAGAGCGTCTTCCGCTACATCAACGAGTGGGAGAAGTTCAGCGAGCGCATGGCCTACTGGGTCAGCCTCGACGATGCCTACGTCACCTTCACCAACGAGTACATCGAGTCGGTGTGGTGGCTGCTGCGCCAGTTGTGGGACAAGAAGCTGCTCTACAAGGGCAAGCGGGTCGTGCCCTACTGCGCGCGCTGCGGCACGCCCCTGAGCAGCCACGAGGTCGCCCAGGGCTACAAGGACGTCAAGGACCCCAGCGTCTTCGTGCGCTTCCCCCTGCGGGACGAGCCGGGTACCTATTTCCTGGTCTGGACGACCACACCCTGGACGCTGCCGGGCAATGTGGCCCTGGCGGTGGGCCGCGACGTGGACTACGTGCTGATCGAAGGCCCGACCGAGGACGGCGGTGTCGAGCGGCTGATCCTGGCCGAGGCCCTGCTGTCCTACGCGCTCAAGAACCGCGACGCTTACCGCGTCCTCGATCGCTTCAAAGGCAGCACGCTGACCGGCAAGCATTACAGCCCGCTGTTCACCTTCCTGCCGGTCGAGCAGGACTATGCCTACGTGGTCGAAGGCGACTTCGTGAGCACGGAGGAAGGCTCCGGCATCGTCCACATCGCCCCCGCGTTCGGCCAGGACGACATGCAGGTCGGCAAGAAGTACGGCCTTCCGGTTCTGGAGACGGTCCTGCCGAACGGCGCGTTCATCGACGCGGTGCGGCCCTGGCGCGGGATGTGGGTCAAGGACGCCGACGCGGAGATCATCAAGGATTTGCAGGGGCGCGGCCTGATGTACCGTGTGACCCTGTACGAACACAGCTATCCCTTCTGCTGGCGCTGCAACTCACCGCTGCTGTACTATGCGCGCGATACCTGGTTCGTGGCTACCACGGAATACCGCGACCGGCTGATCGCGCTGAACCAGACTATCAACTGGGTGCCGAGCCACATCCGCGATGGGCGGTTCGGTAACTGGCTGGAAGACCTCAAGGACTGGGCGCTGGGCCGCGAGCGCTACTGGGGCACGCCGCTCCCGATCTGGCGCTGCGACAACCCGGAGTGCGGCCACATGCTGTGCGTCAGCAGCGTGGATGAGCTGTCGCGCCTGAGCGGCTTCGACCAGAGCAACCTCGACCTGCACCGGCCCTACGTGGATGAAGTCCATTGGGCCTGCCGGGAATGCAATGGACACGGCACCATGTATCGCGTGCCGGAGCTGATCGACGTCTGGTTTGACTCCGGCTCGATGCCGGCGGCGCAGTGGGGATATCCCCACCGCAACCAGGAGATGTTCAAGGAACAGTATCCGGCTGACTACATCTGCGAGGCGGTCGATCAGACGCGCGGCTGGTTCTACAGCCTGCACGCCATTTCCGGACTGGTGTTCGACAGCGTGGCCTACAAGAATGTGATCAGCCTCGGCCACATCCTCGACGAGAACGGCCTCAAGATGTCCAAGAGCCGGCCGGAGACGTTCGTCGAGCCGTGGCAGGTCTTTAATAAGTATGGGGGCGACGCCTTCCGCTGGTACATGTATACCTCCGGCCCGCCCGGCGAGCCGCGCCGTTTCAGCCTCGACCTGGTGGGCGAGGTGGTCACCAAGTTCTGGCTGACTCTGTGGAACACCTACAGCTTTTTCGTGACCTACGCCAACCTGGAAGGGTGGTCGCCGGAACAGCCCGCGCCGCCGGTCGCGGCCCGCGATCCGCTCGACCGCTGGGTACTCAGCGAACTGCACGGCCTGGTGCGCGAGGTGACGGCCGCCCTGGAAGCCTACGATGCGCCGGGCGCGGCGCGGCCGATCCAGAGTTTCGTCGACCAGCTCAGCAACTGGTACGTGCGCCTGTCGCGGCGGCGCTTCTGGAAGTCGGAGGACAGTGGCAGCGCCTATGCCACGCTGTACGAAGTGCTGACGACCCTGGCCCATCTGCTGGCCCCGATGATGCCTTTCATGGCGGAGATGCTTTACCGTAATCTGGTGGCCGGTGTGAAGCCCGGCGCGCCGGACAGCGTCCACCTGGCCGCCTGGCCGGAGGTCAACGAGGGCCTGATCGACCGGGAGCTGATGGACGGGATGGCGCTGGCGCAGCGTCTGGTCAGCCTGGGGCGCGCCGCGCGCGAGAGCGTCAACCTGCGCGTGCGCCAGCCCTTGCTGGAGGCGGCGTTCGCACTGCGTTCCGCCAGCGAGCGCGAGTCGATCGGCCGCCTGAGCGACCTGATCGCCGACGAGCTGAACGTCCGTAAAGTCACGATCCTGGATGGCGCTGGCGACGTGGTCGCCTACGCGCTGAACCCGTTGCCGGCCAAGCTGGGCAGGAAGTTCGGCAAGGACTTCCCGCGCGTGCAGAAGGCCCTGCGCGAGGGCGCGCCCGAAGACGTGGCGCGCTGGGCCAGGACCCTGCTGGCGGGGCAGAGCGTGACGGTGACGCTGGACGGGCAGGACTATGAAGCCCTGCCGGAGGAAGTGGAAGTCCAGCAGCGCGCGGCCGAAGGGTATGCCCTGGCGGAGGATGCCGGCTACCTGGCGGCGCTGAACATTACCCTGAGCGAAGACCTGGTGCTCGAAGGGCTGGCCCGCGAGGTCGTCCGCCGCATCCAGACGATGCGCCGCGATGCCGATTTCGAGATCAGCGACCGGATCGTGGTCACCTACCAGGGATCGAAGCGCGTGGTCAAGGCCATCAAGGCCCACATGGACTACGTAAGCGGCGAGACCCTGGCGGACGCGCTGTTGAGCAGCGAACCCGGCCAGGACGCCTTCAGCCAGAGCTTCACGATCGACGAGGAGGACGTGGTTCTCAGCGTCCGGCGCGTCGTTCCCTAGAACAAGAACTTCGCTCGCACGACAAAAAAAGGACGTGGCCGAAGCCGCGTCCTTTTTTCGTTGTCTTGCAAGGGCTTGATCAGCGGGCCGGGCGGGGGGCCGGATCGAGCGCGCCTGGATACTCGCTGCCGGAGCCGCTTTCCGCCGGGCGGGCGGCAGGTTTGGCCGGGCTGGCGGGGGAGCCATTCGCCTGCGGCACGTCCGCGCCCATGATCTTGAGGAACTCCTCCTGGCTGACCGTCTCGATATCCAGCAGACGCTGGGCCAGCCGGTCCAGGCGCTCCCGGTTTTCGGTCAGCAGGACCTTGACCCGCTCGTAATCCTCGTTGACGATGCGCCGCACTTCCTCGTCGATTTCCTCGGCGATGTGCTCGCTGTAGTCGCGCTGCTCGCCGATCTCGCGGCCGAGGAAGACCAGTTCTTCCTTCTGGCCGAAGATCATCGGGCCGAGCTTGTCGCTCATGCCGTAGCGCTTGACCATCGCCCTGGCGATCTTGGTGACCTGATCCAGGTCGCTGATCGCGCCGGTCGTGATCTCGTTGAAGGCCAGCTCTTCGGCGGCGCGGCCGCCCAGCGCCCCGGCGATCTGGTCACGCAGGCGGGCGGTAGTCACGTAGTTGATGTCCTCGTCGGGCATGCTCCAGGTCACGCCGCCGGCCATCCCACGCGGCACGATCGTGACCTTACGCACCGGGTCGCTGTTGGGCAGCAGGTGGAAAGCCACGGCGTGACCGGCCTCATGGTAGGCCACCAACTGGCGCTCTTTTTCGGAGATGATGCGGCTCTTGCGCTCCGGGCCAAGCACTACCCGCTCGACGGCTTCCTCGAAGTCGCGCATGGCAATGCTCTTCTTGTTCTTGCGGGCGGCCACGATAGCGGCTTCGTTGACCAGATTCTCCAGGTCGGCCCCGACAAAGCCCGGGGTGGAGCGGGCCATCGTCTCCAGGCTGACGTCGCTCGCCAGGGGCTTGCCCTTGACGTGCACCTTAAGGATGGCTTCGCGGCCGCGCAGGTCGGGCCGGTCGAGCACGACGCGCCGGTCGAAACGGCCGGGGCGCATCAGGGCCGGGTCGAGGATGTCCGGGCGGTTGGTGGCAGCCATCACGATCACGTTGGTGTCCGTGTCGAAGCCGTCCATCTCCACCAGAATCTGATTGAGGGTCTGCTCGCGCTCGTCGTGGCTGCCGCCCAATCCCGCGCCGCGATGGCGGCCGACGGCGTCGATTTCGTCCACGAAGACGATGCACGGGCTGTGGCGCTTGGCCTGGTCGAACAGGTCGCGCACGCGGCTGGCGCCCACGCCCACGAACATCTCCACGAATTCCGAGCCGGAAATGCTGAAGAAGGGCACGCCCGCTTCACCCGCGACGGCCTTGGCCAGCAGAGTCTTGCCCGTGCCGGGGCTGCCCACCAGCAAGACGCCCTTGGGAATGCGCGCCCCAAGCTGGATGAATTTTTCCGGTTCCTTCAGGAATTCAACGATCTCCTGAAGTTCTTCCTTGGCTTCTTCCACGCCAGCCACATCCCCGAAGGTCACGGTTGGCTGATCGCTGGTGAACATCCGGGCGCGGCTCTTGCCAAAGGAGATAGCCTGGTTGTTGGTGCCCTGCGCCTGGCGGAGCATCAGGTAGATGAACCCGCCGAGCAGCAGCAGGGGCAGCACGGTCACCAGCAGGCTCAGCCAGGCTGACCAGTTGCTGGGTGCCCCGTTGTTGAACTGGACGCGCTGCAACTTCTCTGATTGAGCGCCCAGAGAGAGCAATTGCTCAGGGGCTGGCAGGCTGCGGTCCTTGCGAGTCGTGGCCACGGAGCCATCGCGATAGCGAACGGTCAACTCGTCATCCACGACCACGATCTCGGTCACGCGATCGCTGTTGATGTCGCTGACCAGTTGACTCAGGGAAATCTCCGCCGCGTTGGTGCCGTTGCTCCACAGACTCAAGGTGATGATCAGGATGGCAACCCCAACGAGAATGTAGACGAAGACGTTGCGGTAGCGTGCGTTATTCACTCAGAGGTCCTCCGCCATACGTTGCCAGATGCTTGTCCAGTTCCGGCTACCGTCGCTTCCTATTTGACAATTGAAAGCGCAGGGATGATTTCATAGTTCACCCCTTAACTCTCATTATACTGTTCGAGGGGGAAAACTCCAATGCCGATTGTCCCGGTCGGGTTGGGATTCAGGCATTCCAGCCGGAAATGGCGCGCAAAGCGCGACAATGGCCGGGGCTGCCTGGGTATCTTTCGACGGCGCTGCGCGGCTTCAATTCACGCCCATCGGAATAGCCGGGTGCCGTGCTCGGTCAGCCGCCCAGTCCTTGATAGGCTTGCAGGACTGAAATCCCAAGCGGGATCAGGCCCAGGACGGCGATGGCGGCCAGGATGCCCAGGATGACGGTCACGATATTGACGACCCCTTCCTCGTTCTGGACCCGCACCGGCTGGCTGCGGCTGTACTCGTATTCGCGGTCCACCGCAGGATACGCGTGGGGCGTATAGGGCGGTGGCGTGGGCTGCGAGTACACGGGCGCGGGCTGGGTCGCATGCGGGTGGGGCTGGGCCGCCGGGATGACGGGCCGGGCCTGTTGGGTGGGCGGGCTGGCGGGGGTGTTGGGCAGCGTCGGCGCGGCGGGCCACTGGACCGCCGGCATGTGGACCGCCGTCGGCTGGGGCGCGCGCGGACGCACGGTATCGCCGATGCTGCCGGTGGCGCGGTAGCCCTGCTGATGGTAGCTCTTCAGGATGCGGCCAAGCTGTTCGGCTGAGCGATAGCGCGAGGCCGGTTCCTTCGACATGACCTTGATGATGATCTGTTCGAGCTGGGGCGGCACGGTCGGATTGAACTCGGTCACCCGGGGAATCTCCTCCCGGATGTGGGCCATGGCCAGCTCCTGCTGATCCGCGCCGATGTAGGGCAGCCGGCCGGTCAGCATCTCGAACAGCACGATCCCGATCGAATAGACGTCCGAGGCCGGGGTGGGGCGTTCTCCCTGGGCCTGCTCGGGGGAGAAGTAGTGAGGACTACCCCAGACGACTTTTTGCCGCTCCCCAGCCGCGTCGGACAGGGCCTGGGCGATGCCGAAGTCGGTGACTTTGACCGTGTCTTCGTCGGCAATCAGGATGTTCTGGGGTTTGATGTCGGCGTGGACCAGCCCGGAGCGGTGGGCGTAGCCGATCCCACCGCAAATCTGCGTGGCAATGTGCAGGGCGCGATCCACGTTGAACGGAGCCTGGGCGCGGATGAGCTTCTTGAGGTCCTGCCCTTCCACGAACTCCATGACGATGTAGTGGGTGTGCCCATCCTGCCCGACATCATGCACTGTCACGATGTTGGGATGCGTCAGCTTGGCGACGCTGCGGGCTTCGTTGCGGAAGCGTTCCAGGAAGGCCGGGTCGGTGATCAGGCTGGGACGCAGAATCTTGACGGCGACGGTGCGGCCCAGGGCCTGGTCGATCGCCTTGTAGATCACGGCCATGCCGCCCGAACCCTGTTGGGCGATCAGCCGGTAGCGGTTGTTGAGGAGGGTTTCTTGGTTCGACATAGTCCCATGCACTGCCTGGCAGATAGGAATCGCCTCCATTTTACCCATTATCGTGCGCGGGCGCTTGGACTCTGCCGAATTGGCGCGCTTGGCCGCGCGGCCGCGTGACATATCTCCTGATTTTCAGGTAAATTGAGCAGTTTACCAGAATTCAAGCACGGACAACCGGGGGCGGTTGTGTTATACTCATCAGGGTTTTTTGGGAAGGCTTCACTGGAACCTGCCCCCAGAGATTTCCGACTTCGGCCTCCAGCATGGGGCCATCACCATCCGTGCGGTTGCCGATATCGCTGTTCAACAGCGGGATGCTCAGGCACCCATCTCCGGTATTTGGAAAGGAAAAACCATGACCAAGAAGTGGGTTTATCTATTCGAAGAAGGTAACGCCAAGATGCGTGACCTCCTGGGTGGCAAGGGCGCTGGCCTGGCCGAGATGACCGGCCTGGGGCTGCCCGTGCCGCCTGGATTTACCTGCACGACCGAAGCCTGCCTGGAATACCTGGGCAACAACAACAAGTTCCCCGAAGGGCTGTGGGATCAGATTCTTGTGGCGATGGAAACCGTCAACAAGAAGATGGATCGCAAGTTCGCCGATCCCAAGAACCCGCTGCTGGTTTCGGTTCGTTCCGGGGCCAAGTTCTCCATGCCCGGCATGATGGACACGATCCTCAACCTGGGCCTCAATGACGAGTCCGTCAATACGATCGCGGCGCAGGCCGATCCGCGCTTTGCCTGGGACTCGTATCGCCGTCTGGTCCAGATGTTCAGCAAGGTCGTGCTGGACGTCGATGGGCACCTCTTCGAGGAAATCATCCAGGAAATCAAGGCGGAAGAAGGCGTGACCGCCGACCCGCAGGTTTCCCCCAAGGGCTGGCAGAAGGCCGTCGAGAAGTTCAAGGCGCTGGTCAAGCGTGAATCCGGCGTCGAGTTCCCCCAGGACCCCTGGAAGCAGCTCGAGCTGGCCGTCGAAGCGGTGTTCCGGTCGTGGAACGGCAAGCGCGCCATCGACTATCGCAATGCCACCGGCATTTCCCACAAGCTCGGCACGGCCGTCAACGTCCAGTCGATGGTCTTCGGCAACATCGGCAACGACTCCGGCTCCGGCGTGGCCTTCACCCGCAATCCTTCCACCGGCGAGAACGACTTCTTCGGTGAGTACCTGTTCAACGCCCAGGGCGAGGACGTGGTCTCCGGCGCTCGCACGCCGACCGAAGTCCACAAGCTCCAGGTCGAAGCGCCCCAGGCCTGGGAAGCTCTGATGAAGGTCTCCAAGACCCTGGAGACGCACTACAAAGAAATGCAGGACATGGAGTTCACGATCCAGAACGGCAAGCTGTACATGCTGCAGACGCGCAATGGCAAGCGTACCGCAGCGGCCGCCGTCAAGATCGCCGTGGACATGGTCGCGGAAGGCCTGATCACCAAGGAAGACGCGGTGATGCGCATCGAGCACTTCCAGGTCGACCAGCTCCTGCACCCGCGCTTCGACGATGCTTCCCGCAAGGCCGCGGTTAAGCTGACCAAGGGCCTGAATGCTTCCCCTGGCGCGGCCGTGGGTGAGGTCTACTTCGACGCCGATACGGCCGAGAAGAAGGCCAAGGAAGAAGGCAAGGCTGTCATCCTGGTCCGGCCTGAGACCAATCCGGATGACGTGCACGGCATGCTCGCCGCCAAGGGTGTGCTCACCCAGCACGGTGGCGCGACCAGCCATGCGGCCGTGGTGGCCCGCCAGCTCGGCAAGCCGTGCGTGGCCGGCGCCGAGGAAATCAAGATCGACCTGCGCGCCCGCACGATGACCGTCAAGGGGATCACGATCAAAGAAGGCGACGTGATCTCGCTCGACGGCGCTGCCGGCGAAGTCTATCAGGGCGCGCTCAAGACCGTCGCGCCTGATTTCGACGAGCAGAAGGAACTCAAGATCATCCTGGGCTGGGCGGACGAGATTCGCAAGCTGATGGTCTGGGCCAACGCCGACGATCCGAAGCAGGCCAAGCGTGCCCGCAGCTACGGCGCGCAGGGCATCGGCCTGTGCCGCACCGAGCACATGTTCCTGGGCGAGCGCACCGAGAAGTTCCAGGAAGCTATCCTGGCCGAGACCGACGAAGAGTTCAACCGCGTTCTGGACGAGGTGCTGCTGCCCCTCCAGCGCGAGGACTTCTACGGCATCTTCAAGGAAATGGACGGCCTGCCCGTCATCATCCGCCTGCTGGACCCGCCGCTGCACGAGTTCATGCCCAGCAAGGATGAACTGCTGGTCGAAGTGACTCGCATGGAAGCCAAGGGCGAGACCGGCGCCGAATACCAGGCCAAGAAGAAGCTGCTGGCGATCGTGCAGGACATGTCGGAATTCAACCCGATGCTGGGCCTGCGCGGCTGCCGCCTGGGCATCACCATGCCCGGCCTGAACAAGATGCAGGTGCGCGCCATCTTCGAGGCGGCCTGCGACGCCGCCAAGGAAGGCGTGAAGGTCAAGCCGGAAGTCATGATCCCGCTGACCAGCCATGTCAACGAGCTGAAGCACATCCAGCCGCTGCTCGAGGAAGTGGCCGAGAAGGTCATGCAGGAGAAGGGCATTCGCGTCGAGTACAAGTTCGGGACCATGATCGAAATCCCGCGCGCGGCCCTGACCGCCGATCAGATCGCTTCGGTGGCGCAGTTCTTCAGCTTCGGCACCAACGACCTGACCCAGATGACCTACGGCATCAGCCGCGACGACGCCGAGCGCAAGTTCCTGCTGCGCTACGCGGACGAGAGCGACCTGAATATCCTGCCCAAGAACCCCTTCCAGACCCTGGACGAAGAAGGCGTCGGGCAGTTGATCTTCATGGCCGTGGAGAAGGGCCGCATGGTCCGGCCTGACCTCGAAGTCGGCATCTGCGGTGAGCACGGCGGCGACCCCGAGTCGATCGACCTCTGCCACCGCGCCGGCCTGAACTATGTGAGCTGCTCGCCGTTCCGCGTGCCGATCGCGCGCCTGGCGGCTGCCCACGCTGCGAT
Organism: Aggregatilineales bacterium; assembly: GCA_029976005.1. Lineage (GTDB taxonomy): Bacteria > Chloroflexota > Anaerolineae > Aggregatilineales > Ch27 > JARKOQ01. Next base: position 92,160 of record JARKOQ010000096.1, on the reverse strand, counting down.
CAAGAACCGCTAGTCACGACTTGACTTAGAAACGCGGGAGAATGCAAACTATGATTCTCCCGCGTTTCTTTGGGCGGTGAGTGGACAAATCGGAGGCAATTGGTATGACTCAGAGTTATTACGGACTAGAGAATCACGGGTTCAGCAACCTCGAACGTGAGTATTGGAATCTGTCGACGCCGTCCCTATACGAGCAGATTATCCGTTTTCGCGAGGGCGTGATCGCCCATCTGGGGCCGGCGGTGATCCGCACCGGACAGCATACGGGCCGTTCTCCGCGCGACAAGTTCATCGTCAAGGAACCGAGCACCGAAAAAAGCATCTGGTGGGGCGATGTTAACCGTCCCATCGATGCCGAGCATTTTGCCGGTCTGAAGCAGCGCCTGCTGGCGTACTTCCAGAACCGCGCCGCCTTCGTGCAGGATTTGTACGTGGGCTGGGACCCGGCCTACCGGCTTCCCATTCGGGTCGTCACCGAGACGGCCTGGCACAGCCTGTTCGCACGCAACATGTTTGTTCAACCCACGCCGGAAGAGCTGACGCGCCACGTCCCGGAGTACACCGTGATCGACGCGCCATCGTTCCATGCCTTGCCGGCGCTCGACAAAGTCAATTCTTCGGCGTTCATCCTGGTCAACTTCGCTGAAAAGCTGATTCTGATCGGCGGCACGAGCTATGCCGGCGAGATCAAGAAGTCGATCTTCAGCGTCATGAACTTCCTGCTGCCGTTCAAGGACGTGCTGCCCATGCACTGCTCGGCGAACTATGGCAAGAACCTGGATGACACGGCGATTTTCTTCGGGCTATCCGGTACGGGCAAGACCACCCTTTCGGCGGATTCGACCCGTACGTTGATCGGCGACGACGAACACGGCTGGTCCGACCGCGGCGTGTTCAACTTCGAGGGCGGCTGCTATGCCAAGGTCATCCGGCTCGATCCGGATGGCGAGCCGGAAATCTTCCAGACCACTCGCCGCTTTGGGACGATCCTCGAAAACGTGGTGGTGGACGCGGACAGCCGCCACATCGATCTCGATGATGCGACTCACACCGAAAACACACGCGCGTCCTACCCGCTGTCGCACATCCCCAACGCATCGGACAAAGGCTTCGGCGGCCATCCCAAGAACATCTTCTTCCTGACCGCGGACGCTTTCGGCGTGATGCCGCCGATTGCCAGGCTTACCCCTGAGCAGGCCATGTATCACTTCCTGTCCGGGTATACGGCCCGTGTAGCGGGGACCGAAAAAGGCATGGGCAGCGAGCCGCAGGCCACGTTCAGCACGTGCTTCGGCGCGCCGTTCATGGTGCAGTATCCCAGCCGCTACGCCGAACTGCTCGGCAAGAAGCTGGAGGAGCACAAGTCCGCTGTGTGGCTGATCAACACCGGCTGGACGGGCGGGCCGTACGGCGTCGGGCAGCGGATGAAGCTCGGCTACACGCGCGCCATGGTTCGGGCCGCGCTGAGCGGGGCGCTGGCCGACGTGCCAACTGTGCCCGATCCGGTGTTCGGGTTCCTTGTGCCCCAGAGCGTGCCGGACGTGCCGGTCGAGGTGCTCAACCCGCGCCAGACCTGGGCCGATCCCGAAGCCTACGATCGCCAGGCGGCCAGGGTAGCCGAACTGTTCAACAACAACTTCAAGACGTTCGAGGCAGACGTGACTCCGGCGGTGCGTGCCGCCGGGCCGCGCCCGCGCTAGACGGTCATCGTACAGGCACAAAAACACCGCCCGGCTCAGATCGGGCGGTGTTCGTTTTGGGGCAAGGACTTCGGAGCGGAGTCTCAGCCGGCGCTGGCGAGCAGGGCGTCGACTTCGGCGCGGGTTGGCATCGACTCGGTCGCGCCGGGGCGGGTGACGCTGATCGCGCCGGTCGCGCTGGCGAAGCGGATCGCGTCCGGCATCGACCTGCCTTCGGCGAGGGCTACAGCCAGCGCGCCATTGAAGGCATCCCCGGCCCCGGTGGTATCCACGACCCGGTCGACTTTGAAAGCGGCGAAACGCCGGGGGCCTTGATCGTCGTAGAGCAATACACCCTCGCCACCCAGGGTCATGACCACCGTCCTGGCGCCGTGCTCGCGGAGGGCGCGGGCCGCGCTCTCGGCGTCCGTGCTGGGGACGCCGGTGATGATCTCGGCCTCGGTCTGGTTGGGAGTGATGATGTCGCACAGGGCCAGCAGATCGCGGTCGAGGGGCTGACCGGGGGCCGGATTGAGGATGGTCAGCACGCCCTGGGCGCGGCCCAACTCCAGCAGCCGTCGCACGGCGGGCAGGGGGGTTTCGAGCTGGGTCAGCACGACTTTGGAATTCGCGATGGCGTCTGCGGCGGCTTCCACGTCGGCCGGAGAGACGGCGAAATTGGCCCCGGAGGCGACGACGATCATGTTCTCGCCGTGGCTGTCGACCAGGATGGTTGCCACACCGGTCGCCTGCTCGCTGCTCTGCCGGACGCAGGCGGTATCGACTCCGGCTTCCTTCCAGGTGCGCAGGGCCATTTCGCCGAACATGTCCTGTCCGATGCGCCCCACGAAGCTGACCCAGGCGCCGACTCGTGCCGCGGCCACGGCCTGGTTGGAGCCTTTGCCGCCGGGACCGGTTTTGAATCCGCTTCCGAGAATGGTTTCCCCCGGCTGGGGCATGCGCGGGGTGAAGGTGGTCAGGTCTGTGTTGTAGCTTCCCAGAACCGTTATGCGCGGCTTGCTCACGATTCCTTAGCTCCTTCTAGGGCAGAAATGATGGTCCAGACTGTACCTGTTCCTGGGGCGGGATGCAACGTGGTTCCGGCCGAGTTTCCGGGCCGGTGCATCAAAGACCGGGAACCGCAAAACGCGCAGAGGAAAGGCCTGGAGATAAGCGTAATGCAGGAGACAACGCTGCCCTGGAAAATGAGCGGGAAGACTCTCGGTGACTGATTTTCCGTGTCCCGCGAAGGGTTTAATGCGCCGTCTGACGTGATCCAGGACGCTGGCACGTGGATGGGTTCGGTGTAAAATCAGCATGGGTCGCGCAGCATCCGGCCCGTGTTCCCCGCCCTCATCTGTAATCGGCACTCCCGGAAATGAGCATGCAAAGCAGAATGTGGATTGATAAACAGGCTGCAATCACTCTGGAACGTCTCTTGCCCAGGCTGGAGCCCGTCCTGACCGACCCGGCCCAGCGCCAGGTATTCGTCCACCGTTTGGAGCAGCAGTTTCCCCGGCTGTTCCGGCTGCTGTATGGGCTGTACGGCACCCAGTACGATTTCTTCTACCACATCGAGCAGATCGTCCTGGTCGCGGCCCGGACGTTCGCGGCCCGGCCGGCCGATCTGCACGCGCTCGATCACCAGCGGGAGGCGAACCGGCGCTGGTTCCAGGGCGAGCGGATGGTGGGCGGGGTGTGTTACGTCGATCTCTTCGCCGGCGATCTGCAAGGCGTGCGCGAGCGGCTGCCGTATCTCGAAGAGCTGGGCCTGTCCTATCTGCATCTGATGCCTTTGTTCAAGGTGCCGGAGGAGAACAACGACGGCGGGTATGCCGTCAGCAGCTACCGTGAGGTGCGGCCCGACCTGGGGACGATGGCCGATCTCGCGGCGCTGGCGCGCGACTTGCGCGCTCGGGGGATCAGCCTCGTGCTGGACTTTGTGTTCAACCACACCTCGAACGAGCACGAGTGGGCCAGACGCGCGCTGGCCGGAGAAGAAGACTATCAGGCGTACTATCTGATGTACGACGATCGCACGATCCCCGACCAGTACGAGCGCCACCTGCGCGAGATTTTCCCCGAACAGGACCCCGGCTCGTTTACCTACGTTCCGGCCATCCAGAAATGGGTCTGGACGACCTTCCGCCAGTTTCAATGGGACCTCAACTACGCCAATCCGGCGGTCTTCCAGGCTATGCTGGAGGAGATGCTTTTCCTGGCGAACCAGGGCGTCGAGGTGCTGCGGCTGGACGCAGTGGCGTTTGTCTGGAAGCAAATGGGCACGGTCTGCGAGAATCTGCCCCAGGCGCACCAGATCATCCGGGCCTTCAACGCTCTGGTGCAGATCGCGGCCCCGGCGATGGTGTTCAAGTCCGAGGCGATTGTCCACCCGGACTTCGTGGCCCAGTACATCAGCGCGGAGGAATGCCCGATCTCTTACAACCCGACCCTGATGAATCTGCTCTGGGAGGCGCTTGCGACGCGCGAGGTGCGCCTGCTGCGGCAGTCGATGATCAAACGCTTCTCGATCGATCCGGACTGCACCTGGGTCAATTACGTGCGCTGTCATGATGACATTGGCTGGAGCTTCGCGGACGAAGACGCGCTGGAGATCGGCGTGCGCGGATTCGATCACCGCCAGTTCCTGAATATGTTCTACACCGGCCGCTTTGCCGGGAGTTTTGCGACTGGGCTGCCCTTCAACTACAACCCGCGCAACCAGGACATGCGGATTTCGGGCATGGCGGCTTCCCTGGCCGGGTTGGAGCAGGCGCTCAACCTGAACGATCCTCTGTATACCGAGCATGCCATCCGCCGGATTCTTCTGATCCACAGCATCATCCTGAGCATCGGCGGCATTCCGCTGCTCTACCTGGGGGACGAGCTGGCCACCCTCAACGACTACAGCTATCGGGACGATCCGGCCAAAGCGGTTGACAGCCGCTGGGTTCACCGGCCCCAGTTCGATTGGGAACGGGCCGCGGAGCGATCGATTGCGGGGACGATCCCCAGCCGGGTGTTCCAGAATCTACGCAGCCTGATCCGGGTGCGTCAGTCCTTGCCCGCGTTTGCCAACGGGCATACCACGTTCCTGGAGACGGGCAATACACACGTGTTCGGCTATCTCCGGCACGACAATATCCTGATCCTGGCCAACTTCTCGGAGCAGGAACAGACGATCCGGACGGGAGACCTGGCGCCCGGCTGGTCCGGCGGGATGCGCGTCCGCGATCTGGCGTCGGGCCGCTCGCTGGCGTTTGGTCCGGCGATCGTGCTGGCGCCCTATGCGTTCGTCTGGCTCCAGCAGATGTGAAGGGGGCAGGGCGCATGCCGCCCAATCGGTTCTGTGATATGCTGTGCCTAAGAATATCCAATCCTTGTGTCGCGCGGCTGCGCTGGGTGAGTGTGGATGGACGACGAGGGCGGAACCTGGCTGCTGGAGTTGCGGATTCCTCAAACGGCCAATGCGATCACCCGGTCGATTGGGGACCGGGTAGTTGTCGGCCGGAGCGATAAGTCCAAGGACATCACCCCAGACATCGATCTGGCGATGTGGGATGCGATGGAGCTTGGCGTTGCGCCTGAGCATGTGACCATTTTCACGCATGGCGAGCAGCTCAACCTGGTTGACATGGGCAGCGGCCGTCCCACCTTGTTGAACGGAGTCCCGGTCGAGTCGGGGGCGCCTCAACTCCTCGCCAGCGGTTCGATTCTCCAAGTTGGCGTTTTGGAAATCCAGCTCAACATCCTCTCCGCGCCAGGAGAAGCCAAGATCACCTACTATCACTCCCCGGCGGCCGCGCCTCGGCCCGCCGGCAGCGGACAGCCGGTGCTGGTCGTTGAGGACGAGGTGGAAACCGCCGAGATCTTCCGGCTGGTGATGGAGCGGGCCGGTTACGTGCCATTCATCTGCCACGAGGTGGTGAGCGCCATTCGCTTCCTGAATACCCAGGCCCCCAGCGCGATCATCCTCGACCTGATGCTGCCCGACATTCACGGCCTGGAGCTGTGCCGGTATGTCCGGCGCGACGTTGCCCAGCGCGATATCCCAATCGTCGTCGTCACGGCCGGAGTGACCCGGTCAAACATGGTTGACGCGATCGAGGCCGGGGCGGACGTCTTTCTCGGCAAGCCGGTCAGCATCCGCGAGCTGGTACGCGTGGTGACGTCCCTGATCCAGTGGAACGAGGCGCGCATCCTCTTCATGCGCACCAAGCACCTGGATGGGACGGATACCCTGCGCGCGATGCCCGCCGAAGTGCGCCGGGACGCGCTGGTGCTGTTTGTCGCGGGGTACGACGAGCCGCTGGCCGTGGTCGTGCCCGACCGGGTCACGGTCGGGCGGCGAGGCAGCGGGTACGTTCCCCGTCCGCACGTCGACCTGGATCGCTACGGCGCGTTCGAAGCCGGGGTCTCCAGGGTGCATGCGGCGCTCTATCGGGAGGCCGGGGGGTTCTCGGTCGAAGACCTGGAGAGCAGCAACGGCACGCGCGTGGATGGTGTCAAGCTCAACCCCAACGAGCGCCATGCGCTGAACAACGCCAGCGAGGTCAGCCTGGGGAACCTCAATCTGCGCGTATTCTTCGTGACCGACGAGGATGACCTGGTCGCCGATTCCGCCGCTCCGGCGGACGAACCGGCCGGCAAACCGGCCGAAAAACCGGCCAGCCCGGGCGCTTATTCTCACGAAGAAACCCGCGAATTGTGACTTGTCGGGCGACCCAGGGAAGGGTAGTATAGGCCGTCTTAGTTTGTGCACCGGCATTGCCCATCCGTTCAGCCTGGGAGCCATCCGCCTACATGTGGAGCTACGAAGAAGCTCTCGACTATCTGTACAGTTTCGTCAATTATGAGATTCGGCGCGAAGTCCGGTATGCGCCTGAAGTAATGAACCTGGATCGTCCGGTGGCCTTGCTGGCTCAACTGGACAATCCACACCGCGACTACCCGATCATTCACATCACCGGCACGAAAGGCAAAGGCTCGGTCGGCGCTTACTGCCTGGCGGCATTGCAGGCGGCCGGGCTGCGCGCCGGGCTGTATTCGTCCCCGCATCTTCAGGATTTCCGCGAGCGCTTCCGAATCAACGAGTCGATGATTGACCCGGATACGCTTGCGGCGCTGCTGGCGGAGATCAAGCCCTTCGCCGACCGGATCGAGGGGCTGACATGGTTCGAGCTGATCACCGTGCTGGCGCTGCTGTACTTCGCCCGCCAACAGGTCGACGCAGTCATCCTGGAGGTTGGGCTGGGCGGGCGGTTGGACGCGACCAACGTAGTCACGCCCCTCGTGTCCGTGATCACCAGCCTGAGCTACGATCACATGCATCTGCTGGGCAATACCCTGGCGCAGATCGCCGCGGAAAAGGCCGGGATCATCAAGCCCGGCGTGCCGGTGGTCAGCGCTCCCCAGCCGCCCGAAGCGGCCGAGGTGCTGGCGGCCGTCGCGGCCGAGCGCGGCGCGCCTCTGACGGTCATCGGCCGCGACTGGCTGATCCAGCCGGGACGCAGCACGCGCCATGGACAGGATTTTCTGGCGGGGCCTGCCGGCGAGTTGCCGCGCCGTTACGTGACGCCCTTGCTGGGCAAGCACCAGGTGCTCAACGCCAGCGCGGCGCTGGCTGCTCTGGAGATCGCCGGGCGGGCCGGGCTGGCGATTCCTCCGGTCGTGCAAGGCGGCGGGTTGCTGAATGCCAACTGGCCGGGGCGCTTCGAGATTGTGGCGGAGAATCCCTGGGTTGTGCTGGACGCGGCCCACAACGGCGCGTCGGCGGACTGCCTGCGCGAGACTCTTCAGGAGGTCTTTCCGGGCCGGCGGCCGCTGGCGCTGGTCTTTGGCGCGTCCGCCGACAAGGACGTGACCGGGATGTTCCACGCGCTGCTGCCCCAGGTGGATCACCTCCTGCTGGCCCAGGCGGTCCATCCCCGGGCCATGGCGCTCCAGGTTCTGGAGGAGCAGGCGGCTGGGGTGGGTTTTCACGTAACGATCGAGGCGGTCCCGGTGGTTGGCGAGGCGCTGCGCCGCGCGCGCGCGCTAACCGGCCCGGATGGGGTGGTGGTCGTCACCGGGTCCCTGTTCATCATCGGCGAAGCGCGGGACTGCCTGGGGCTGCCCCCCGGACAGGCCGTGAACTATGATCCCGCACTGTTGGAGCGACTGTTACTGGAATAGCCCGGCCGTTCAGGCTGTGGGCTGGAGTGGTTGAGATCATGTTTATCATGGGTTATGGCGAGAACGACTTCTACGACGTCAAGAACGCGGAGCCAGACGAGAACGGTCTGATCGAAGCGCCCCTGATCCCGCTGCGGGACATGGTGGTGTATCCCAACATGGTGACGCCCCTGTTCGTGGGGCGTGAATCGTCCTTGCAGGCGATTCAGGCGGCGCAGGCCAACACACAGACCGTGATCGGGGTCGCGCAGCGCGACCCCGGCGAGTCGTCCCCCACGCCGGACAATCTGTATACCATGGGGACCGAAATCGCGATGGGCCGCCTGATGCGCATGCCGGACGGCACGATGAGCGTGCTGGCTCAGGGCCGGCGGCGGGTCGAGGTCGTCGAGATCGTGTCTCTGAAGCCCTACATCGTGGCGCGGGTGCGGCCGATCGCCGAGAGCTACGTCAGCCAGGTATCGCGCCAGACGCAGGCCCACATGCGGGCCGTCCTGGCGCTGTTCGAGAAGTGCGTCAACCTCAATCACAACATTCCCGAGGAAGCGTATATCTACGCTCTCAACATCGATGATCCGGGCTGGCTGGCGGACGCCATCGCTTCCACCCTCAACTTGAGCCTGGAGGAGCGCCAGACCGTCCTGGAGATCGGCAATCCGGCTGAACGTCTGCGCAAGGTGGGGGTCTACCTGGGGCGCGAGCTGGACGTGCTCCAACTTGAGGACGAAATCCAGTCCCAGGTGCAGCGCGAGGTCGATCGGGGCCAGCGCGAGATGTTCCTGCGCGAGCAGATGCGGGTCATCCAGTCCGAACTGGGAGAAAGCGACGTCTTTCAGCAGGAACTGAACGAGCTGCAAGACCAGATCGACGAGGCCGGGCTGCCGGAGGAGATCGCGGACAAGGTCGCCAAGGAGTTGAGCCGGCTGTCGATGCTCTCCCCCATGGCCCCCGAAGTGGGTATGATCCGGACGTACATCGACTGGCTGATCAGCCTGCCGTGGGCCGCGCAGAACGACGACAACCTCGACATCGCCAACGCGGCCAGGGTGCTGGAAGGCAACCACTACGGGTTGCCCAAGGCCAAGGAGCGCATCCTGGAGCACATCGCGGTGCGCAAGCTGGCCCCCGACGAGGCGCGCAGCCCGATTCTGTGTTTCGTGGGGCCGCCCGGCACCGGCAAGACGTCACTGGGGCGCAGCATCGCCGAGGCGCTGGGCCGGGAATTCATCCGGGTCAGCCTGGGCGGCGTGCGGGACGAGGCCGAGATTCGCGGCCACCGGCGCACTTACATCGGCGCGCTGCCGGGCCGGATCATCCAGACCATGCGGCGGGTCAAGACGATTAACCCGGTGTTCATGCTGGACGAGATCGACAAGCTGGGACAGGATTTCCGGGGCGATCCGGCCTCGGCCCTGCTGGAAGTGCTTGACCCGGAGCAGAATCACGCTTACAGCGACCACTATCTCGAAGTGCCCTACGACCTGTCCAGGGTGATGTTCATCACCACCGCCAATTACCTCGATCCGCTGCCGCCGGCCCTGCTGGACCGGCTGGAAGTCATCGAGTTCATGGGCTACACTGAAGAAGACAAGCTGGAGATCGCGCACCGGTTTCTGCTTCCACAGCAGTTGAAGGCGCACGGCCTGCTGCCAAGCGGCATCCGCATCGAGGACAGCGCCCTCAAAGAGATGATCGAGTCGTACACCTTCGAAGCAGGCGTGCGCAATCTGGACCGCGAGATCGCCAACGTGTGCCGGAAGATCGCGCGCAAGGTGGCGGAGGGCAAGTCGTTCCCCCGCCGGGTGCGGGCGGATACGCTGTCGCGGTTCCTCGGCCCGCCGCGCTTTCTGGCGACCCGGATCGAGGATACGGATCAGGTCGGGGTGGCGACGGGCGTGGCCTGGACGGAAGCCGGCGGCGACATCATGGTCGTCGAGGCGGCGCTGATGCCCGGCAAGGGCGAGCTGCAACTGACCGGCCAGCTTGGCGAGGTGATGCGTGAATCGGCCCAGGCGGCGCTCTCCTATGCCCGCTCCAGGGCCGAGAAGCTGGGGATCGACCCGGAGATTTTCGACGACACGGACATGCACATCCACATTCCCGAAGGCGCGATTCCCAAGGATGGGCCGTCGGCGGGGGTGACGATGGCGGTGGCCCTGATCTCGGCGCTGACCCGGCGGCCGGTGCGGCGCGAGGTCGCCATGACCGGCGAGATCACGCTGCGCGGCCGGGTGCTGCCGGTGGGAGGGGTGAAGGAGAAGCTGCTGGCGGCCCACCGGGCCGGATTGACGCACTTCTTCATGCCCTCCAAGAACAGCAAGGACCTGGAGGACATCCCGCGCCGCGTGCTGCGGGAGCTGAAGCTGGAAGTCGTGGATCACGTGGATACCGTGCTGGAGGGAGTTCTGCTGCCGCCGCTCCCGGCTCCGGAACCCGATCCTGACTCGGAAGCAGCCGGCGGCGCGGAGGACACACAGCCAGAGGTGTAGCGATCCATGAGCGCGACAGTGGTCATTGGCGAACAGGATGTGCTTGGTCTGATCAGCGCCGGCCGGTCGGCCGACGTCGATTGGCTGCCCGGACGCGCCCCGGTCGAGGACATTGCCCCGCTCCTGGTTTCGATGGCCAACAGCCAGGGCGGGACCGTATTGCTGGGAATCGCGCCGCGCACCGATCAGATCGTCGGGGTGGACGATCCCGACGCGGCGATCGACCGGGTGCTGCGCGCGACCCTCGCCACGACGCCGCCGCTGATCATCCCCCTGGCGCAAAAGGTCAAGATCGGCCAGTTCACCCTGCTGGTGGTGACCGTTCCACGCGGGCTGCCGCATGTGTATGCCTACGACGGCCGCTTTCTGGTGCGCCAGGAGGCCCAGAATCAGATTCTCGACGCGCGCTCCCTGCGGCAAATCCTGATCGCGCGCGGCGACGTCAGCTTCGAAGAGGAGGCCGCGCGCGGCGCGACTCTCGACGATCTGGACTGGACGCAGGTCGAGAGTTATGTGAATGCGCTGGACGTGTTCAGCGGGCTGTCTCCCAGGGAAGTCTTGCTGAAGCGAGGCTGTCTGGTCACGACCCCGGCGGGGGAGATCGTGCCGACCAATGCCGGAATCCTGTTGTTCGGCAAGACGCCGCAGGAAATCCTGCGTGGCTCGGACATCACCGCCGCACGTTTCGCCGGAGAGGCGATGGGCGACACCTTCGTACGGGAGGACATTGCCGGGGCGTTGCCGGCTCAACTGCGCCGCGTCCAGGCTTTTCTGGCGGATCACCTGCGCAAGCAGATTCAGATGGGCGCGGAGATGGCCCGCGGGGAAGCCTTCGAGTACCCTATGGAAGCCGCGCGCGAGATCGTGGTCAACGCGGTGGCGCACCGCGACTACAGCATCCAGGGCGATGGGGTGCGGCTGTACATCTTCGCCGACCGGATGGAGGTGACCAGTCCCGGCGGCCTGCCGGGGCCGGTGACGATCGAAAACATCGTGGAAGAGCGTTTTTCTCGCAACCCGATCGTTGTCCAGGTGCTTTCCGACATGGGATTCATCGAGCGCCTGGGGTACGGGGTCGACCGGGTGATCGCCCTGATGGAGCAGCAGGGGCTGCCCTTCCCCTCGTTCGAAGAAACCGACGGCGGAGTGCGCGTCACGCTCCGCAACCGCAGCCATGCGCCCAGCGCGCCCCTGGCTCCGCTCAACGCGTTCGGGGGTGAATACAAGGGGGTTGAAGTCAACCCGCGCCAGGAATATGCCCTCGATTTCCTCGTCAATCGTGGCAACCCGCGCATCACCAACAAGGACCTGCAGGAGCTGTGCCCGGACGTGCACCAGGAGACGATTCGCCGCGATCTGGCCGATCTGGTGAATAAGGGCATCCTGATCAAGATGGGTCAGAAGCGCGGTTCCTACTACGTGCTCAAGAAGTGAGCCATCTGTCTTTCGCTTAATCTATTTCGAGATAGCCTTCTATGCGACTGCAAATGTCTGTTTGGGCTGGGAACTATTCCGTGCGAAAACCGGGCCGCCGCCTGTGGATGGCCGGCCTGAGTCTGGTCTTACTGCTGGCGGCCTGCGCGCCGGTCGAGCCGACGGCGACGCCCACGCCCAGCCCGACGCTGACCGCGACCCTGACCGGGACTCCGACCCATACCCCGACTCCGTCGGCCACGCCGACGGCCTCGCCCACGGCGACGGACACGCCGACTCCGACTCCCACCGCCAGCGATACCCCGACCCCGACGCCGACCGGCCTGCCGACCCTGAGCTTCGCGGGGGACAACTGGACAATGGCCGACGTCCCGGCTCCCCTGGGGGAGGCGCTGGACGAGCCGTGGGTCGCATTCGTGAATATCAACGACCGGGACGGCGTTGGCGATCCGCGCACGCCGCAGCCGGCGACCAACGTCGAAACGCTCTACCTGGTCAGCCCGCGCAGCGGGGAACGGGTGGCCGTGCTCCAGATTCCTTCGACCACGGACGACCACGTGTACTGGGCGCCGACCGGGGATCGTGTCGCCTACTTCCTGCAGAACGATCCGGCCGCCCAGACCGGCGGGTTGTACGTGTTCGACCTGACGATTGGCGTCAGCTCGCGCCTGCTCCGGCTGGACAGCCTGACGCAGCGCGGCTTCCTCAGTCCGCCGCAATGGTCGCCGGACGGCCGCCAGATTGCGATTGGGCTGGCGACCGCCTACGACATGGACGTGTACCTGATGAACGCGGACGGCACGGACCTGCGCAGCATCACGCCGCAGCCATCCTTCGATTGGTGGCCGGTCTGGTCGCCGGGAGGGCGCTTCATCGCGTTCGTCTCCGACCGGGAGGCCTGCCCAAGCTGGGAGCCGGGCGCGGGCTGTTACGAGGCGTATCCGAACGGGCCAACCGGCGGCGGCCTGTACCTGTACGACACGCAAACCGGCGATATCCGGCAACTTAGCAGCGAGTTGATCTCCGAGCCGCCCTACTGGGTCAACGACCGCCTGATCGCGTTTGGGACGGGGAGCTTCGTGCGAGGGGATGACTTCCGCTACCTGTGGCTGGCCGACATCATGACCGGCTCGGCCAGCCGGCATACCCTGCAAGGGGACGCGGGGACGTTCTACCTGGTCGAACGCTGGTCACCGGATGGTTCCCGCGTGGCGTTCCAGCAGGCCGGGGGGACCTCCAACCTGGTGCTGATGGATCAGGCCGGGGCGGAGCTGGGGAGGCTGGATCGCTTCAACTTCGCGCGTTACGCGGTGCACATCATCTGGAGTCCGGATGGCTCCCGGATCGCGGTGGGCGGGCGCAGCGGGCAGTGCCCCTATGGGTTGACGGTCCTGACGGGCAATTTCGAGATTGTCTCCAGCGCCAATCCGCCGCCGACCGCCTGCGATCCGGCATTTTCTCCGGATGGCGTCTGGCTGGCCTACTCCGGCATCAACCCGCAGATCGACGGGCGGCTGGACCTGTACATCGCCAGCCCGACCGGCTATGGCGCGGTCAACGAAACCGGCAGCCTGCGCGGCCAGATTCGGGTGCTGGGCTGGGTGGGAGGCGTCGCTACTCCGGAACCCTAGACGCGCCTGAGACGGGTGCCGTTGTGTGTAGGTTGCTCCTTTGTGGCGAGTCGCGCTACACTTCCGCCGCTGTGAGAGGAGGCGAAAGCCATGCAGATTTCGCGCCTGTTGACATTGCTGGCGGCGCTGGTCGCCGCCGCGATCGTCCTTGTGATTGGCATCCAGATCGTGCAGCCCGCCCGCCCGTTGATCGACGGCGCGGCGTTTTCGGATAGCCAGATCACCCCGAACGCCGATGGCGATCGGGACGTGGCGATCTTCACTTATACCCTGACCCGCAACGCGACGATCTCCATCACTTTTGCCGGGCAGGACGGGCGGGAATACGTGTTCCGTGATTCCCAACTCCGCGTACCGGATGATTACCGGGTGCAGTTCAGCGGCATTGTCCAGGGGTATACGCTGCCGGGCGAGGCGGTGCAGGGCGAGGTTGAGACGCGGCTGCTCCCAAATGGTGAGTACACGTGGCGGCTGCGCGCCGTGGCCGACGATGGCGAAACGATGGAAGTCACCGGCCCGCTGGCAATTGCCGAGGCCGATTCGAGTCTGCCGGACCTGGCCGGGCTGTCCGTGTCCCCCACGCTGTTCACGCCCAACCAGGACGGCATCGACGACCGGGTGGCGATCAATGTCTACCTGACCAGGGATGCCACGCTGACCATGTATCTGGAGGGGATGGCCGAGCGCGCCTACGTGACCGAAGTCAATCAGGGGCTGGAGGTCGGGGCGGCCGGATTGCACGTCTTCGATTACGACGGCGGGATCGACAACGGCCGCGAGCCGCCCGACGATGGCGATTACACCCTGGTCGCCCTGGCGGAAGATGCGACCGGCCAGCGCGTCCGGCGGACGGCCGCGCTCTCGATCCGGGACGGCGGATACCCGCTTGGGGCGGTGTACCCCCAGCCGTCGGGCACGACCGTATTCTACGACACGCTGCCCTATGACGAGGCCTACTTCACCGACGCCGAGCACGTCGGGGAGCTGCTTCCGGTCCCCGAAGGGATCGAGTCGAGTATCTCCGACAGCGAGGTAGTTCGCCAGGGCGACCTGCTGGTGTTCCGCCTGACGATCACCAACGATGGCAGCGTCGGCCTGCGCACCAGCGGCCCGCCGCCCGGCACGGTCTACCAGCAGGAACAGCGCGCCAGCGGGATCGGGTGGTTCGAGCAATCGGGCGCGTGGCGGGTTGGCCTGGAATGCGACACGACCGCCAGCAGTTACCCCTGGCGCTGGGCGCTGGCTCCCACCGACCAGCTCGACGTGGTCGAGGCCAACGGCGAGACCTATTACTATCTGCCGCCCGGCGCGCAGGCGGTGGTCTGGGGCGCGGTGCGCCTGACCGAGATCGTGTCCCAGCGCAATCCGCAGCCGTGCTGGATCGGGCTGATTCACGAAGACGTCGCGGTTGTCCAGGCCGACGTGGACCGGCGCTGGGTCGAGATTGTGCCCGACCCGGCGTTCGAGGCGGCGGCGGATGGGGACGACTAGGAGATGGCGCGTCGGCCCGGCCCGGCGGTTGCCGAGCCGTGTGATTGCCTGTACCATACCCTCAGCACCACTGCGATTGTACGGGGGATAGACCTATGAAGCGTTGGACTGCGCTGAACGCTTTTCTGCTGCTGTCACTCCTGGGCGGTCTGATCCTGGCGGCCTGCGGCGGCCCGTCGACGCCCCCTCCAACGCCCTTGCCGACCGCGACCGCGACGCCGCGTTCGACTCCGCTGCCACCTGTCCCGACCGCAGTCCCGCTGGCTTCGGAAGACAACCCGCTGACGATCCTGATGCGGCCCGAAGGCACGCGCCGCGCTTCGGCGGGCAGCGCTCAGGCCCTGGGCGAGCTTATCCAGGAACTGACCGGACTGGTGGTCGAGATCGAGCTGGTGGACAGCTACGGCGAAATCTCGGCCCGCCTGTGCGGGGCCGAGCCGGTGGCCGGCTGGCTGGATGGGCTGACCTATGGCGTGGCCGCGATCCAGGGCTGCGCCGACCCGGCGCTCCAGGTGAGGCGCGCGAATGCAACCGGGTATCGGGTCGACCTGCTGATCAGCGCCGAGTTGGCCGGGGACGAAGTGACCGCTGAGGACATCGGCGCGCTGGCCGGGCAGACCCTGTGCCGCTTGAGCAGCGAGGACGTGGCGACCTGGCTCGTCCCAGGGCTGATGCTGCAAGCGGCGGGGGTGGACCCTCTGTATGGGCTGGAGGGCGTGCTGGATGTCGCCGACTCGGACGCGATCATTTCGGCCATCTACAACGACGAGTGCCAGGCCGGGGCCGTCCCCAACCGCTACTTCCCCAACCGGGCCGGCAGCGAGCTGCGCGCCCTGGACGATCTGCGCGACAGGGTGGCCGTCGTGCAGTCCTCGCCGGAGCTGCCGTATGGCATCCTGGTCTATTCCCAGACGGTGCCGCTCAACGTGCGGATTCCGCTGACCGACGTCTTCTTCCAGATCGCGGCCAGCAGCGAGCACAAGCAAACCCTGGCGGCGATTCTCCAGCAGGACAGCCTGGCGCGGGTGGACGAGAGCGATTTTGCCGACCTGCGGGCCTTTCTTCAGTCGAGCGGCCTGGACCTGACCCTGTTGGGAGAATAGCCGTTCGTGGACCTTGCGACTGTCATCGTCACCTGGAACGTGCGCGGGCTGGTGCTGGACGCCCTGCGGACGTTGATCGAAGACACCCAGGCCGCCGGGTTGGACGCTGCGGTGTGGGTGGTGGACAACGCCTCGGCGGATGGTACGGCCGACGCAGTGCGCGAGCACTTTCCGGCGGTACACCTGATTGCCAGCACGGACAACCTCGGCTTTGCGGGCGGCAACAACCTGGCGCTGCGGGCGATTGGCTTTGGCAGCCATCCGCCAGAGGCGCTTCCTCGCGCCGTCTTTTTGCTCAATCCGGATACGCTGGTGCAGCCGGGCGCGGTGCGCGCCCTGTATGACGCGCTGTTCGCGGACGAGCGCAACGGGCTGGTTGGAGCGCGGCTGGCGTATGGGGATGGGCGCTTCCAGCACAGCGCCTTCGCTTTTCCGGGTATCTGGCAGACCATGTTCGATCTGCTGCCGATGCCGGGCCGCTTCTACGAAAGCGCGCTGAACGGGCGCTATCCGCGCACGCTGTACGACGGAGCGCGGCCCTTCCCGGTCGACCACACGCTGGGGGCGACGATGATGCTGCGCCGCGAGGTCATCCGGCAGACCGGGATGTTCGACGAGCAATTCTTCATGTACTGCGAGGAAGTCGACTGGGCGATGCGCATCCGCAAGGCGGGCTGGCGGATTCTGTGCGTCCCGGCGGCACGCATCACCCACCTTGAAGGGCAGAGTACGTCCCAGATTCGCCCGGCCAGCGTCGTCAATCTGTGGCGCAGCCGGTTCAAGCTGTATACCAAGCACTACTCCCCGCTCAGGGTGCTGGCTATTCGCGGGATCGTGCGGCTGGGGATGCGGCGCAGGATCGCCCAGGCCCGGCGGGATTCGAGCCTCGACGAGACGCGACGGGCCGCGCTGATCGAGGCCTACCGCACGGTGGCGGCGCTATGACGACTCTGGCTGCGATTATCCTGTGCCGGGACGAACTGGATCACTTGTCCGCCTGCATCGAGAGCGCGGCCTTCGCCGACGAGACGATCGTCTTCATCGACTCGGGCAGCCCGGTGCTGGCCCAGGTGATTGCGGCGGCCGAGGCAGCCGGGGCGCGGACGTGCCAGCGCCGCTTCGACGACTACGCCAGCCAGCGCAACGCGGCGCTGGATTCCACGACGGCCGAGTGGGTGCTGTTCATCGACGTGGACGAGCGGGTCACGCCAGGGCTGGCGGCCGAAGTCCGGCGGGTGATCGCGGCTCCCGACGCGGTTGGGTACGGCATCCCGCGTCACAACTACATCTTTGGCCACCTGACCCGGCATGCCGGCTGGTATCCGGATTACCAGACTCGCCTGCTGCACCGGGCCAGCGCCCGGTACGATCCCGCCCGTCCGGTGCACGAGGTCGTGATTCTCGACGGACCGCTGGGGTACCTCCAGGAGCCGTTCATCCATTACAACTACCGCGATCTGGCGCACTTCGTCGCCAAGCAGCGGCGCTACGCGGCCATCGACGCGGGCATCCTGTTCGAGCAGGGGGTGCGGCCCAGCTTCAGGAAGTCGATCACCCAGCCAATGCGCCAGTTCTACTGGCGGTTCGTGACTCTGCAAGGCTACCGGGATGGGCTGCACGGCCTGCGTATGAGCCTGCTCATGGCCTGGTACGAATGGCTCAAACACCGAAAGCTGGCCGATCTGGCGCGCGACCGGGGAGCCTGAGGCCGGTCAGTAGGCCTGCCGCTCGATAATCTCCACCAGGGCATACAATCCGCCGGAGACGAGGCTGTGCCCACCCAGCAGGATCGGGATGGGCGCTTCCGCCGCTGCCTGGGTGAACTCACGCAGCCAGGGATCGTGGATGGCCTCGGCCATGTAGAGGTCGGAGGCGAAGCGATCGGCGTCCGAGGGCCAGAGGCCCAGGGAGGCCATGATGGGCCGCGAGTCGATGATAGCCGCGTCGCTCAGCCCGGCCAGGGTCGCGAAGAAGGCGTAGGCCCCGTCTTTCCGGATCATCTCCCCCAGCAGCGATTTGACCTCGCCGCGTTGCAGACGGCCGCTGGCGACCATGCCTCGTTCCTCGGCGAAGACGCGCACCCAGCAGTGAGTGACCTTGTTGAGCGCCTGCCAGGGCAGGGGGGCGACGCGCCCGATCAGCGTCAGGTTCGATTCCGGGGTGGCGGCGATGCACGCGATGTCCCGCACCGGCAGGGCGCCCAGGCGCGAGTCCTGGAGCACGGCCGCGAGGCGCGGCGGGCAGTCGGGATGGCAGGCGGCCAGGGCCAGGTCGGAGGGCGTGTCCAGATCGAATCCGGCGGTGGGACGCAGCCCGGTCACGACGCGCACGTCGTACCGGCCTGACTGGTCGAGCAGCCAGGCCAGGCTGTTATCCCGGTCGGCGTCGTTCATCAGGGCGAGCGCCTCGTCCGCGTGGGTGAAGGCCACCCAATCGCTGGAGTGTTTGTTGTTGGTCAGCGCCATGTGGGAAGGAATCCGGCCGCCCGGCCGGTGGACCGCCTGATCCATGAGCTGCGCCATCGTCTCAATCAGGCTGGCATCCACGAAGGGGGCGCTGCCGCCTCCGAAGACCATGAGGTGGGACAGCGCGTAGCGGTGGATGAGATCGGCCAGACGTTTGCCGAAGTGGAAGGGCTGGCCCGGCGGGTCTGGATCGAAGATCACGCCGCTCCCGGCGGGCAGCCAGCCGTCTGTGGGAGCCGCGACGATCACCGGCTCCAGACCTTGAGCCAGCAGGGTATCGATCAGGTCGAGCGCACTGGCCTGCTGGGCGCGCGCGACGAGTTGTTCCTGTGGGGTGGGGCCGCCTGGCCCGACCAGAATAATGGCGCCGGTTGTGGAAGTAGGCATTGCCGTTGCTTTCAGCGCGCCGGGGGCTGCGCAGCCCCCGGCGGTTGTGGTCCAGTTCCAAGTGAGTTGAATCGCGGCACGACTAGTCGATCTGCGGTTCCAGGATGCCGTAGTTGCCGTCTTCCCGCAGGTAGGCCACGCTGATTTCGTGGCTGTCCTTGGTCAGGAAGATGAAGAAATCGTGGCCCAGCAGCTCCATCTGCTCGATGGCTTCCTCTTCGGTCATCGGTGTCACCCGGACGACCTTGCGGCGCACGACTTCGGCCTTTTCTTCGTCCGGCTCGATTGGCTTTTCGCCGGGAACCGGCTCGGCCGCGGCCAGCTCCGGCTCCAGCTCGGCATAGCGCTCGCCGCCGTGACGCTGCTTCTTGCCCTTGTAACTGCGGATACGGCGGTACATCTTGTCCAGAACGATATCGACCGCGGCGAAGATGTCCGCCTGGCTCTTGTCCTCCGCCCGTAGAATCGTGCCGCGCCGGTCGCGCACGGTGAGCTGGGCGACGGCTCGTTCTCCCCCTTGCTTCTGGCGCTCCAGGGCGAGGTCAATCTGCGCATCGACGATATTGGGCAAATAGCGGTCCAACTTGCCGGTTTTCTTCTCGATGTGGTCCCGCAGTCGCGGCTTCAACTCCACATTCCTGGTGCGAATCTGGACCTCCATGACTTGCTCCTTTCGTGGATAGCACAGGGATAACGCACTACGGTCAACAAGCTCAGGACATACCGGTCGATCCGGCTCTTCCGACGACGGCGGCCCGGATGGTTCGCGCGCCGCGCTCCTCCAGCTTGAGCGCGCACTCGTGCAGCGTGGCTCCGGTAGTATAGACGTCGTCCACGAGCAGGATATCCCGGCCTTCGACTACCGATGAGTCCGTTACCATGAAGGCATCACGTACATTCTCCTGTCTGCCCTGGTAGTTCAGGCCCACCTGGCTGGCGGTCGCTCTCTGCCGGAGAAGCAGTGCGGGATCGAACGGCCAGGCCAGCGCCGTGGAGAGCACCCGGCCGAGCAGCGCGGATTGGTTGTAGCCGCGCTGGGCGAGGCGGCTGGCGTGCAGGGGCACGGGCACGATCAGGCTGGGGGGCAACGCGGCGGCGCTCAGTCGGGCTGCCAGAAGGCTGCCCAGCGGCTCCGCCAGATCGGTCATTCCCTCGTATTTGAGGGCATGGACGGCTTGCTGAAGAATCCCCGCGAACGCGCCGATCGCCGTGACCGAGGCGATGGGCGGGAGCGGCTGCTCGTCCAGGATGGGGGCATTCCGTTCCAGGCTGGCCCGGCAGCCGTCGCACAGCAGCGCTCCGACGCGCCCGCAGCCCACGCAGACTGGTGGATACACCAGATTCAGAAGTGGGTCGAGGAGATGAGTCTGGACGAGCGTCCACCCGGAAAGAGTCAACGCTCGTCTGCCTGTTCCGGCAGCGAGTGGATTGGACACAGACGACCCTGACCGGCTAGAACGAGATGTTGGTTTCGAGCAGAATGATGATGGACGGGCCGAGCAGCACGAGCCAGATCGACGGGAAGATCAGGAGCACCATCGGGATCATCATCTTGACCGGGGCCTGATGGGCCTTTTCCTGGGCGCGCTGGCGGCGCTTGACGCGCATCTGGTCCGACTGGATGCGCAGGATTTTGGCCATACTCACGCCCAACTGGTCGGCCTGGATAATGGCCGCCACGAAGCTGGTGACATCCGGCACGTCCATCCGGTTCGCCATGTCGCGCATCGCTTCGCGGCGCAGCTTGCCGAGCTGGATTTCCTGAAGCACGCGCCCGAAGGCAACGGCCAGCGGGTTATCCCACTTCTCGTAGATTTTGCCCATCGCCGCATCGAAGCCCAGACCGGCTTCCACGCAGACGGTGAGCAGGTCCAGCGCGTCGGGCAGCGCCTTGACGATCTCCTCCTGGCGGCGGGTGATCTTCCCCTTCAGCCAGAGCGAGGGCAGGAACCAACCCAGGGCGATTGCGCCCAGGATGTATAGAACTGCGTTGGCCTGCTTGGTCAGAATGGCGAACACCATGAACGCCAGGAAGGCGAAGGCCACGGTCGCGCCGACGCGCATCCCCAGGAAGGTGGACGCATCCAAGTTGTTGGGGTTGCCGGCCAGCTCAAGCTGGCGGCGGGTCTCCTCGATCTGGCGCTCAGGCGTGAAGCGGATGATGGCGGCGGCCATGGTCTTGAAGAGCGGTTTGAGGATGCGCTCCTGGAAGGGCATCGATAGTTCGATCTCTTCCAGGGACTGCGGCAGTTCCCGATCGCCATATTCCGCCAGGCGCGCCTGGAGTGGGTCGCGATCGTCGTCGTCGCGCATCCCGTAATACACAAGCCCACCCAAGACAAGCAGGCCAAAGACAACCAATATGATGATGCCGGGAAGATCCATGGTCGTCTCCTTACCAGTCTCGCCTGTGTTAGTAGTCGATATCGACGATGCGCTGGATGGCCGCCGTGCCCATGCCAATCAGGCCCAGACCGATACCCAGCATAGGCCAGCCGCACATGCGGTTTTCGAAGAGGCCACCCATGTAGTTCGGGTTGATCACCATCAGGAAGAGGGCCAGCACGATCGGCAGACCGCTGATCAGATAGCCGGTGTAGCGTCCCTGCGACGTGAGCACGCGAATCTCGCCCTTGAGCTTGATGCGGTCGCGGATGGTATGTCCGATCACATCTAGAATCTCGGCCAGGTTACCACCGACCTCGCGCTGAATGTTGACCGCGGTGACGATCAGGTCGAGGTCGTCGCTGGTCATGCGCTGGAGCATGTGATCCAGGCCATCTTCCATGGTGATGCCGAGCTGGACTTCCTGAACCACGCGGCGAAACTCGCTGGCGGTCGGTTCGGGCGACTCCTTGGCAATGGCTTCCATGGCCTGGAGCACACTGTAACCGGAGCGCAAGCCGTTCACCCACAGGCTGATCGTATCGGGAAGCTGGGTCTCGAACAGGATCAGGCGTTTGTTCTGCTTGCGGCTGACATAGATGCGCGGGGCGAAGAAGCCAATGACGCCGGCGATCAGCGCACCGACGATATTGCCTTTGAAGAGGATGAAGATGCCAACCAGAAAGAACCCGATCGTGGTGATGACATGCAGGGCCATATACTCGGCCACGGTGATTTTCAGGTCGGCTTTCGCCAGGGCGATTTTCCACTTCTTGCCGAACTCGCGGTTGTTCAAGGCCAGATCGAGCCGGCGGGTAAGCGCGCTGGATTCCTCCGTCTCGCCGCCGGCCGGGGTGATTTCGACGACCTGCTCGAAATCGGTGTAACGCCCCAACCGTTCCGCGATAACGTCTTTGTTCTCTCTGCGGATGCTGATGATGCCGACGATCAGGATGATGAACGAGAGCACCCCAGCGGCGATGATGATGATGGTTTGAGTATCCATACTTGTGCCTTCACCCGGTCACACAGACGTGACTTACATGGTCTGACAGTAAACGTGCTCGAATGGTATGGATGGATCCCGCACCGTTCATTCTGACTGCATTATAGCATACCCCGCCGGCAACGGTGCAATCCCGCCTTCTCATGGGATGGTGCGAGACGGCTAGTAGCGCTGGCCGATGCCGAAGATCGAGGGCGGCAGATGGATGCCCGCGGCCTCGATCTGATCCATGAATTTCGGGCGCAGGCCGGTTGGGCGAATCCGCCCGATCACCTTGTTGGCCTCGATTCCGGTCTGTTCGAATTCGAAGATGTCCGAGAGCACGACCACATCGCCTTCCATGCCCTGGACTTCGGTGACACGGGTGACCTTCCGCGTGCCGTCGCGCATGCGGTCCTGGTGGCAGATGAGGTCCACGGCGGACGCGATCTGTTCGCGGATAGCCCGCACCGGGAGGTCCATGCCGGACATCAGGCACATCACCTCGAGACGGGAGATCGAGTCGCGCGGGCTGTTCGAGTGCAGGGTGGTCAGGGAACCATCGTGACCGGTGTTCATGGCCTGGAGCATGTCCAGGGCTTCGCCAGAACGGCACTCCCCGACCACGATCCGGTCGGGACGCATACGCAGGCAGTTCACCACCAGGTCCTGGATGGTGATCTCGCCTTTGCCTTCGATGTTGGGCGGGCGGCTTTCCAGCGTGATCACGTGTTCCTGCCGGAGTTGAAGCTCGGCAGCATTTTCGACGGTGATGATGCGTTCGCCGTCCGGGATGAAGCTCGAAAGCACGTTGAGCAGGGTAGTCTTGCCGGAGCCGGTGCCGCCGCTCACGATGACGTTCAGGCGCGCGATAACGCAGGCGCGCAGGAATTCGACGATTTCCTGGGTGACCGAACCGAAACGGATCAGGTCTTCCGTGGTCAGCGGTTTCTTGGCGAACTTACGAATGGTGATCGTGGGGCCGACCAGGGAGATGGGGCGAATGACCGCGTTCACGCGGGAGCCGTCCGCCAGACGGGCGTCTACGTAGGGCTGGCTTTCGTCGATACGGCGGCCCAGCGGCGCGACGATGCGGTCCAGGATGCGCAGGACGTGGTCTTCGTTCTCAAACGAGATGTTGACCCGGTGCAGAGTACCCTTGCGCTCGACATAGATGTTCTTCGGCCCGTTGACCATCACCTCGGTGATGCTCTCGTCCGCCAGGAGCGGCTCCAGCGGCCCCAGGCCGAGGATTTCGGCCACGATCTGATCGAACAAGCGTGTGCGTTCCGCCCGGCTCAGGACGATATTCTCTTCCGCCAGGATGGTGGTATACAGCTCCTCCATCGTGTTGCGGATCTCCGCGTGGCGCGTCATATCCATCGATGGATCAAGCTCGGCCAGAAGTTTGGTCTGGACACGGCTCTTGATGTCCATGTAACTTTCGCGCGCGGCTGCGGCGGCGGTTGGCGCGGCGCGCTGGCGAACGCGCATCTGGGCCAGCCTGGACTCCTCGTCCTGATCGCCATGAGGGGCGGCTGGGCCACCCGGGCCGCCTGGCCCTTGTGGACCACCCCCCGGTTGATTGCCCTGATTGCCTTTTTCGATCCGCTTTAGCAGAGACATGGCTTTACCTTCACCTGGTTATAGAATCCACTTGTGAATTAGGGACGACGAAGCCAGCTTAAACCCCCGGTCTTCTGTTCCTTTTCCTCTTCCTGCACAGGCTCTTCCTGGCCGCCGAGCTTGCGCCGCACCAGCTCCGCCAAATCCAGCAGTTCCTTGATGGGTGGCCGGTTGCGGTCCTTGGAGATAGCGATGACAGGCACGCCCCGGTTGACTGCATGGAGGACGACCCGATCTTCGCTGGGAATCTCCGAAACAACTTTCAGCTTCAGGTTCTTCTCGATCAGCTCGGTGGCGATGGTGACTCGCCCGCCGCGCCCCTTGTCGTCCATGACGCGATTGAGCACCAGCATGGTCTTGTCGGCCGGATACTCCGATTCGTCGAGAAGGCGGAGCAAGGCGCGCACGTTGCGCACGCTCGACAGGGTGGGGTTGGCCACCACCATGATCTTGTGCGCGATGTCGAACAGGCCGGCGTTCAGGGCGTCGATTTGCGGACCGGTATCGACGATCACGAAGTCGTAGGCAGAGGCGATTTTGGCGATGACGCGGGTGACGGCTTCGCCGGGCAGTGGATTCGTCAGGTTGCCCGGTTCGGGTTCGGGTGACAGCAGCACGCGCAAGCCGCTGCCGTGGGTGACCAGGACGTTCTCGACCAGCTCCATGTCCAGGTCATCGACGCTCTCGCACAAGTCGGCGAGAGTGGTCGGAGCTTTCAGATTCAGGAACACGCCCACATCCCCGAACTGGACATCCGCGTCGACGAGCAGAACGCGGGTACCGTCGCGCATCAGGCCAGAAGCGAGGTTCGTGGCGATGGTCGTGCAGCCGGCCCCGCCCTTGGGGCTGTAGATCACGAGAATCTGCCCCAGGCGTTTCTCCGCCGTGCGCAGCATACCCGTGGCTCCGCTTGGCCGGGGGCCTGCCGCCCCCGGCTGGGGGGCGACGGGCATGGTTGAGATCATCGCCTGCTTGCGCTCGTAGACCTTGCGCAGGGTGTTGTAGAGGTCGTCACCCGAGACCGGCTTGGTCAGGAAGTCGCTGGCTCCGGCCAGCATGGCCCGCCGCAGGTAGTCCGCTTCGCTCTGAACCGACATCATGACCACGGCAGCCATGGGAACCGCCGTGGCGATCTGTTCCGTGGCCTGGATGCCGTCCATATCCGGCATGTTGATGTCCATCAGAATGATGTTTGGCTGCGTCTCGCGGGCCATGTCCAGGCCTTCGCGGCCTGTCCCGGCAGTGCCAATGACTTCGAAGTCCGGCTCAAACATCAGGAGCTTTTTGATCTGCTCCCGTGTTTCCGGGATGTCATCCACGATCATGACACGGATTTTACGTTCGGCCTCGCCGCTCATAACGCTTTCCAGTTCTGTTGACGATGATTGGTTGTGTCCCGGTTCAGATCAATTGCTCGAGTCGCGCAGGGTGATTTCCTGGAACGCGATCAACTGGCGAATACTGCGCAGGGCAGGCTCCAGCGCGTAGGGCAGCCGATCCGGCGCGGTGATGTTGAAGTTGCTCATGATATATTGGAGCGTCACCGGTTGCGTCGGTACCTGGGAAATGTCGGTCGCGGAGCGGAGCGCCAGGGTGATGGGCAGCTTGGCTTCGATGGCCCAGACCAGGACAACCGCATCCTGAGGCGACACGGCCAGCGTGATATTGTCGGGCGGCGGGACCGGGGTGGCCTGCGCGGCTGGCCGGTCGGCGGCCGGAGTCTGCTGCGCCTGACGCTCATCCGCCGGGGTGGGACGCGGCGTGGGCGTGGGCGTGGGGCCAATGTAATGGCCGGTGATCGGGAAGTCGCCGACATGAAGCACCCAGGCGCTCTGAACGGTGCGCTGAGTCACCAGCCGCGGTCGCTGCGTTTCCTGTGGACTGACGATCACCGCCGATCCGCCCAGGCCCACGTCCAGACGGCCTTCGATGGAAGCGGCCAGCGTGATCTGACCGGATTCGCTCGTGCTGGTCAGGGTCTGAAGATTGGGGGTAATCGACTGGAATTCCTCGTCCACGTCTACATAGAGCATGGAGAAGATCACATCCACATAGTCGCCTTCGCGGATGGCGTAGGCGACGCCCGTGATACGGTCCATCGGGATGGTGATGGCGACCAGGCCGGGCGGCATCACCGCGGCCGCATCGGAACCCACCGTCGCCAGGTCACGCAGGTCTTCCACCAGCGCGTTGAAGAGAATCGGCGACTCGCGCGGGATGTCCGTCCTGGCGATCTTGCCAATCACATCCGCTGGGTTCTGAAGCGCATTGAAAGGTGCCGATTCGGCGGGCCACAACCGAACGTCGACTGAATCTTCCGTGATCTTGAAGCCGCGCGGCAAGTTCTGGATCGCGATCACAACTTCAGTCAGGGCAATCGGCGTAGCGGTCGGGATTGCTTCGGCCTGGCGGGTTGGCTCCGCGCTGGCGCCCGTGCCGCCGGTTCGTTGAAGCTGAGGAAGCACAACCACCACCGCGATGACACCCAGCAGGATGATCAACGCAAGCAGGATTAGTAAGCGGCCACGTCCGCGCATAACTACCTCCGGTCCCCAGTAGGGTCGAATACTGAATTTAGTGTATTCGCTTAGAATAAAAAGTCAAACGGGTACATTGTCCTAGCAAACGAAAGGCGACACTCGGGCCGCCTTATATCCGATCTGTAACAGGATTATAACCTGTGGCAGAGACCACAAGCCGGGTTCTTAGTGAGGAGGCTGCCCGGCCGGGATGCGCATCATGATCTTGGTGCCGCGCCCTTCCTCGCTGTCCACTTCCATCGATCCCCCGACCAGCTCCAGGCGCTCCCGCAGCGTCTTCAGACCGAGCGATTTATCTTCGGAGTGGCCCGATTCGCTCGCGTCGAATACCGCGTTGGAATTGAAGCCCTGCCCGTTGTCCTCGACCGCCGCAGTGATGACGTCCTGGCCCATATCGAGCGTGATGGTCACGCTGCTGGCCCTGGCGTGTTCGCGCGAGTTGTTGAGCAGTTCCTGGATGCTGCGGAAGAGGATGACCTCGCGGTGCGATTCGAGCCGCCGTTCGTCCCCCAGGATGTGGAGGTTGACGGCCATCTCGCTCTTTTCCTTGTAGGCTTCGGTGTAGCGCCGCAGGGTTGGGATCAGGCCCAGGTCGTCCAACATCATCGGGCGCAGATCGAAGATGAAGTCGCGGATCTTCTGAAAGGTGCCGGACGCGACCGTCTTCAGGTTGTTCAGTTCTTCGGCGGCGCGGTCCGGATTGCGATCGAACAGGCGCTGGCAAATCTCGGCCTGGAGGATGAAGTTCGTCAGGGATTGGGCCGGCCCATCGTGCATCTGGCGGGCCAGGCGCTGGCGTTCGACTTCCTGGGCTTCGATGATGCGAATGATGTTGATTGCCGCCGGGCTGACCTCGACCGGGCTGCTCGTTTCCACGCCGGAGAAGGCGCTGGGGGAAAGGCCCTCCAACGTGCCCAGTACCTGGCGGATGATCTTTGACATCTGATCGAGCTGGCGCTGGTCGCTCTGCAGCTTCTCCAGGTTACCGCGCATCGTCAGCAGGCGGTTTCGGGTATCCATCGCTTCGTTGTAGGCGACGCGGATATCCTGGCGAGGCACGCTGTCGAAGTTGCCTTCGATCTGGTGCAGCCGGTTGGTGACCATGGCGTTTTTCTGCTGCAACCGCTCCACTTCGTTGTGAGTCTGATCGATCAGGGATTGCAGTTCCGTCAACTGCTTCGAGATGCGGTCGTTTTCCGTATGCAGGAGTTTCAAAAGCTCGTCACGCGTGTTTACCGGGCCTTGCGTCTTGTCAACCATGAATGTTCCTACCCCTCGATCGGTGCGCTTTTACTCGTCGTCATCCTCGGCGATGGACAACGTGTCCTGCATACGAACCCAGCCCCGGCGCAGCGCGTAGACGGCCGCCTGCGTGCGATCCTCCACGTCGAGCTTCTTGAGAATCGACGTCATGTGGTTTTTCACGGTCTGGTGGCTGATTCCCAGTTCCAGGGCGATCTGCTTGTTGCTCATGCCGCGCGTGACGAACTGGAGAATCTCCATCTCACGCGGGCTAAGCGGGACGAAGTGCTCGGCCGGGTCGACCATGTACGGGCCGGTCGCCGCTTCCACGCCGGCGTCGAGCCAGCTTCGCAGCCCGGCCTCGTCGAAAATCTGGTTGCCAACAATATAGTACCCCTGGACGATCCGGCGAACCACCTCGATCAGCGTGGACGGCTCGACGTCCTTCGGGTAGTAGGCCGAGGCCCCCGCGCGCATGGCGTGCAGAACCTGTTCTTCGTCGTGATAGGCCGTCAGGGTGACGATGGCAATCCCGGTTCGGTCGGCTTTGAGCTGGCGCGTGACCTGGAGGCCGTTCATACCCGGCAGGTTGATGTCCAGGACGACCACGTCGGGCTGGAGCTCGCGGGCCGCCAGCAGGGCCTGCTCGCCATCGGCCTCTTCTCCGACGACGAGAAAGTCCTCTTCGAGGGAAAAGACTTTGCTCAGCCCTTCTCGAAAGAAGGGATGGTCATCGACGATGAGGATGGTGATCTTGTCCTGCGCGTCGGACGGTCGTAACTTTGCCATCGATTCCCTCGTTACATGGCTGCCAGCGCAGCCAATGGCAGCCCATGGGACGGTCGTTGATTCAAAAAGACAGTGTGCGATGTTGGGCAAGGATCAGGTTTGACTTCGATCTTCCCCAATAATACATCAGTTTGACGGCGCGGTACAAACCGGACGGATAGGGTGGTCACCCAAAAAGAACGCGCCCCGATCGAGGCGACCGGGGCGCGCTATGGTGATAACCCGCGGCCGGGGAGTTCACAGGCGACTACACGGCCGGTGCGCGCGATTTCCCGAGGGAAGACAGACCTCAGGCCAGGGCTTCGCGGGAGGTTTCCTCACGATGGCGCAGGCCAAACCGACCGGACAGCGAGCGCGCCGTCAGGAAGGCCAGGGTGATCCCGCCGATGCCCGCCGCGATCATCATCCGGTTGGACATCGGATAGAGGTGAAGGGATTCGGGCAGCAGCCGGTTGTACCAGGCCTGAACCGGGCGGCCGCTCGCCAGGTCCGCGTACAACCCCTCCACGAACGCGGCCGACGGCGAGACCGCGGCCAGCTTGCTGCTCAGGAGGTCGCTCAGGGCGACCAGATCGGCGATCTCGCTGTAGGAGACCTGATACTGCGCCAGCAGGGTGTCCAGCGGGGCGATGCCATCCGCGTAGTCTGCCAGGACGCTGGCGATCCGCCGGTCGGAACGGGAGTTCGAAACTGAATCCATGAGGCTAGCCGTGACCTTGTCTATCGGCCGAAGCGCCGCCAGCGAGGAGGAGGCGTTTCGGATTCTTCGTTGGATGAGTCTTCATGAGCTTCGGAATCTTCGGAATCTGATGAAAGCTCGCGACGCAGGGCCAGCAGGGTTCGATGATAGAGCGACTTGACCGCGCCTTCGGTCCGGTCCATGATGGTCCCGATCTCGGCGTTCGACATACGCTCCACGTACTTCAGGATAATCAACTGCTGGCGCTCTTCCGGCAGGCGTTTGATCGCCTCCATCAATGCATGCTTCTCTTCGAGCGTGACGACCTGGTGTTCGGGCGCTTCACCGCGCAGGCCGTCGCCCACGTAATCCTCCAACGAGATAATCTGGCGGCGTCCACGATCGCGATGCCAGTTGGCTACGAGATTGTGGGCGATCCGGTACAGCCAGGCCGAGAATGGGATTCCCCGGTCGGTATACGAGTCGATGTGCGCCATGGCACGATAAAAGACTCGGGCGGTCAGGTCTTCGGCGTCGTGGTGATTATTGGTGCGGTAGTAGACATAGTTGTAGATTTTTGTGATGTACCGCCTGTATAATTCCCCAAACGCTTCGGGATCGTTCCGCGCCCAGAGTACCAGTTGGGTATCTTCGGCCTGCCCATAGTCTCTGGTATCGGGCATTGTCATAGCTATAAACACCTTGTCGGGCTAAGGGTTGCGGGCCTGGGGTACATATTCCGCGGATGTTTGACGGCGAGGTGAGAGTATACCCCGCGCGTATACGCGCCGCCAACGCCGCGAAGGCGGGTCCGATCGGGCATGGACCGGCGCGTTCCATCGGGTTCAAGGAGAGGGGCATAATGAAATCAAAACATGGGCTGAGCTGGGCTGGCGTGTTGTGCGCTCTGATCTTCTCTCTGATCGCGCGGCCGGCCCTGGCCCAGGGAGGTGGCGTCAGCCTGGCGAGCCTGCGCGTCGGCCTCTGGCCGGAGTACGACCGGCCGGAAATGCTGGTGATCTACTGGGGAGAGGTGGACAGTCCGGTGGGCTTCCCGGTGACGCTGAGCCTGCGCATTCCGGAAGACGCGGAGCTGTTCGTGGTGGCCGCCCAACCCAGCGCGGACGCGCCGGTCGACGAAGTGGCCTTCGAGAACACGCTCGAAGACGGCTGGCGGGTGATCCGCTTCGAGGTCAACGGGCCGCTGTTCCAGTTCGAATACTATGCCTCCATCCCGCGCGATGGAAGCCAGCGCGCCCCGCTGTATGTCTGGCCGGGCGATTATCCGGTGGAGGCGTTCTCCATCGATCTCCAGCAGCCGCCTCATTCGAGCGATCTGAAGACGAGTCCGGCGCTGCCTTCCTCCGAAGTGCGCGAGCAGGACAACCTGATCTACCTGGGTGGGCAGTTCGGCCCGCTGGCGGACGGCCAGGAATTCAGGCTGGAGATCAGCTACACGCGGGATTCGGACGAACTGACGGCGGACTTGCTCAGCGCCCTGGCCGCCAGTAGCGCCGAGTCCACGGGATCGACCTCCGCTTCGGCGACTCTCTCGGCCGCGCAGCCCGCGGGCAAGACGGACATCGTCCTGATCGTGGCGGTCGCGGTGGTGTTTTTCCTGTTGGGGGCGGCGACGATGCGGATCGCCATCAACCTGCAAGGCCTCAACCGGCGGCGCAGACCCTGATCGCGGCTGCTTGGACGATCAAGGCTGGCGCGCCGTGTCGATCCAGAGGGTGCGGCCGTCGGTCGTGATGGCGATTTCGCTCATCGTGTCCGTGCGGAACAGCGGGACAGCGCCCAGCCGGTCCACGACTTCTGGCGCGGGCAGGCCGGAGCGATTGCCTGGCTCGACCTGGACAACGGCAACCTGCGGGCTGACCGCCGTCAGGAATGGCTCACCCGAAACCCGGCCGGAGCCATGCGACGCCAGCTCCAGGACTGTGCCGTGCAGGGCGATGCCCCGATGGAGCAGTGCCTGCTCCACGGATGGATCGAGATCGGGCGTGAGCAGGAAAGACGCCTCTCCGTAGGTCAGGCGCAGCACCAACCCGGCTTCCTCCGGTTTGCTGTCCGGCGCGGGCGGCTCGAAGGGATAGAGCACTTCGAGCCGGACGCCGTCGCTTATTTCGGCGGTATAGCCGTGGATGACGGCCTGTACCGGGATGTGTTGGTCGGCCGCCGTCTGGTAGAGCGCCAGGACGGTTTCGCTGGCGGGCTGCTGGCCGTTGGTAAGGATTTGG
The DNA here is from genome assembly GCA_029976005.1 of Aggregatilineales bacterium. Taxonomy (GTDB): domain Bacteria; phylum Chloroflexota; class Anaerolineae; order Aggregatilineales; family Ch27; genus JARKOQ01. Next base: position 60,818 of record JARKOQ010000096.1, on the reverse strand, counting down.
GCCACGCGGTAGCGCTCCAGAACGGCCGGCAGGGCCGTGACCTGGGCGGGCTTGGGTTGGGTCAGCACCAGCAGGGCCAGATCGCGTTCCCAAAAGGGGAGGTGATCCCCCAGCGCGGTCAGCAGCCGGGTGGGATACTGGCCGCCGTCGACGAGCACGGTCGAACCGCCCGGCGTGCGAATCAAGACGGCGTTGCTGTGGCCCATGTCCAGGAAAAAAACGTGCAGGCGGCCGTCGGGCAGGTTTAGCGCGGCGATCCAGAGCAGAGCCGCCGTGATGGCCCCTGCGCCGAGGACGAGCACGGCCGTCCGGCGGACGCTCAACGCGTTTTTAAGTCTGGCCGGCCAGTTGGGTTGCGTGCCTTGCAGGACCGTCACCAGCAGCATCCCTCCGTAGAAAACCAGCGCCATACCCCCATCGATCTGAAGCGGCAGACTGGCTCCAGGCAGAGTCGCGAAGAAACGCACGACGCCGGTCGTCCAGGCCAGAAAGACCCAGGTCGCCCAGTAGAGCGGGACGGCCAGACCGGCCGCCAGCAGGCCGGTCAGGGTGGCCGCGCCGCCCAGGAACAGGATCAGCGGCTGGACGGGCAGGATCAGGAAATTGACGAGCAGCGACAGTGTCGAGAAGCGCCCGAAGTAGAATCCGATGAGGGGCAGGGTGGCGATCTGGGCCGCCAGGGTCACGACGACCGGCTCACCAAGAAGTTGGGCCAGCCGTTCGGCGCGCTCCTGGGAGAGGAAGCGGTTCAGACCGCGCTGGAGGAGCCGATCCAGGGGGGACACGAACAGGGCCAGGCCAAGCACCGAGGCGAAGCTAAGCTGGAATCCGACATCCCACAACACGAAGGGATCGTCCAGGCTCATGAGCAGGGCCGCCAGGGCCAGCGAGGCGGGGGTGTAGGTCTTGCGGCGGAACAGGGGGGCGGCGATCAGCAGGATGCTCATGATCGCGGCGCGCACGACGGAGGGATCGCTGCCCACGAACAGGGTATACACGCCAATGGCCGTGGCGCTGATCAGGAAGGCCAGCCTGCGGCGGCGGGGCATGATCAGGGTCAGCATCCGGCTGAGCAGGGCCGCCAGGATGGTCATGTTGAAGCCGGAAATGGCGATGACGTGCGAGGTCCCGGTCGCGTTGAAGGCGTCGCGTACGTCCGGCGAGATGCCGGTCTCGACTCCCAGCAGGATGCCGGTCAGCAGCGAGGCCTGCGGTTCCGGCAGGATGTCCGCGATCAGGTCGCGCCCCCGGCGATTGAGCGCCAGCAGTGCGCCGGTGAAGCGGCTGCCGTTGTCGTGGCTGAGGATGTTCACTTCGGCGTTGTAGACCAGGCTGTACACGCCCTGACGGGCCAGGTAGTCCCGGTAGGAGAAATCGTCGAACTCAGGCGGAGTCAGCGGCTCACCGCCAAACAGGATGCGGTCGCCGTAGGCGTAGTCGCCATAGCGTGGGGCCTGGATCAGGGCCGTGCCGTGGATGGCGGCGGTCTCCTGATAGTGGTTCATGCGATTGACCGCCACCCGCAGGTTGACGTGCGTGTCGCGGACATCCGGTTCGGCGACGATGATCCCCTCGAACGTCCGCCAGCCTCGGCCGTTGTAGCTCGCCAGGGAAGCGGGGCCGGGTGGAGCGCTGGCGGCCATCATCCGGAGCGTCCCCAGCGCCGCTGCCGCGAGGCACAGCCAGGCCACGCGCCAGGTTCGGTTGCGGCGCTGGGCGATCGCCAGGCCAACGCCCGCCAGCGCCCCCAGCAGGGCGACCAGCGGCGACAATCCACTGGAGAGCCGGACGAGGACAATCCCGGCGCACCAGGCCAGGGTGAGGTAGATGAGGGTCAAGGAAAGCGCCTCCCAGAGACCCTCTAATCATAGCGCACTTTTCAAAACGTGCGGCGCGGTGTGTCCGCGATACAATCCGTATTCGATTAACATTGTCGGTGTTTGTTCAACTTTTGGGTGGGATGGTATACTCAGGGTGGCTCAGAATCCTCTCGCGGGCCATGTCAGATGGCAGGCACACCAACTGGAGATGCATTCGTGAACTTGCACGAGTATCAATCCAAGTTCCGTTTTGAGGAATTCGGGATTCCGGTTCCTCATGGGAAAGTGGCGGAGACGCCGGAGCAGGCCCGCCTGATCGCGGCCGAGATTGGCGGCCCGGTCGTGGTCAAGGCTCAGGTGCTCACCGGAGGTCGCGGCAAGGCGGGCGGCGTCAAGCTGGCCCGTTCCCCCGAGGAAGCCGAGCAGCATGCCCGCGCCATTCTCGGCATGGCGATTCGGGGCAAGATCGTCCGCAAGGTGCTGGTCGATCCGGCCGCCCGGATCAAGCAGGAGATTTACCTGGGGATCACCAACGACCGCGCCGCCCGTAAGCCGGTCCTGATTTGCAGCGCCGAAGGCGGCATGGACATCGAGGAAGTCAACCGCACCAAGCCCGGCGCGATCATCCGTGAGCATATCGATCCGCTGCTGGGGCTGCGCGGTTATCAAATCAACGCCCTGGCGTTGGGGATCGAGCTGCCGTATGCCCTGTGGCGGCCGTTCGGCAAGATCGCGACGGGCCTGTACAAGTGTTACGTCGACAGCGATGCCACCCTGTGCGAGATCAACCCGCTGATCATCACCGAAAATGACGAACTCATGGCGGTCGACGGCAAGATGTCCATCGACGACAACGCACTATTTCGCCACCCCGATCTGGCGGCCTTGCGTGATACCTCCGCCGAGCCACCGGAGGAAATCCAGGCCCGCGAGGCCGGGTTGAGCTACGTCAAGCTGGACGGGCAGATCGGCTGCATGGTGAATGGGGCCGGGCTGGCGATGGCGACGATGGACATGACCAGCCTGTATGGCGAAGCGGACGGGATCGGCCCGGCGAACTTCCTGGACATCGGCGGCGGCGCGGATGCGGAGACGGTCGCCGCCGCGCTGCGGATCATCCTGGCCGATCCGAATGTCAAGGTGATCCTGCTGAATATCTTCGGCGGCATCACGCGGGCGGACGAAGTTGCCAGGGGCGTGATCGCGGCATTCACGGAGCATCCCACGGATATCCCCAAGGTGATCCGGCTGGTCGGCACCAACGAAGACCAGGGGCGCGCCTTGTTGCAGGCGGCGGCCCTGCCGAATATGAGCACGGCGATGACTCTGGCGGACGCGGCTCGGATGGCGGTCGCTGCGGTGAAAGGGGCATGACACCATGTCTGTCTTGATCGATCGAAACACCCGCCTCATCGTGCAGGGCATCACCGGCCAGCAGGGCCTGTTTCACACCCGGCAGATGATCGCGTACGGCACCAACGTGGTGGGCGGCGTCACGCCGGGCAAGGGCGGTCAGTGGGTCGAGGGTAAGCCGGTCTTCGACATGGTGCGCACCGCGCGAGAGACCACCGGGGCCAACGCGACCGTCATCTACGTGCCCGCGGCCGGCGCGGCGGACGCGATCCTGGAAGCCATCGACGCCGGGATCGAGCTGATCGTCGCCATCACGGAAGGGCTGCCCATCGCCGACATGATGCGCGTGCGGCGCGTGCTGGATCAATCGAACTCGCGTTTGGTGGGGCCGAACTGCCCCGGCCTGCTGACACCGGGCCAGGCCAAGGTCGGGATCATGCCCGGCCATATCGCAATGCCCGGCTCGGTCGGCGTGGTCTCGCGCAGCGGGACGCTGACCTATGAGGCCATCTACGCGCTGACCCAGCGCGGCATTGGCCAGAGCAGTTGCGTGGGGATCGGCGGCGATCCGATCAATGGCACCAGCTTCATCGACGTGCTGGGGCTTTTCGAGGACGATCCGGAGACCGAGAAGATTGTCCTGATTGGCGAGATCGGCGGCACGGACGAGCAGAAGGCGGCCGCTTTCATCGCCCAGCGCATGACCAAGCCCGTGGTCGCCTTCATCGCCGGGCGCAAGGCCCCCGAGGGCCGGACGATGGGCCACGCGGGGGCAATCGTCGAATCGGGCGTGGGCACCGCCGCCGAGAAAATCGCGCGTTTCCAGGAAGTGGGCGTGCGCGTCGCCGAGACGCCCGATCAGATCGCCGATCTGATCGCGCGGTAGGGATCGCGCTCCCGATCCGGGGCGGCCTCGCTTCCGTGAGGCCGCCTTTTGTGTTGTATAATGGCCTTGCGTCCTTTCCGGTTCAAGAAGGCTCGCGGTCGTGACTCTTCCTGATGGCTCACCCCTCCCCCCTGGCCTGACGATCGACGATCTCCCTGCCTGGATGCGCCAATCTGGCCGCCGGGTGGAATGGGGGCTTGTCCTGGCCGTGGTACTGGGCCTGCTGAGCGTCTGGCCGTTGATTGTCCGGGGGGGGCTGCCCCACGGGACGGCGCTTGAGTTGTATGTCCAGCGCGTCGCCGAGATGGCCGACGCGCTCCAGGATGGGATCATCTACCCGCGCTGGGCGCCAACAACCCTATACGGTTATGGCTCGCCGCTGTTTAACTACGTCGCGCCGGGCAGCCTGTATCCTGCCGCCCTGTTCGAGCTGGTCACGGAAAGTTCGCCCGTCGACGGTGTGCGCTTCATGCTGGTTGCCGCGGCCCTGGCGGGGGCCGCCGGGATGTACGGATTCGTGCGGCGCAGGTGGGGCGCGATTGGGGGCCTGATCGCGGTGGGCTGCTTTTCCCTCAGCCCGGCCTTGCTCTTCATTCTGCCGTATATCGAGGGGGAATATGCCCCCATGATCGCGCTCCAGTTAACTCCGGTGGTGCTGTGGGCGATCGACCGGTTGCTGGACTATGGACGCGGGTGGGATTTCGTCGGATTGGCTCTGGCGACGGCCTTGCTGCTGCTGGCCGACGAGCTGCTGAGTCCCTATTTGTTTTTGCTGGTGGGCGGCTGGCTGATCTGGCTGGGCATCTTCGACCGGCGGCCGCGCTTGACGCGCGCCCTGCTGGCCGTGGTACTGGGCAGCGTGATCTCGGCGGTCTTCTGGCTGCCGGCCCTGGCCGAACAATCTCTCGTCACGTGGGTGACGCTGCCGGATGGCAGCCCGGCCGGGCCGCTCAGCCTGGGCGAACTGCTGGCCCCCACGCGGGCGATGGACTTTGGCGCGTTCAACCCGGCGGCTGTGCGCAACCTGGGATTGCCGGCCTGGCTGCTGGGCATCGCGGCGGCGTTCGGGCAACTGGTCTACATGTGGAAGAACGCCCGCCATGCCCGCCAGGCGCTCAAGCTCTCGGAATGGTGGCTGTATTTCGGGCTGGTGACCGTCGGGCTGATCGGGATGGTGGCGCGTGGGGAGTCGGCAGGCCTGCCGCCGCACCTCCTGCTGGGCCTGCTGGTGCTGCCCGTCTCCGTGATGGCCGCGCGCGCGGCGGTCTGGCTGTCCTTTGCCTGGAACAGCCAGCTGAAGCTGTTTGCCGTGGCCCTGTTGATCGGGTTGCCGGTTCTGGGGGCCTTCCCGCTGCTGCATCCCCCGGACTGGCCCGCCAACTTTGGAGGCACCGATTCTACCGCGCGCTTCCATTTGGAACTGGATGGGTACGGTCTGGCGACGGTTGCACCGGGCCGGCGAGTCCCCCTTCCATTGGGGACGAACCCCACACCGTCCCGCGCGGTCATTGAATCGGTGATGGCCGGACGGATCGACCGGATCAACCGGACGGCGCTGCCAGCGGGGCGGGTGGATATGATCGAGTCGGGGGCGGGGGGCGCGCGCCTGCTGGTTCGCTCCTCGGAGGCGCTGACGCTCGACCTGTACCTGACGGCGTTTCCGGGCTGGCACGTGCAGCGGGGAACGGGCGAATTGTCCTGGGTGAGCAACCCGGATGGCCAGCTCCGGGTGGAAATTCCGGCGGGGGCGTACGAACTCGCCGTGGTTTTTCAGGGCACGCTGATCCAGGGTTTGGGCGTGGCGCTGGGCCTGCTCGGACTGGCGGGCGCGGGGCTGATCGGCTTCTTTCAAAAATGGTCGCCAAGCCCGTTTGTGCTCGGCGAGAGGGCCTGCCTGACTTCGCGGGAGGCACGCGCAGTCACCCTGGCGCTGGGGTTGCTGCTGGCAGGTCTGCCCGTGGCGCTCAGTTCGCCGGGGCTGTTCTGGGAGCAGTCCCCACGCGGGGTTGTGCTGGACGACAGCCTGCCCCTGCGCTCGTATACCCAGACCGGGCTGGACGTGCTGGCTTACCGTTTGGGGGAAGGCAAAACCGTGTTCGTCCCAGGCCAGACCCTGGACCTGACGGTGTACTGGCGGGCGGTGCGATCGATCCCGGAGAACCTCCAGGTGGCGGTGAGCCTCACCAGCGTGGAGACCGGCCAGCGCGCCGGCCAGTCGTACAAAAGCCTGCTCGGCGGTTATCCCACCTCGCGCTGGACGGCAACCCGCTACGTGCGGGATACGCACCGGATCGCGATCGGGCCGGAGGTACCGGCGGGCAGCTATCTTTTGCAGGTTGAGACCTGGACCTGCGGTGCGGCCAGCCTCGCCCCATGCCTGCCGGAACAGCGAATCGAGTTCTTCGACGTTCAGGGCGGCAGCCTGGGGACGGCCCTGACCCTGCCGATTCTGATCACCGTGCGGCCGGCGTCTTTGCCTTCGTAGGGAGGCAGGATATAATGCCGCGAAATAGTGTTTTTCTGTCCTTTTGTCCTGTGAAGGAGGAGTACCCGTGACCAGAGAGAGCAGTCCTCTTGGACAGGCCTGGCGCTCGCATGTATCGGGCCGGGCCGAAGTTGCCCTGAGTGAGTTCCAGAAGATCGCTTCCACGTCTCCCGAAGACCTGGATATCCTGTATGGGTTGGGGTTGGCTCAGAAGGGAGCGGGACAAAAGGCCGACGCGGAAGCGACGTTCCAGAAGCTGGCGGGCCTGTTGGCCGCCGAGCCTGGCGAAGAAGAAGACCGTAACCGGATCGAGATGCTGCGGCGCATGGTCAAGCAGCAGCTTGAATTCCTGAGGGGCGTGCACGGATGACGTCCAAGCGGGAACGTCTGGAAAAGGCCATTGCCGGCGAGGCGGTCGATCGCGTCCCGGTGGCGCTGTGGCGTCACTGGCCCGGCGACGACCAGCGCGCCGCCGACCTGGCCCGGTCGACCGTGGAATTCCAGCGGCGTTATGACTGGGATTTCGTCAAGATTTCTCCGTCAAGCAGCTTCTGCCTGACGGATTACGGCGTGCAGGATGAGTGGGTGGGCAACATCGAGGGCACCCGCAACTATACCCGGCGGGCCATCGGCCGCACGCTGGATTGGACCAACCTGCGCCCGCTCGATCCCAAGCGGGGCGCGCTGGGCCGCCAGTTGGAGGCCGTCAAGGCCATCACGGCGGAGCTGGGGGCCGACGTGCCGGCGATCCAGACGATCTTCAGTCCCCTGGCCCAGGCGCGCAATCTGGTGGGCGGCGATGGCCTGTTGGCTCACATCCGGACCGCGCCGGAGCGGGTGCATACCGGACTGAACACTATCACCGAGAGCACCGTCCGCTTCATCGAAGAATTGGGGCGGAGCGGCCTGGCGGGCATCTATTACGCGGTGCAGTTGGCGAACTACCAGTTCCTGACCGAGGACGAATACCGGGTTTTCGGGCGGCCGTACGACCTGCGGATTCTGGAAGCCCTGAGCGGGAAGTGGTGGTTCAATCTGCTGCACCTACACGGCGACGAAGCCCCCATGTTCGACGTTTTCACGGACTATCCCGTGCAGGCCATCAACTGGCACGACCGCGACGCCAAACCCGACCTGGCGACCGGCAAGAGCCGCTTTCCGGGGGCGGTCTGCGGCGGGCTGTCGCACTGGTCGCCGACCCACACCGGGACTCCCAACGAGATTCGCGAGCAGGCGCGGGATGCCTTCCGCCAGACGGGCGGGCGGCGGTTCATCCTGGCGACAGGCTGCGTGATCATGGTCACCACCCCCTTGTCCAATATCCGCGCGGTACGGGAAGTCGCGGACGAGCTGGTTTAGCGGAAAGAACGCATGTCGATTCGAGTCATATCTGGCACGGCCAAGGGCAAGCGGCTCAAGCTGGTGCCTGGAGATAGCACCCGCCCGATCATGGATCGGGTCAAGGAAGCGCTGTTCAACATCCTGAATCCGGTCCTGGATGGTTCGGTCTGGCTGGACCTGTTCGCCGGGACAGGCAGTGTGGGGATCGAGGCCCTGAGCCGCGGGGCCGGGCGGGTGGTGTTCGTGGACAGCTCCCGGTTGGCGATCCAGACGATCCACGAAAACCTTCAGACGGCCGGGCTGGAAAGCGATGCTCGCGTCCTGCGGATGGATGCGTTTCGCTACCTGCAACGCGGGGCCGGAGAAAGGTTCGACGTGGTGTACATCGCGCCGCCCCAGTATCACGGGGTCTGGAAGCAGGCGCTGCTCCATCTGGACGAGCATCCGGAGTGGCTCAACCCGGACGCGATCGTCGTGGTGCAGATCGACCCGAAGGAACAGGAAAGCGTGCCGTTGCAAGTGCTGCGGGCCTACGACGAGCGCAAGTACGGCCGGACGCTGCTCTGGTTCTTCGAAAACCCTGGCGAATGACCCGCCAGGGTTTTTCTTATCCCAGGTGCTCGCGCGCCAGGCGGAGCGCCTCCTCCATGGTCTGGATTTCGCCTACGGCCTGCGCTTCCTGAATCATCTCCAGCAACTCGCCGACGCGCGGCCCCGGCTTGAGGCCCAGGGCGCGCATCAGATCGTTCCCCGTGACCAGCGGATCGGCGTCGGGAATCGCCTGTGGCCCCGGCGCGCCATCCAGCAGCGCGCCGATGCGCAGCAGGTAGTTCCCCCATGCTTCCGGCTGAAGGGTCGGCCCCACGGTGGCCAGGTAGTCGGCCAGCGCCAGGAGGCAGACGTCGATTCCCGCCGAGCCCAGCTCCCGCCAGAAGCGGTAGATCGCGCGCCGGGTCAGGGTGGGTTCCTGGGCCAGCAGATGAGGGCGCATGTGGTGCAGGATGATCTGCTCGATGCGGGCGATCTCGGCCCGGCTCAGGCGGAGGGCGGTGGCCCGTTCCACGGCCAGGGCGGCGCCGATCTTCTCGTGGCCCAGGAACCGGATTCGATCGCCCACCACGGCGCGGGTCGCGGGCTTGCCGATGTCGTGGAGCAGGGCGGCCAGCCCCAGCAGGGCGGCATGCGGGCGCTCGTTCGGCCAGGTCTGGGCCAGATGGGCCTGGAGCTGGCCCCGGAACCGATCCAGATAGTAGACGATCATGCCCAGCCCGGCCTGGGCGGCGGTGTGCTCGGTGCGGCGCGGGCTGATGGTCTGCAGGACGCCCTCCAACTGGCGGATAACCTCCAGGGTATGCTGCCAGACGTCATACTGGTGCGGCGCGCTCTGAGTCACGCCGCGCAGTGTTTCGACTTCGGGGACAATCAGGGAGAGGACTCCCAGGCTGTCCAGGGCACGCAATCCGGCGGCTGGCTTGCGGCTGCCCAGCAGGGTTACGATCTCGTCCCGGACGCGCTCCGGCGACGCCTGGGCCAACCGGGGGACCGCGCCGCGCATCCGGGCCAGCGTGTGCGGCTCGATGCGCAGATCGAAGCGGGTGCTCAGGCGGATGGCGCGCAGGATGCGCACCGGGTCGCCGGGGATCGACTCCGGGCTGCACTGGCGGAGGATGCGCGCCTGGGCATCGGCCAGCCCATCCAGTGGATCGATCACGGCGGCCAGGTCGCCGTGGAGGGGCACCGCGACGGCATTCAGGGTGAAATCGCGCCCGGTCAGATCGGCCAGCAGGTCGTCTCCCCGGAAGTTGGCGACGTCGATCACCAGGCGCTCGCCCTGGTAGTTCACGATGGCCCGGCCGGTTTCGCGCTCTGGATCGAGCTTGTAGAACGCACCGCCGAGCTGGTTGGCGATCTGGCGGGCGACCTCGAAGCCGCCGCGCGGGACGGCGAGATCGACATCATGCGCCGGGATGCCCCAGAAGGCATCCCGAACCACGCCGCCCACCAGGACGATGTCGATCGGGCCGGCCGGCAAAATCTCGCGCAGGGTGAAGACGATGTCGGCCCAGACCAGCGGCCGGGGGGATGGCCGTGGCTCGTTGGGGCCGGTCATGACTGGTCGCTGGCGGCGTAAGCGCCTTCACGGACAACACCGATGAAGGGCAGGTTGCGGTAATATTCGTCCAGGTCGAGGCCGTACCCAAATACGAACTTATTGGGAATCTCGAACCCGATGTAGTCCACCTGGATGGGGACTTCCCGACGCTCAGGCTTGCTCAGCAGCGTGCAGATTTTGACGCTGGCCGGCTGGCGCGCTTCCAGGGAGCGCAGGATGTAGTTCAGGGTGTGGCCGCTGTCGATGATGTCCTCGACGATGAGCAGGTTGCGATTGCTGATGTCGGTGTGGAGGTCCATCTCGATGCGAACCGCGCCGCTGGATTGGCGCGCTTCCGAACCGTAACTGGAGACGGCCATGAAGTCGATGTGATGCGGGATGGTGATGTGGCGCATCAGGTCGGTCAGAAAGAGCACGCCGCCTTTGAGCACGCAGACCAGAAGCAAATCCGACCTGTCGGCGTAGTTCTGGGAGATTTGGGCGCCTAACTCGGCGATACGCTGTTGCAGAGTCGCCTCGTCGATCAGGATTTCCTTCAGGTAGTAGTCGTAAGGTTTGGGCATGAGGTCTACCTTGCCGTGGAACGGGTCCAGAAACGTATGAATGTCTCATTATACCTGTTCGCGCGCCGGAAACGCGATGGTCGGCTTTGTGCATCTTGACCTGTTTGTCGAATTGATGTAATCTACGCCAATTACCCGGCTTCTTTGAGGATATGAGATGGCAGAGCAAGTGTTTTTGACCAAACAGGGTGCAGAAGAGCTTCAGCTTGAGCTAGATGACCTGCTTAACGTGAAGCGTCCGGCGCTGGCCCAGAAGCTCAAGGAGGCTGTCGCGCAGGGCGATCTCTCGGAGAACGCGGACTACATCGATGCCAAGGAGCAGCAGGGATTCCTGGAAGGCCGGATTCGCTACCTGGAGAATCTGCTTCGCTCCGCGACGATCATCGAGGACAATCACAAGCCTTCCGGCGTCGTGCGCATGGGGTCGACGGTGACGGTGGTTCAGAAGGGGGAAGAGCCGGAAACCTACACCATCGTCGGCGCGGCGGAGGCTAACCCGCGCGAAGGCAAAATCTCCAACGAAAGCCCCCTGGGCGCGGCGCTGCTTGGCCGCCGGGTGAATGACAAAATCACCTACGAGGCTCCGGGCGGCCAAATCTCCTTTAAGATCACGGAAATCCGCTGATCGCCGGACTGCCAGCGAAGAACACAACAGGGCCTCGCGATGACGAGGCCCTGTTCGTTCCAGCATGGGCGCCGGTGGAGGACTACGCGATCGGCAGCGTTCCCCCGTAGATGTCGCTGACCGCGCCGGCCGGCCCGGCGGTCGCGCCTTCCTTGGCGTACGCCGCGATTTCGAGCGTCAGCCGGTCATAGTAGCTGTTGGGTGGCAGCGCCCCGCTGCCGTAGCTCATGTCGCGGATGGTGGCGATGACGCGCAGGGTCTGGGTCTCCAGCAGGACCTGCTGGCCTGGGCGGGCCATCACGGCCTCGCCCTTGGGGGCCAGCTTGGCGCGCAGGGCTTCGTCGTTGTAGGCGTGCTCGCTCATGATCACCTTGGTGATGGTCCGGATGTCGTTCTTGTCGAACAGCCAGACTTCGACCGCCGTCACCTTCTTGGGCGCGCCGACGCCGATGGTTTCCGAGATGCCGGCCCCGGTCTCGCCCAGGAAGCCGCCGTTGGCATCTTCGATGCTGAACGAGTCGTCGAAGTAGTCATCGCCCATGATGTAGGCCGACATGAACTGGGAGACCGGCGGCGGCAGGGTGACTCCGCCCGGCTGGGCCGGGGCCGGAGCCGCTTCGCGCACCTGGCGAACCTCCTCCATCGCACGGCGGCGTTCCTGTTCGACCCGGCTGGCTTCGACCGATTCGGCGCTCTTTGGCCCGCGGCGGCGCGGGATCAGGTTCTTGATGATCATGCCGAGCATCATCCCGTACATCTGGTACAGGATGAGGAGGATCGCGCCAATCACGGCCACGAGCACGACCAGCACGATCGGACTCATGGTCTGAAGCCCGCCGTAGGAGAGTTTTTGCAGGGCCGGATTGCTCGAATCCGCGCCCACGCCCAAGGCGATGCCACGCAACTGGTTCAGCAGGGCGGCGTAGTCGCGATCCCCGGCCTGTTCCGCCTGGGTGCGGATGCTGTCGATAATCGAAACCGCATCTCCCACGGAAGCCAGCATCCGGCCGGCCTGGTTACTGTCGCCGGTGCGTGCGTATTGATCGGCGGCGGCTTTTACCCACTCGACCTGGTAACTGGGGTGCAGGTGGATCGGCTCGGCATTCTGCCAGATCGTCGGCGCGATCCCGTAGGCCCAGACCAGGCCAACGATCAGCCCAACGATAAAGACCGCCAACCCGATCAGGCGAGGACGGGCTTTGATGATAGTCACTCTCCACTGTTCGGGATTTAACATAGAACTTGACCTTTCTTGGCAGGTAACGCCTGTGAGCGCCTATCCTCTTGCACGCTTCGTCTGCTGGAGCATAGCCCCGCTACGGTGCTCTACAATAAACCTATTCTACAGAAGTCTTAAGTTGTGGACAAATGCAGTGGGCGCCACGCTGGTTCGAATATATATCAAATTCAGCTTAACGCAAGCGGCAGGCTCCAGAGGAGGAAGCCTGCCGCTTGCCGGGGGCCTTAATCCAGATCGGACGCCGATTCGGGCATGGCATCCGGGAACTCATCTCGCTCGAAAATCCCACTGCACGTCAGGCATTGGGCCTTGGTGCGGTTGTGCTCCACCAGCAGCCCGCCGCAGTTGGGGCAGGGTGCGCTCAGCGGCCGCTTCCACGAGGTGAACTCGCAGGCTGGATAGTTGGAGCAGCCATAGAAGGTCCGGCCGCGCTGGGTGCGCTTTTCCACCAGGTCGCCCCCACAGCGCGGACAGGCCACGCCGATCTTGTCCAGCCAGGGTTCGGTGTACTTGCACTCCGGGTAGGTGGAGCAGCCGATGAACTTGCCAAAGCGCCCGTAGCGCATGACCAGCGGATTGCCGCAGGTTGGGCAGGCGCGGCCGATGTGCTCTTGCTGGCGCTGCGAGGGCAACTGGGCGCGGGCGTGCTTGAGCTGGCTCTCGAAGGGGCCGTAGAACTTCGCCAGGAAGGGCACCCATTCCTCGCGGCCCTCGGCCACGTGGTCGAGCTGATCTTCCAGATCGGCCGTGAAGCTGTAGCTCAGAATGTCCGGGAAGTACGTGACCAGCAGATCGTTGACGATCTCGCCCGTCTCCGAGGGAACCAGATAGCGCCCGTCGCGGCTGACGTAGTCCCGGTTCTGGATCACGGCGACGGTGGGGGCGTAGGTGCTCGGCCGGCCGATCCCGTTCTCCTCCAGGGCCTTGACCAGCGTGGCCTCGGTATAGCGGGGCGGCGGCTGGGTGAAGTGCTGGCGGGGCAAGACCTGGATCAGGCGCAGCATCTCCCCGGCCGTCAGGTCGGGCAGGATGCGGCCGGTGTCCTCGTCGGGCGCTTCGTCGATGTCGTGCGATTCCTCGTAGACGCGCAGGAAGCCGGGGAACTTGATCAGGCTGCCCGCTACCCGGAACAGGTACGGCTCGGCCCCGCTGCCCGGCTCCCCGGCCCGGATGTCGACGCGCATGGTGGTATAGACGGCGTTGGCCATCTGGCTGGCGACAAAGCGCTGCCAGATCAGGGTGTACAGCCGGAGCTGATCCCGGTTGAGGTGCTGGAGGCTTTCCGGCGTGCGATCGATGCTGGTCGGCCGGATGGCCTCGTGCGCTTCCTGGGCGGTCTTGGACTGGGTCTTGTAGACCGGGGGCCGCGCGGGGGCGAAGTCCTTGCCGTAGTTGGCGACGATAAACTCGTGGGCCTTGGTCTGGGCCTCTTTGGCGATGGCCGTGCTGTCGGTTCGCATGTAGGTGATCAGACCGATCTGGCCTTCGCCGGTATCGATGCCTTCGTACAACTGCTGCGCCACGCGCATCGTCCGGCGCGCATTGAAGTTCAGGGTGCGCGAGGCTTCTTGCTGGAGCGTGCTGGTGGTGAAGGGCGGAGCCGGACGCCGCTGGCGCGTGCCGCGCCTGACTTCCTCGACCCGGTAGTCGCTGTTCTCCAGGACGAGGGTGTGCGGCATGACCTCGGCTTCGGTATGCAGATCGGCGTCCTCGTCGCGGATTTTGATCAGCGTCGCGACGAAATTGGAGGCGTTCCGGCCGTTCTCCACCTGTTTGGCCAGCTCGGCCTGGATGGTCCAGTATTCGACCGGCACGAAGGTGCGAATCTCGCGCTCGCGGTCGACCACCATGCGCAGAGCCACGCTCTGCACGCGCCCGGCGGACAGCCGGTTGCGCACTTTCTCCCAGAGCAACTCGGTGATGTTGTAGCCCACCAGCCGGTCGAGGATGCGGCGCGTCTGCTGGGCGTTGACCAGGGACATGTTCACGTGGTGCGGGTGAGCGAAGGCTTCCTGGATCGCTTCCTCGGTGATCTCGTGGAAGACGACCCGGCGGACGCGCGATTCGTCGATGTCGGCGGCGGCCATCAGGTGCCAGGCGATCGCCTCGCCCTCGCGGTCGGGGTCGGTCGCCAGGTAAATCTCGCTGGCGCGCGCGGCCGCTTCCTTGATTTCCTTGACGACTCCGCGCTTTTCGTTGGGCACCCGGTACTGCGGCTGGAAATCATGCTCCACGTCGACCGAGAGCTTGGAGCGCAGCAGGTCGCGCACGTGGCCGATAGAAGCCTTGACCACGTACTTCTTGCCCAGGAAGCGCTGGACGGTGCGCGCCTTGGCCGGCGACTCGACGATCACCAGGCGGCCGTGATGCTGGCCCTTGTCCGCCGGACCGGTTTTGGCTGTTTTGGCCGTCCTGGCTGTCTTGCCGGCGGCTTTCTTGCTCCCGGCGGGCTTCTTGGCTTTGGTCCTGGCGGCCGGTTTGGCCTTCGCGCGCTTCGGAGCCTTGACCGTTTCTGGTTTGGGAAGCGAGTCGTGTTCCTGGGTGCGGCCCATCCGGAACAGGGTGGTGCCGCATACCGGGCACGTGCCGCGCGTTCCGGGCGTGCCCGACTCGGTGTAGACGGCGGCCGGGGCGGTCATGTCGCGCTTTTCGCGGCACTTGACGCAATAGGCCTGGAGGGTATCAGTCATAGCAACCTGCGACTTTCGAGACTACGGATTTACAGATAAGCGTCTGCGCCGCGCTCGCGCAGACGGCGCACGACTTCACGGACGTCCTGCGAGCGGTTGCGGTGGCAGACCAGGATCACGTCGTCGGTTTCGACAACGATCATGTCTTCGACGCCAATGGTCACAATCAATCGGTCGCTGGCGACCAGGGTGCGGCGGGTGTCGATCAGGATGGGTTCCTGGGCGCTTTCACTCAGGAGCACGTTCCCGGCTGCGTCGCCCTCCAGCAGGTCGAGCAGCATGTCCCAGCTGCCAATGTCGCTCCAGCCGATGTCGACCGGGATGACCGCGATTTCCGGCGCGTCTTCCATGATGGCGTAATCGAGCGAGATGTTGGGCATTTTCTGCCAGAGCGGCGTGATCCGCGCGGTGAAATCAGGCGCGCCAATGTACTGGGCGATCTCCAACAGCAGCCGGTGGATGGCGGGCTGCTGCCGCTCGAACTCGGCCAGCACGGCCTCGGCCGCCCAGATGAACATGCCGCTGTTCCAGCTATACAACCCCGAACGGACGAATTCCTGGGCCCGTTCCAGATCGGGTTTTTCCGTGAAGCTCACAGCCTTGAAGCATTCCAGATCGTTGCGCCTGCCCAGCGATTCGCCGCGCTTGATGTAGCCAAACTGGACGGCCGGGCGCGAGGCCGTGATCCCCAGGGTGGCGAACAGCCCTTCGGAAGCCAGCTCATGCGCGCTGACCAGCACCTTCCGGAACTGCTCCGTATCGGCGACGTAGTGGTCGGCGGACAGGGTGGCGATCAGGGCCTGGGGATCGCGCTGGTGGATGACCAGGGTGCCCAACCCGGCGGCGGGGCCGCTGTTCTTGCCAAACGGCTCGATGATGAAGTTCTGCGCCGGAATCTCCGGGACCTGGGCTTGCAGGCTTTCCACCTGATCCTGCCCGGTAATCACGTAGATGTGATCCGGGGCAAGCAGGGGATACAGCCGGCGGATGGTCATCTGGTACATCGTGTCCGGGCCGATCAGACGCAGCATCTGTTTGGGCTGGGACTGGCGGCTTAGTGGCCACAACCGCGTGCCGCCGCCGCCCGCCATGATCAAAGCGTAATAGTGTTCCAATGAAGACGTCATCACCACTCACTCGTATACGGCCCAGGGCCGCGGGTCAATCCAAAGTATAAGGGGTGCCACGGCCCCGGTTCAGGCTGTACTGCATCCCGCCCATCTGGCGGACGAGTCCTTTCAGTTCCATCAGCGCCAGGGCGCTGCTGACTGTACTGATGGGCAGCCCGCTGGCCCGGCAGACCTCGTCGATATGGCGCGCTTCCTCTCCCAGACAGGCCAGGATGGCGCGCTCCGTGTCGTTTTCCGGGACGATCTCCTGCACGGCGGCGCGTGTCTCGCTTCCGTCCCGGGTCAGATTCAATTCAGCCAGCACATCATCGACGCTCAGGATGAGCTTCGCGCCATCCTGAATCAGACGATTGGAGCCTTTGCTGGCGGTCGACGTGGCCGGTCCGGGTACGGCGAAGACCTCACGGCCCTGCTCACTGGCACTGTCGGCGGTCAGCAACGCGCCGCTTTTGAGCGGCGCTTCGACCACGATCACACCCAGCGCCAGCCCGCTGATCAGGCGGTTGCGCGCCGGAAAGTTCTTGACCTCGGCCTGGGTGTCCGGCGGAAACTCCGTCACCAGCGCGCCGTGATCGGCGATGGCTCTGGCCAATCCACGGTGATCCGGTGGGTAGACCGAGTCGATCCCACAGGGTAGCACGGCGATCGTGCGGCCGCCGCCCTCCAGCGCCCCTTTGTGGGCCGCCGCGTCGATGCCCAGGGCCAGCCCGCTGATCACGGCGATGCCTTCCCGCGCCAGATCGGCGCCGAGCTGGAAAGCCATGTCCAGGCCGTAGTTGCCCGCCTTGCGCGTGCCCACGATGGCGACCGCCCAGCGATCGCTGGCGCTAAGCGAACCGCGCACGTACAGTACGGGGGGCGCGTCGGGAAGCTCGCGGAGCAGGGCGGGATAATCCGGGTCTTCCAGGGTCAGAAAAGCGGCTCCCAGGTCATCCAAACGGCGCTGGACGGCATCCAGGTCCAGGCTGCGGCGCGTTTCAAGGAGATTGTCGACGGTACGGCTGTCCAGACCCGCCCGGCGCAGGGCATCCGCGTTGGCTTCCCAGGCGGCCTGCAACGAGCCGAAAACCTCGCGCAGCCGGGCCAGCCGGAGCGGTCCGACCCCGGCGACATGGTTGAATCCCAGCCAGTACCTGCGCCCGCTCAATCCGTCCCCCTCTGGTAGACTGGGCAGACAGCATAGCAGGCGGGATAGGGGCTGTCAAGACGCGGAGAATGGAGAAAGTCAGTCCGAAAGCAAGCCGGGCAGCAGGGCGACGGTGACTCTGGCGTGCTCGATGTCCACTTTAAGGATGACTTCGGGGATATCCGGCAGGAGGATTTCTCCCCGAAGACCGCCGCGCACGACGATCACATCGTTGGCTCCGGTCTCCAGCACTTCGGCGACGCGGCCCAGTTCTTCGCCTTCGGTGGTCACGACCTGAGCGCCGATGATCTGGAAGAGGTAGTACTCGCCCTCTTCGAGGGGCACCGCGTCTTCCAGGGCAACCAGCAGGAGCTTGTCGCGCATGGCGTCGGCGGCTTCACGCGAGTCGATGCCCGCAAGCCGCACGAGCAGGGTATCCTGGTGGCGGCGCGAGCTGATCAGTTCGTAGGGTTGGGCCGTCGCGGGATCGTAGGGGTCGCGGCCGACATAAACGGTCTCCAGTTCGCTGACCCGATCGGGAAAGGCCGTCGAGAAAAGGACGCGCAGTTCGCCCCGGATGCCGTGCGGGCGGGTGATCTGGCCCAGGACGAGGAAGGCTGGATTCGAGGAGGGACGGCGTCCCTCCCCGGAAGAATCAGGTTTGGCTGGCTGTGATCTGGGCATGAGGATGAAGGCAGTCTAGAGGATTTCCAGAGTAACGCGCTTGCCCTCTTTGGTGGAGAGCACGCGCAGCAAGGTGCGCAGGGCATTTGCCACGCGCCCGTTCCGGCCGATCACCCGGCCCATGTCTTCCGGGGCGACTTTCAACTCCAGCACGACCGCGCCGCCGGTCACGGTTTCGGTGACCTCGACCTGGGAAGGATCATCCACCAGAGACTTCGCGACGTATTCGATCAACTCTTTCATCACCGTCTCCTATCTCTGCCTGGGAAGCCAAATGGAGGTAGGGCCGGGCAGGGGGTGCGGCTTCCCTGCCCGGCCCCGGCATCAGCGCGCCGGTTATTCGGCGTCTTTTTCAGCGGCTTTCTGCTTCTTGGCCTTGACAGGATAGCGGGTCTTGGGGCTGATGGGGGCGCGGGAAGCCACCTGGGCTTCGGCTTCGGCCACCAGCTTGTCCAGGGCCTCACCTTGCTTGAGGCGGGCCAGCCGGTCCAGCGTGCCGGTCGCCTTGAGGATGTAGTTCACGGTTTCGCTGGGCTGTGCCCCGTTGTTCAGCCAGTACAGCGCGCGATCCTCGACCACGTCCATCGTGGCGGGTTCGGTGCGCGGATTGTAGAAGCCGATGATTTCGATGTAGCGGCCATCCCGCGGGCTGCGGGAATCGGCCACGACGATACGGTAGCTGGGCTGTCTCTTCAAACCAACGCGACGAAGACGAATGCGAACCATCTGGGGTTACTTGCTCCTTTTTCAAGCGCCTTATCGGGTCAGACCGGGCAGACGCGGTAGGCGTCCCTTGCCGATCTGCTGCATGAGGCGCTGCATGTCTCGGAATTGTTTCAAGAGTGTGTTGACGTCCTGAACCTCGGTGCCGCTGCCGGCTGCGATCCGGCGCTTGCGGCTGGCGTTCAGGATGCGTGGATTGCGGCGCTCCTGCGGCGTCATCGAGCGGATGATCGCTTCGACACGGCGGAACTGATCGTCCGCGCCGGACAGGTCGACTTCCTTGCTGAGCCGTCCCATGCCGGGGATCATGTCGAGGATCTGGGCGATAGGCCCCATCCGCTTAACCTGCTGCATCTGCTGCAGGAAGTCCTCCAGCGTGAACTCGTTGCGCATCATTTTGCGCTGGAGTTTTTCTGCTTCCTTCTGATCGAAGGTGGACTCCGCTTTTTCGATCAGGCTGAGCATATCGCCCATGCCCAGAATACGCGAAGCCAGCCGTTCGGGATAGAAGACTTCCAGCGCGTCGAGCTTTTCACCGGTAGCCAGGAACTTGATCGGCACCCCGGTGACTTCGCGCATCGAGATCGCCGCGCCGCCACGAGCATCACCGTCGACCTTGGTCAGGATCAGGCCGGTCAGGCCGACCTTTTCGTTGAAGCCCTCGGCGATGCGCACGGCTTCCTGGCCGGTCATCGAGTCCGCCACCAGCAGAATATCGGCCGGGGCGGTGAGTTCCTTGATGGCCTGAAGCTCGCGCATCATCGTGTCGTCGATCTGGAGGCGGCCGGCGGTGTCGATCAGGACGACGGATGCATCCTGCTTTTTGGCTTCAGCCAGGCCGTGCTTGCAGATCTCCGGTGGGGCGACCGTGGTCCCTTCTTGCCAGTAGGGGATGTTGGCCTGTTTGGCAAGCGTCACCAACTGATCGACGGCCGCTGGACGGTATGTGTCGGCCGCAATCATGAAGGGTCGCCTGCCCTGACGCCGCAGATGCAATGCCAGCTTGGCCGCGGTGGTGGTTTTACCCGACCCTTGCAGCCCCACCAGCATGATCACACGAGGAGACGCCCCGCTCAGATTCAGGCGGCCAGCCTCGCCAAGGGTGGTGATCAGTTCTTCATGGACGATCTTGATGACCATCTGGGCCGGGGTGAGGCTCTTGGTGACTTCCGCGCCGATGGCGCGCTCCTTCACCCGCTTGATAAACTCCTTGGCAACCTTGAGGTTGACGTCCGCTTCCAGCAGCGCAAGGCGAACCTCGCGCAAGGCGCGATCGACGTCTTCCTCGGTAAGCTTACCGTGGCGGCCGAGTTGATCGAAGATGTTCTGAAGTCTGTCGGTCAGGGTCTCAAACATGCTCAAATCCTTCTTGGGCAGAGTAAAATTCTAGTGGATTGACACCCGTTCGTCAAGGTATTACCATTTTGACCGAGGTTCTGGGGATCGCGCGGCCTGTTCCGTGGGGTTGCCGAACCGGAAAGTGACGCGAAACGAGGCCCATGACTCAGCCCTTCCCTCCGGGCCAGGCGCCTTCGCCTGATGACCCGACCCAGCCTTTCACTCCGAATCTGGAGCATACCCAACCCGCCCAGATGGTACCAACCCAGCCGATGGGTCCGGTGATCTATCCCATGCCACAGCCGACCGCGCCAGCCACGCGGCAGCCCCGCCGCAGACGGGGTGGGTGTGTGTGGGTCTTCGGCCTCGCGGTGCTTGTCGCCCTGATTCCCGTGTTCCTGGTCGGGATCGGCCTGGTGATCTATCTGGTGCTCCCGCCCGCGCCGCTGGACGTGCTGATCCTGGGGATGGACGCGCGCCAGGGCGAAGGGTTCGAGGCGCGCACCGACAGCGTCATGCTGCTGGGGATCAATCCGGGCGGGCTCCAGGTCAGCCTCCTCTCTATCCCGCGTGACATCTTCATCGAAGTGCCTGAGTGGGGGCTGTGGCGGATCAACACGATCAACCGGGATGCCGAGCTGGCCGAGCCTGGATCGGGGCCGCGTCTCGCCAAGGAAGCCGTCGGGATGAACTTCGGCGTGGGCGTCGATCGCTACATGCGCATCAACTTCGATGCCTTCGTCCAGATTATCGATGCGCTGGGCGGGATCGACATCGAAGTCTCCCGCCTCCTTGTTGATTACGAATACCCGGATGGGGCGGGTGGGACGATCACTGTCGAGTTCCAGCCGGGCTGGCAGCACATGGACGGCGCGCGGGCGCTGGCCTACGCGCGCACGCGCCATGCCGACGACGACTACCAGCGCGCCGCACGCCAGCAGCAGGTGGTGACGGCGGTCCTGCGGGCGGCGCTGAACCCGGTCACGTGGCCCCGGCTGCCCGGAGCGATTCAGGCTTTTTCGCAGGGCGTCGATACCGACCTGAGCCTGCTCGATCTGCTCGTCATGGCCCCGCCGCTGGTGTTGGATGGGGCGGGCGGCGACATCGACCGGATGGTGGTCAACCGCGATCTGATTCTCTACACCGAGAATGGCAACGCGGTGCCCAATTACGTCCTGGTCAATCCCTGGGTAGCCGAGCGCTTCGACTGATCACGGCTGGGGTTTGAGGAACTGCGCGTACGCGCCTTCCCACAGCTCGGAGGAGCGCGTGATACGGGTTACCTTGACGTCGGCGAAGCGAGGGAAGAGCTTCACCATGAACTCCGGCATTTTCTCCCAGGCTTCCTTGCGCAGGATGTTCTCCAACTGATCCGCAGCAAACGCCACCCAGTCCCAGCGCTGGCGAAGCTGTTCGGCTTTGATCCAGTAATCCCGCTTTTCCCAGACGGCCGCCGAATCATCGATTCCACGCTCGATCTCGCGCAGGCACATGACCAGACTGGCGGCCATATCCTTGGATTCATCGTCGATGGCTTGCTTCTGGCTCAAATGGCGCATCAGTTCCGCGCAGGAGCGCATCAACTGGTTGCGAACCTTGCCTGGGTTATCGGTATTGATGACGCGGCCCATCGTAATCTGCTTTCTCTGGTTCCATTCTGGCTGACGACGGTAAAACCTTACTCGCTGACGACGGTAAAACCTTACTCGGCCGCGTAAGCTGTGTCAAGACTCTGTTTGCCCGGCTCATGAAGGCGCTCGCAGCCCAACTCAAGCAAAACGGCCGTCCATGGGGGCGGGCGCGCCCGCCTCCATGGACGGCCGTCGGATCGATCGCGGTCTGCTTACTGTTCGAGCTTCGGACCGGCGGCGAGGACTTCCGGCGGACAGTCCGGCGCGAACTTCTGGAAGTTGTCCGCGTAACGCGCGGCCAGCTCGCGGTAGCGCTTCCAGTAATCCGCTTCGCTGGGCCAGGCCTTGGCCGGGTACAGCACGCTCTCCGGTACGTCCGGGGCGGACTTGGGTACCTCGAAGCCGAATACCGGATCGGTGTAGAACTCGACTTCGTTCAGTTTGCCGCTCAAGACGGCGTTCAGCAGACCTCGGGTGTGCTTGATGCTGATGCGCTTGCCGACGCCGTACGGGCCCCCGGTCCAGCCGGTGTTGATCAGCCAGCAGGTCACACCGTAGCGCATGACTTTCTTTTTGAGCATCTCGGCGTACAGGATGGGCGGGTGCACCATGAACGGCGCTCCGAAACATGCGCTGAAGGTGATTTCCGGCTCGGCCCCCATCCCGGCTTCCGTCCCGGCGATCTTGGACGTATAGCCGGAGATGAAATGATACACGGCCTGATCGGGCGTCAGACGGGCGATTGGCGGCATCACGCCCTGGGCGTCGCAGGTCAGGAAGATGACGTTCTTCGGATGTCCGCCGGCCTTTTCCAGGATGGCATTGTCGATGTAGTTCAGCGGGTAGGAGGCGCGGGTGTTCTCGGTGATCGTGCCGTCATCGAGATCGATGCGGCGGCTGACCGGGTCGCAGACCACGTTCTCCAGGATTGCCCCGAAGCGGTGAATCGCCCCATAAATCTGCGGCTCGGCCGCCTCGGACAGCTCGATGACCTTGGCGTAGCAGCCGTCCTCGAAGTTGAAGACGCCGTTGTCGCTCCAGCCGTGCTCGTCGTCGCCGATCAGGCCGCGATGCGGGTCGGCGGACAGGGTCGTCTTGCCCGTGCCGGACAGTCCGAAGAACAGGGCCACGTCATCACTTTCGGAGCCGATGTTGGCCGAGCAGTGCATTGGCAGCACGCCGTGCAGCGGCAGCAGGTAGTTCATGACGGTGAAGACCGACTTCTTGATCTCACCGCCGTAGGCCGTGCCGCCGATGATGCAGAGCTGCTGGGCGAAGTTCAGGATGATGAAGGTACCGGTGCGGGTGCCGTCGATCAGTTCGGACCCCTGGAAGGAAGGCACGCACAGGACGGTGAACTCCGGGATGTGGTTGCGGTACTCCTCCCGATTTTCGGGGGAGATGAACATGTTGCGCGAGAAGAAACTGTGCCAGGCGTATTCAGTGATGATGCGCACGGGGAGGCGGTGCTCCGGATCGGCGCCGGCATAGCAATCCTGCACGAACAGGTCGCGCCCTTGCAGGAAGCCTTGCATGCGGCTGAACAGCACGTCGAATTTGTCCGGGGCCAGCGGCCGGTTGTATTCGCCCCAATCGACGTTGTCTTCCGAGGTGGCTTCCCGCACCACGAACTTGTCCTGAGCGGAGCGTCCGGTGTGCTTGCCGGAGTTGACCACGATCGGCCCCATGGCCATGATCTTGCCCTCACCGCGGAAGACGATCTCCTCGGCAAGCGCCTCCAGAGGCAGATTCCAATAGACCGTGTTGAGGTTCGCTAAACCGTGGTTGGCCAGCCCATAATCGCTTTTGTATTCGGAAGCCTGACCCTGAGCGGGCGTTTTGATGTTCAGGAGGTTGTTCATAGCCAGTCCCTTACGAGCTTGCGGTCGCCAATAAAGATCTCGTTGGGGGCGTTGGGGTCCAGCGCCCACTTCATGCGCTTGATGCCTTCGGTGACATCCTTGACCGTGCCCGCGTAGCTAAGGCGGAGATGGCCTTCCATGCCGAAGGTTACGCCCGGCACGGTGACGACCAGGGCTTTCTTGAGCAGCATTTCCGCCAGTTGGACCGAGTTCCTGGAGTAGGCACGGAAGTCCGGCAGGGCGTAGAACGTGCCCTGGGGGCAGGTGATGCCCACGCCGTTGAACGAGCGCAGTTCCTTCATGAGGACGTCACGGTTGTTCTGGATCGTCAGGCGCAGGTGCTCGACCACGCTCTGCACGCCGGTCAGCGCGCCCTCGGCCGCCGCCTGGGAGACCACGGACGGGCCGGATGAGGTCGCGGACTGGAGGGTGTCGATCGCCTCGATGATCTTGCGATTGCCCACCACCCAGCCGATGCGATGGCCGGTCATGCCGTACAGCTTGGAGACGCCATTGGTGACGATGATGTAGCTTTCGTCGACATCCTTCTTCGTGAAGCTGTAAGCGCTGGGGGCCTTCACGCCGTCGAAAACCAGCTTGTGGTAGATGTCGTCCATGATCAGGTAGATCTTCCGGCTTTCGCAGAAGTCGACCATGCTGGCGACAAATGCCTCGGAGTAGACAACCCCGGATGGATTGTTGGGGCTGTTGAGGATGATGGCCTTGGTATACGAGCTGACCGCGCGCTCGATTTCGGCCATGCTGGGCTGGAAGCTGCCATCCTCGGCGGTGACGACCACGGGGTGACCG
Organism: Aggregatilineales bacterium; assembly: GCA_029976005.1. Lineage (GTDB taxonomy): Bacteria > Chloroflexota > Anaerolineae > Aggregatilineales > Ch27 > JARKOQ01. The sequence continues at coordinate 36,398 of JARKOQ010000096.1, read as the reverse complement.
TAGGCCAGTTTGACCATCTCAGGGTAGCTGACCCAGTAGGGGGCCAGGAGGATGACTTCGTCCTGCGGGTCGACGATGGAGAGCAGCAGGTTGTAAATGGACTGCTTGGCTCCCCCGGAGACGATCACGTTTTCCGCGCTGACCAACCGGCCGTAGTTTTCTTCGGTGTAGCGCACGATGGCCTTTTTTAGCGACGGAATCCCGCTGGTGGGGGCATACTTGATCTCGCCGGTATTCAGCTTGGCGGCGGAGGCCAACAGGGCGCTGATCGGGGCCTTGTTCTTGGGCTCACCGATGCCCAGGTGGATGACCGGCTCGCCCTTCTGCCGGAGCAGACGGGCTTCCTCGTTCATCCTGAGCGTTGGTGAAGGCTCAATGGATCGGGCTAACTGGCTGATACTCATGTACTGAATAGCCTCCTATGATTTGACCACGACGGAATGAGCGCTAAGCCGGCAGAGGCGGGCGCGCGTCCCGGCCATCCCGCTTCTGACCCGGCCATGTTACGCCCGGTGCTCCGATTGCTCGTCAGTGCATGGTGCTTCCCGGAATGCCGTCCTTCGCTGGTCGTCGGTCGAGTCGTGCTTATGGCAAGATGACAAGAAAAATTTTTGTCTCGGAAGGTGTTCAGTTGTTGTTTGGAGAACACGGAAACAGGGTGCTAAGGGTGCGCAGCGCAGTGAACGCCGCGCTAATTAGTTGTGTTGCGGGGATTATTATCGGGAGTTCGGTCCAAGAGGAAGGACTGCTGGCTGGCTTGTCGACAAAGACTGTGAGGAGGGTAGTAGGAGGACATTGGATTGTCGCCTCTTTCATTACCACGCGAGATGACCATGCCGTTTATTGTGGCATGAAGTCCGGCGGGCGTCAATGAGCCGGAGTAGCTCATAGAGTCCGATTGTATGTCGGTTTCTTTTGTGCAGTTTCACGTAATTTGCTGATGGGGAGGTGAAAAATAAAAAGAGGCGCTGGTTTGCGGCCAGCGCCTCCGGATTGCACTGCTGAGATTTACAGGGCGGTGACGATGTTGCTGAAGATGTTGCCGATGGCCGGGCCGAGCAGGGCGAGGATGACGATCACGACGACGGCGACCAGGACGAGGATGAGCGCGTACTCGACGAGACCCTGACCTTCTTCACGAGGCATGTACAGCATGATTGATTCCTCCGTCTGATGATGATGATAGATTTTTGCTCTGGATACGAGCTATCCGTAAAATAACACACAATGAAGCCTGCGTCAAGGTGAATCGTTCATAATTCACGATATTTTTAGTTTTGTGTCTACTCTATCCGCTATACGAACCATTATATTATCATTTTGATTCGTTTATGCATGTTCCGTGGTTGTTGTTATGGCGGACGCTTGTGACCCCATGCTACAATCGCTTCGTCCATGGAGGGCTGCGCACCGGCGCGCTCCGTGGTGGTTCCGGGACTGGATGGATCAGGCGCAAACGTATGACGGCTCGATCACAGGATATACCGCGTGAAAAGCTTCCGCTGGTGGTCGTCGTCGATGACGATTGGATGAACCGGGAGGTGCTGGAGGCGTATCTCCAGAGTTCCGGCTGCCGGGTGATGTCCGCGCACGACGGGCCGACCGCGTTGGAGATTGTCCGCACCCAGGCCCCGGACCTGGTCCTGCTGGACGTCAAGATGCCGGGCATGAGCGGATACGAGGTCTGCGCCCGCCTGAAGCGCGATCTGCAAACCCAGTTTATCCCCGTGGTGATGGTCACCGCGCTGGAAGGCGAGGACGACAAGATCAAGGCGATTGAAGTCGGTGCGGACGATTTTCTGACGAAGCCCTTCAGCTCGGTCATGATGATGACCCGGGTGCGCAGCTTGCTGCGGATCAAGCATCTCCACGACGAGCTGGAAAGCCGCAACAACCTGCTCCGGCGCGTGTTGAACCGGTACGTCAACGAGGACGTGGTCGACGTCATCCTGGTCGACCCGGACCGCTACTTGCAGCTTGGCGGGGATACCCGCTCCGTGACCGTTTTCTTCGCGGATATTCGCGGGTTCACGGCTTTCGCCGAGCACCGTCCGGCGGATCAGGTGCTTGGTATCCTCAACACGATTTTCAACGAGCTGACCGAGGTTATCTTCAAGTATCACGGCACGCTCGACAAATACATCGGCGACGAGTTGATGGCCTTTTTTGGCGCGCCGGTGGCCGGGCCGGACGATACGCTCAACGCGCTGCGCGCCGCGCTGGAGATGCAGGCGGTGTTCCGGCGGACGTGCGACCAGATTGACCTGCCGGAGTTGAACAACCTCGGCCTGGGGATCGGCCTGCACAGCGGCGAGGTGGCGGTCGGCAACGTCGGCTCCGAGCGGGTGATGAGCTATACCGTGATTGGGGATGTCGTGAACACGGCGCGGCGCATCCAGCAGGCCGCCGGGCGCGGCCGGATTCTGATCAGCGAAGCCACATTCAACCTCGTCGCACCGGCGATACAGGCGGAACGGCTCGACGCGCGCACGTTCTCCGGCAAGAGCGAGCCGATCGTCGTCTATCAGCTTCACGCCCTGCGAGGGTAGGGTGATCGTCGGGCAGGCGTCGATTCGAAGCGGCCCAGGCCGGTTACAATCGAGACAGATGATCGGACGGCGAGCAGAAGGCGAGGCAGCGAGCGCGCATGGCATATCGCACTTCCGGACGGGCCGGGCCGCCGGCATGGCTGGTGATCGTGCTGGCCGCCATGCTGGTCTTCGGCGTGTATTTCGTCTGGAGCGGTATCCAAAACTACATGGCCGGCAACCTGCAAGGGGCGCTGCTGGCCGGCGCGACGCGCGCGGCCCAGGTCACTCCCATCTCCGGCGAAGGGGAGTCTCCAACCCCGGAACTCCGCTTCACCGCCGCGCCAACCCGGACTCCCGTGCCGGAGTGCCAGGATTTCGTCATCACCGTGCCTGAAGCGATCATTCGGAAGTGCGCCAGCACCAACTGCGCCATCGTGGGCGTTCGCCATCAGGGCGACGTGGTCTGCGTGCTGGAGCGGGATTATACGGCCGGTGAGTGGTACATCGTCGATCTGGATGAAAGCCGGTTCTTCACCGATCTGAACTACATGCACGAGAGTGTGATGCGGGCCGTCAATCCCACCCCCACGCCCACGGTGACGCCGACGGCCGCGCCGGTGACTCCCACGGTCGAACTGCCCACGCTGGCCCTGCCCACGATCACCTGGACGCCGAGTCCAGCCCCGACGGTCACCGAAACGCCCCTGGCCGGCAGCCAATAGCCGCCGATCGCTTGCAGGCTGGCCGATCAGCGGGCAGAATGTCCACCCTGTGCCAAGAATAGATACTGGAGAACCAACCATGCGTCGATGGATGATGGGTATTGTGTTGGTGGGCCTTGCCCTGGCGGCGTGCGCGCCGGCCGTGCAGACCACTCCCGCCGTCGGGCAGCCTCAGGCAGCAGCCGGATTTAGCTGCGAGCCGGGCGGCGATTCGCCGGATCGGTTCAGTGCGCCTCAGCAGGTGATCGATCCCGCCAAGGATTACACGGCCACGATTACCCTGGAAGATGGCGGCCAGATCGTCATCGATCTGTTCCCGGACAAAGCGCCGATCACGGTCAACAACTTCGTGTTCCTGGCCTGTCAGGGATTCTACGACGGGGTCACATTCCATCGGGTCATTCCGGGATTCATGGCTCAGGGCGGGGACCCCACCGGGACGGGGACAGGCGGTCCCGGCTATAACATTCAGGACGAGCACAACAACGGCCTGGTGTTCGATCGGCCCGGCCTGATCAGCATGGCGCATACCTCGCAGGCCAATTCAGCGGGCAGCCAGTTCTTCATCACCTACAGCGCCGAGCAGACGGCTCACCTCAGCGGCCAGTTCACGATCTTTGGCGAAGTGACCGAAGGCATGGCTGTCGTGGAGTCGATCGCGCCGCGCGATCCGGCGGCCGCGACCGTCCCTGGAACGGTCATCCGGTCGATTCGCGTCCAGGAGAGTGAATGAAGCGTTAAGCTTCATCAATATTACTCAAATACCAGTCCTTTTGACTTGATTTTATCTCAATATTTGAGATACACTGATCATGTTGAGTGGCTCAAAAGGACTGGTACCCATGACTTTATCCAAACGTGTCCAGGGGATGACCGAGACAACTCGGCCATCGGCTGCCCCTGCTTCGACTCCGCCCGCCCCGCCCACTTCATCCCAGTCAAAAACGGATCCGCAGGTTCCTCAAGCCGAGGCCAATGCCAAGGCTCCTCCCAAACGGCGAACCACGCCACGGGTGGCCCAACTGCGCAAACAGCTCCGCCCGAAGCTGCTGGCCACGCCGGACGAAGCCGACGAGTGGAGCAGCACGAATCCGGAGCACCAGCAGATCGTGCGCGACCGGCTCCAGGTCATTCTGCACCGGGCCAACATCCAGCTCAGTGAGCACGAGCGCCGCGAGTTGGAGGAAGCGCTGATCGTCGACCTGCTCGGCTTCGGCGCGATCGAGCCGCTGGTTCGGGATAAGTCCTATTCCGAGATCATGGTCAATGGGCCGGAGATCATCTTCGCCGAGCGGAAGGGCAAGCTGATCGAGACCGACATCGCCTTCGACGACGAGGAGCACGTCCAGTGGACATCCCAGCGGATTGTCCGGCCGCTCCAGCGCGATCTCTCCCGCCGCAATCCGATGGTTGACGCCCGTCTGCCGGATGGTTCGCGCGTTCACCTGATCATGCCCCCCTCGGCGCTGGCCGGGACCACGATCACCATCCGAAAGTTCCCCGAAAGCCGCCTGACGGTTCAGGACCTGATCAATTTTGGCTCCCTGACCAACGAGGTCGCCGAATTTCTGGATGCGTGCGTGCGCGTCCGGCTGAACATGGTGGTTTCGGGCGGCACGGGTTCCGGCAAGACCACGCTGCTCAACGTGCTGTCGTCGTTTATTCCCGACGACGAGCGCATCGTGACGATCGAGGACTCGGCGGAGCTGAACCTGGCCCAGCGGCACGTCGTGCGCCTGGAAACCTGTCCGCCGCTGCCCGGCTCCGATGAAGGCAAGCTGGTGATTCGCGACCTCGTCAAGGGTGCGCTGCGCATGCGCCCCGACCGGATCGTGGTCGGCGAATGCCGTTCCGGTGAGGCGTTGGATATGCTCCAGGCCATGAATACCGGACACGACGGATCGCTGACGACCCTGCATGCCAACGGCCCGCGCGAGGCGATCTCCCGCCTGGAGACGATGTGCCTGATGGCCGGCATGGATATCCCATTGGACGTGATCCGCGCCCAGATTGCCAGCGCCGTGAACCTCATTGTCCAGCAGAGCCGCCTGAAGGACGGCAGCCGCAAGATCACCCAGATCACCGAGGTGCAGGGCATGGAAGGCAACTCCGTGACCCTGCAGGATATCTTTGTGTACAAGACCGCCGATCACCAGGGCATGGGCCCCAGCCATTCGGGGGGCGGCGTTCTGGAACCGTCGGGCTTCCGCCCGCGTTTCTACAACCGCTTCGAGGAAATGGGGATCCGGATGGACCCGAAGATATTTGGCGCGGATCGGATGCAATTCTCGCGCAAGGGGAATTGATGTGCCCTGGGGTGTGACGGATCGGGAGGGCGGTCATGCGCTTTCTGTATTATGACGATCTGGAGACGGGCCAGCGCGAACAGCTTGGCGTGGAAGTTTTCGGGTCCGTCTACAACCTGGCCGAGGCCATCGCGCAGGTTCCGGCCTGGCTTGGACTGGTTACGCCACCGGTTCCGCAGACTCCCTGGGATTACCTGGGATTCAACTCTGAAGACCGTGTAGCGCTGGCGGCCGTGGTCGGCAGCCTTGATGCGCTGTCCGCCGAACAGCGGGGTGGGCTGATCCGGCCGCATACGCGCCGGCTGGCGCCCGTTCCCCGGCCGCGATCCCTGCGCTGCTTTGCCGCATTCGAGGCACACACCCGTGCGATCCGCCAGCGGCGCGGTCTGGGCATGCCGCCCGAATGGCACGAGTATCCGATCTTCTTCTTCGGCAATCACAACGCGATCTATGGGCCGGGTGAGCCGATTCCCCAACCGGCGTCGTTCTGGCTGGACTACGAGCTTCAAATCGCGTGCGTGATCGGCCAGGAAGGCCGCAACATCCGCGCCAGCGAGGCCGAGGCGTTCATCGCGGGCTACACCATCATGAACGACTGGTGCGCGCGCGACCTGGAGATGTACGAGATGCGCGTCGGGATTGGCCCGGCCAAAGGCCGCGACTTCGCGGTGTCGCTGGGGCCGACCCTGGTCACGCCGGACGAACTGGAGCCGTATGCTATTGGCGACGGCCCCCAGCGCCGCTACGACCTGGAGATGATCGTCAGCGTCAACGATCACGCCCTGAACAGCCTGCCGGGCAACGCGCGGGAGATGTTGTTCACCTTCCCGCAGATGATCGAGCGCGCCAGCGCGGACGCCACCCTGTATCCGGGCGACGTGCTGGCGAGTGGGGCGGTCGGGTCTGGCTCTTTGCTCAGCCTCGGTGCGGAAGAGTCCTTGGGCCGCTGGCTGCAACCCCACGATCGGGTCGACCTGGAGGTCACGGGGTTGGGCGTGCTGCGAAATACGATCCAGCCCCTGATGCTCTGAGGTGATCCGGGCGAGATTGGCCCGGCCCTCGAAAAGGGGAACAGGACGGAAGGATGCACAGCCGCTCACGATCGATCGAATTCTCGAAGGCGATGGCCTGGATGCACCCGGCTGCCGCCGGGAATTCGATCGATCGCGTTTCCTCGCGGCTGCCGGTCCGACCCGGCTTGACGCTGCCCAGCCGCCGCCTTATGATGCAGGTATGCCTGCCTGGCCTGACGTAGCATACCCGATCCGATCGACGGGACCTGTTGGCGCGTCGCCGGGACAGAGTCGCTGGCCCCCGGATCGTTTGTCGTGTCGCGGGATGCCCATTGAGTATGGCGAAGGAGTGGCGGCCGTCCTCTTCGGGGGGACGGCACTTGCGCGGATAGGAATGTGTGCGTACGATGGGGACAGTACGCCCTTTTAAGGAGAAACGGACCATGAAACGTGCCCTGCCTTGGTTAGCTTTGGTGGCACTGCTTGCGGGGGGGCTGGCCCTGGTTGGCGGGAGCGTCTCGGCGCAGACCGGGATCAGCGCGACGATCACCTGTAGCCAGTATCTGCGGATGGAACCCTCTGAAGATTCACAGCGCATCGGCTTGATGAATGCCGGTGAGACCAACCCCGCGCTGGGGCGGTATGGGGATTGGCTGCTCTTGCAGGTCGGCAGCGAGTTGCAGGGCTGGGCCTATTACGGCAACTGCATGACCGTCAATGGGGCGTTCACGGCGCTGCCGGTCGTCGATCCGGCCCAGATTGCCTTCTCCGTGCTGACCGCGCCGCCGACAGCATCGGTCGTCTGTTCGCAATATCTGCGCCGTGCGCCGGCCAACGGGGCCGAGGTTCTGCAAGTGCTGAGCGAGGCGGACAATCCCTTGAGCATCAGCCAGCGCACGGCCGACAATTCCTGGCTCCAGGTTACCACGGCGAGCGGGCTGGTGGGCTGGGCGGCCTATACCGAGTGTCTGCGGGTTCAGGGCAATTTTTACGCGGTGCCTTCCATGACCGAAGCGGCCGCTGCCTACAGCGGCCCGCCGATCGGCACGCTGGCCTGCACCCAGAACCTGCGCGCGTATCCCGGCAATGATGGCCGCCGTTTGGCGGTGCTGGGACCCTCCGTGGGCGTGTTGGACGTCGTCGGCCGGACGGCTGACCAGGGCTGGGCGTACATCAGCTCGGTGGAAGGCTGGCAGGGTTGGATGGCGACCGGCTCCTGCCTGAGAATTCAAGGCAAATTCGCGGATGCGCCGGTCATGGAACTGGAAGGCTATTCCGGGGCGCCGATCGCCCAGATCGGCTGCGAGCAGTACCTCCGCGCCGCGCCGCGCGCGGACGCGGCGGTCGTTCGCGTGCTTGGGCCGGCCGATGGGCCGGTGGCGGTGGCCGGACGGACCGAGAACGGCGGCTGGGTCTATCTCGTGCTGGCCGACGGCACCGCGGGTTGGACGGGGAATGGAAGCTGTGTCAGTGTCTTGGGCAACGTGCTCAGCGCGCCGGATGTCGTGAGCGGCGTGACCAACGTCACGGTCAACATCGCGCCCACCGCCCGGATCGCGTGCTCGCAGTATCTGCGCGCCACGCCCAACGCGGAAGGCGCGCGGCTGGCGATCATGCAGCCTTCGGACGGCATCTACAACGTGGAAGGCCGCAATGGGGATGGCACCTGGCTTTATCTGAGCCTGCCCGGCAGCTTCCAGGGCTGGGCGGCCTGGGGAAGCTGCCTGGATGTGCAGGGCAACGTCTACAGCCTGCCGGAGCTTGACCAGGTCAGCGCTGCGGGCGAGCCGGTGGCGACGGTCGTTTGTACCCAGTACTTGCGCACCGCGCCGGACATGAACGCCAGGACGCTCGATCCCATGCCGGCGGGCACGGCCCTGTCGATCGAAGGCCGCAGCAGCGATGGCGGTTGGGTCTTCGTGACCAAACCGGACGGCTCCCAGGGATGGACGGCGCTGGGGAGCTGCCTGAATGTGGTCGGGAACGTCTACAGCCGGCCGGTGATCGCGCCCGACCAGTATACCGGCCCGGCCGTGGCGACCGTGAGTTGCTCGCAGTATCTCCGCAGACTGCCGGAGGACAACGCGCCGACCCTGGTCACGCTGAACGGTACCGAGGGTGAACTGCACATCACCGGGCGTTCAGCCAACAGCAGTTGGATGCAGATCGCGCTGCAGGATGGCACGGTTGGCTGGGCCGCGACGGGCGTCTGCCTGGGCGTGCGGGGCGACTTCTATTCGGTCCCGGTGATCGATACCACGGCCGCGCCGTACGCAGGGCCGCCGATGGCCGCCGTCAACTGCTCGCAGTATCTGCGCGTGCTGCCGGATCGGCAGGCCGAAACCCTGTTCATCGTGAACGGCGTGGAAGGCGATCTGGCGATCACCGGACGGACGTCCGACAATGCCTGGATGCAGATCACGCTGGAAAACGGCACGGTGGGCTGGGCGGCGACCAATGCCTGCCTGAGCGTGGTGGGTCGCCTGACCGACGCACCGGCGATCGACGTGTCGTCGCCTGAGTATACCGGCCCGGCGGTCGCTACCATCGTCTGCGACCAGAACCTGCGCGCCACGCCTTCCGGCGAAGGCGAGCGGATCGACGTGGTGCGGATTGGCGATGGCCTGCTGAACCTTGTCGGGCGCAACGACGACGCAAGCTGGCTGTACGTCCAGGTGGCCGCCGATGGCCGCGAAGGATGGACGGCCAACGGCTCGTGCCTGGCGATCCAGGGGAATGTGATGGGCCTGCCGCTGCGGGAAGTGTCCAGCTACGATGGGCCGCCCGTCGCGGACGTGGTGTGCGACACCAACCTGCGCCGCACGCCTCAGGCAAGCGGTGACGTGCTGGCGGTCGTTGGCGCGGACAGCGGGCTGTTTTCCATCGTGGCGCGTGATGCCGAGGCGCGCTGGCTCCTGATCGAAAGCGGGAGCGGGCTGACCGGCTGGGTCAGCCAGGGCGACTGCCTGGAGACCCAGGGCAACGTGGGTGCCGCGCCAATTCCGTTCGCCAATGCGAACATGAGCCTGTGGACGGTGCTGCGGGCCGAGGGTGGCTGCTCCGGCAGCGACTCAGCTAGCCAGGTGATCGCCGCCTACAATCGCACCGCGCCGATCGGGCCGGTGAGCCGCCAGTGCACCAGTAACAGCGCCGGGCTGCTGGCGCTGGCCCAGATGCGCACCGAGCTGGCGATTGTCAGTGGTTCGTGCCCCGGCTTCCAGTCGGTGGCGCTTAGCGGCGGGCAGTCGATCTGCTTCCGGAACGTCCACACCACCCAGGTGGATGACTTCATCAACTACGCGCGCGGTCGTTAGGCCCGGCGTGGGCCAGCAGGTTTGGAGCAACATGGAGGGGCGCCCAACCAGCGCCCCTCTTCGATACGATGCCGATACCGTTCACGCTCTCCGCTTATCGCCGGCTGTGCGAGGCCATCCGTTCCGGACCGCTGCGTCCGCTGACGATGGCGGACTATCTGCGCGCCCAGCCCGACTCGGGATTCGTCATCCTGCGTTTTGACATCGACGACCGGCCGCAGCACGCGCTGGACATGGCCTACCTGCTGCACGGCTTTGGCCTGCGCGCCACGTTCTACTGGCACACGTTTCCCCCGGCTCTGTACCGGGTCACAGTGATGCGGGAAATCGCCGTGCTGGGGCACGAGATCGGCTATCATCACGCCGTCCTGAGCCGCTGCCGGGGCGACATTCCCGCTGCTGCGGATTTGTTTCAGACGGATGTTGAAATGCTGCGCGCGGCGGGGTTCGAGATTCAGAGTGTCGCGGCGCACGGCGCACCAGGCTACGACAACAAGCAGCTTCTCAAGGCGCGTCCCGATCTGCTGGAAGCGTGCGGCCTGCTTGGCGATGGGTATGCCAGCATCGACTTCGGGCGCGTGCAGTACGTCAGCGACGCTGGCTGGGAGTGGCGGCGCTATCCGCTGCGCGCGGACGCGCAGGAGTACCGGCTGCGTCACGGCGCGGCAGCGCTGCCGCGCCTGGCCGATTGCGACGTGATCGCCCTGGCGCAGACTCCGGGAGCCAGCCTCTACCTCAATACCCACCCGGAGCTGTGGTTCGAGTCAGGGGTGGCGGCCCATGGGTACCGCCTGCGCCGGGCGGCCGGACGTACCCTGCTGGGCGGCAGTCGGGGGCGGCGGATGGTCGCGTGGATCAAAGGCCGGGATGGCCTGTGATGCGGGGGGCCGTTACTGGCCCGCGTTCAGGCTGAGCACGGCCTCGCGCAATTGCGACGCGTTGGGGATTCCCGCCGTGTAGAGCGCCACCTGTCCCATTCCATCGACGACCAGCGTCGTCGGCACGGCCCTTACGCCGTACGCTCCGGCAATGGTCCGCCCCAGGTCGCTCAAGAGATCGATACGAATCACGTCCGCTTGCCCGGCCAGTTCGCGTTCCAGCCCGTCCACGATGGGCTTGCTGATCAGGCACTGCGTTCAGAGGTTGGAGTAGAACTCGACCACGCTTGGCTGGCCGCCCGCCAGCCGCGCCTGGAGCGCCTCAAGCGAGTCGATCGGCGTGGCGCGGGTGCCGAGGAAGAGCTGTGCCAGCCCGAAGGCGAGCAGCACGAGCAGGATCACGGTCAGATTGGGATGGGCGCGCGCAAAGCGGCGAAGTCGGGTCCACATGGCGTATCTCCCGGATAACCGGACGGTCTGGTTTGGATGCGGGCGGGGCGGCTCCGGTTACAGGGCGGGCGCTACCGGTTTTTCGGCCAGCAGGGTGTAGCACAGCGGCGGCTTGACTGCCAGCGCCTCGAAATGGGCGAAGGTGCTGGAGATATCGTGCCCGTACTCCCGGAGGTGGCGCAAGATCAGGCCGACATCCAGAACGCCCTGTACGACTTCCGCGAGACCGTGATGGAACCAATAGGTAGGGCCGGAGTCGTAGATCGTCCCCGTGTAGTAATCCAGCCCGTCTGATTCCACGTACGGCTCCGTGCGGAAGTAAGAGTGGCGCAGCGGCGGCGGATCGGCGCTGTCCTCCTCGTTGAACATGTCCAGGATCGGGTGCATCTCGTAGATCAGCAGCGCGCCGCCGGGGCGCAGCAGCCGGTCGACCACGCCGAGGAATCCCGGCAGGTCGGGCAACCAACCCAGCGCGCCAATGCTGATGAAGACGAGGTCGAAGCGCTGGTCGTAACGGGCGGGAATGGCGTAAACGTCCGAGCGGACGAATTCGCAGGGGGTGTTCCCGGCGGCGGCAAGCTGGCGGGCCTGGGCGATGAACTCGTCCGCGATGTCGAACCCGACGCAATCGGCCGCGCCCAGGTTCCTGATCGAGAGCAGCTCCCGGCCGTTGTTGCAGCAAAGCTGGGCCACGTTCCTGCCGGCCAGTCCCAGGTCGCGCAGCAGGCCGGTTGCGATCGCGTCCAGGCAGCTATAACCCGGCTGGCGAAAGCCGCGCAGCAGGGTCTCCATCTGGCTGCCGGCATGGATCGCCGCGCTCGTGTTCCAGGCCTTGCGGTTGGCTCCGGTGTAGTCTTCAGTTTGCACGTGGGAATCCTTTCAGTAGGCCTGGTGGACGACCGAGCCGCCGATTAAAACCTGATCGACCTGGTTGACTCCGAAGTGGTAGGCCAGGTCACGGTAGTCGCCCGTCTTCCAGATGATCAGGTCGGCGGCGTGACCGGGGGCCAGGCTGCCGGCCTGGCCGCCCAGGGCCAGGGCGCAGGCCGCGTTGAGCGTGCTGGCGACGAGTGTCTGGGCCGGAGTCAGGCGGCAGTAACGGGCGGCCAGGGCCATCACGAACTGCATGTTCTCCGTCCAGGCCGGGCCGGGGTTGCAGTCGGTCGCCAGGGCGACGGCGGCACCCGCATCCAGCAGTTTTTGCACCGGGGTAAAGTGGCTCTGGCCGAGGCCGAAGGGCGTGGTCGGCAGGGCGACGGCCACCGTCGCGCTCCGGCCAAGCAGCGCGATCTCGCCGTCCGGGGTGACGTCCAGGTGATCGAGCGAGGTCGCGCCCAGCTCGACGCCCAGGCTCGTGCCTCCCAATGCCTTGAACTCGTCCACGTGGATTTTAAGCTTCATGCCCGCGGCGCGGGCGGCTTCCAGAATCCGGCGCGTCTGGTCGAGGTCGAACGCGCCGTCCTCGCAGAATACGTCGCAGAACAGGTCGCCCGGCCAGCGCCTGGCCTTCCATTCGGCTACGGCCGGGATCATTTCGCGGATGACGAGATCGACGTAGGCGTCAGTCCGGCCGGCGTATTCGGCGGGGATGGCGTGCGCGCCGATGAAGGTCGGCACGATGCGGGCCGGATGGGTTGCGGAGAGCGCGGCGATGGCTTCCAGCATCTTGATCTCGGTCGCGGTATCCAGCCCGTAGCCGGTTTTGATCTCGATCGTGGTCGTGCCGTGCTGGAGCGCCGTATCCAGCCGGGCGCGGCCCAGCCCGATCAGTTCGTCCAGGCTGGCGCGGCGGGTGGCGCGGGTGGTGAAGGCGATACCGCCGCCTTCGGCCATGATCTGCTGGTAGGTCGCTCCCGCGATCCGGCGCTCGAATTCGACGGCCCGGTCGCCGGCCCAGATCAGGTGGGTGTGCGGGTCGACCAGGCCGGGCGTGACCAACCTGCCGGAGGCGTCGATCATCTGCTGCGCGGTGTAGGCCGCCAGGAGATCGCTGCTCGGTCCGGCGGCCACGACGCGGTCGGCGCGAATGGCCAGCGCGCCGTCCTCGATCAGGCCGAGATCGCCGAGCGAACGGCCGCGCTGCGGGCCGGACGGGCCGGGCGGGATGACGCAGAGCTGCCGGGCATGGGTGATCAACAGGTCGACGGCTTGCATGAGAGGTCCTTTCGGCGGGTCGCGCGGAGGTTGTTATTCTAACGCGGAACGCCCCGGATCGTGGAAATCGCGGCACCGCGCCGGGCTGGCGTAGGCCAGACGTAGGCCGGGCGATGGGTGAGCTGGCGTGGAGCGTGACATACTGAGCGAAGGTAACCAATCAGGGAGGAAACAACCATGCAGCGTTTGGTTCTGGTGCTGGTCATCACGATGGTGCTGGGCGCGGCATCACCCGTTCTCGCGCAGGGCGGGGGCGAGGTTACGCTGCCGGAGACGTTCAGCCTGACCGGATTCCGGCACGAATACCAGGGGTGGAACAACTGCGGCCCGGCCACGCTGACCATGGGCCTGACCTACTTCGGGTGGACGGACAATCAGTTCACGGCAGCCGCGTGGCTCAAACCGAACACGGAAGACAAAAACGTCAGCCCGTGGCAGATGGCCGAATTCGTGAACACCCAGACCCCGGCCAGAGCGCTGGTGCGTTACGGCGGCAGCCTGGACCTGCTCCGGCGGTTGATCGCCAACCAGTTCCCGGTGGTGATCGAGGCCGGGTACGAGCCGGAAGGCTACGACTGGATGGGCCACTACCTCCTGGTGATGGGCTACGACCAGCCCGCCGGAACCCTGCTCACGCAGGACTCGTTCCTCGGCCCGGATAAGGTCTATACCGAGGCGGACATCGATCGTTACTGGCACCACTTCAACCGGGTCTATGTGGTGCTCTATGCGCCGGAGCGCGAGGCCGAACTGCTGGCCTTCCTGGGAGAGGATGCCGATGTCCAGGCCAACGCGGCCCACGCGCTGGAAATCGCCCGGCAGGAGGCGGTCAGCAACGGCAGCGATCCGTTTGCCTGGTTCAACATGGGCACCAGCTACACGCTGCTGGGCATGTATCCTGAGGCAGCCGTAGCCTTCGACCAGGCGCGCAATACCGGCGAGGGGATTCCCTGGCGGATGCTGTGGTACCAGTTTGGGCCGTTCGAGGCTTACCTGGAGACGGGCCGCCTCGATGCGGTGCTGGAGTTGGTGCAGTACAACCTGGCCACGACACCCGACGGCGAGCACCCAATCGAGGAGACCTACTACTACGCCGGTCTGGCCCGCGCCGCGCAGGGGGATACTGATCGGGCGGTGCTAAACCTGCAGCAGGCCGTGTTCCTTAATCCGAACTTCGCGCCGGCCCGTGAGGCGCTGGCGGCGTTGCAGGGCGGTTCGGCCGGATAGGGCAGGGCCGGCCGGTCAGAAAACGAAAGGGGACGTCGGGCCGGGTTCGGCGCTGACGATGGCCGCTGCTGGCAGGCGCGAAGACGCGCTTCCGGTGGCGGCCCCTTTTCGGATGATCCGGGCGAGCAGGATCAACCCCAGGATGATGACGATCACCAGCAGAAGGATGATTACCTGGGCGCGCACGCGCCGCCACCAGCCGGTCATCCCGCCTGAACGGTCTTCCAAAGGAGCGCCTGATGCGAAGGGATCGGCAGCCTGAGGGCGGGTTTCCTGCGTCAGGTTGGCCGTGACCGGCGGCAGCGTGGCAGGGGGGGCCGCATGGGCGCGTCCATTGTCGCCCTGGGGCTTGTGGATCGGCGTCGGGCCGGGGACGGGCAGAGGCAGCGGCGCGGGTTCCGGCCACTCCTCATCCGGTCGGTCGTCGCCTTCCACCAGGAAGGTACTCGTCTTTAAGGCACGCGGCGCGGCCAGTGTGTCGTAGACCGGGCCGTGACTCTCGCTCATCTGAGGCCGCACATCCTCGTATTCCGCCGACTTCAGGGCGCGCGTGTTGGTCGAGTCCTGGCCCTCCGCCGGGAAGATTTCGGGTATGGGCTGGAGGTCCTCCGGTTCCGAGATTACGTTGTCAACGACGGAGTCATCGGAGATGATGTCGTCCAAGACGGTGTCATCCGAGATGCTGTCGGCGACGGCGCTGTCTTGGATGGCATCGTCCGCGACGGCGTCTTCCCCGTTCGCGTTTTCCGCGAGGATGTCCGCCGCGGCCGTTTCGACCGGCGGCGCTTCGGGCTGCTCCGGCAGCACGGGCAGCATCATCGTGCGTGGCGTGATGGCCGGATCGAGCACGGGGGATTGCAGCGCCGCCTGTTCCTGCGCGTCGGCCAGGGCTTCCAGCCAGGCCTGATGCTCGTCATCCGGCAGAGTCTCGGTGGGAGTTGGGCTGGCGGGGAAAGGTGGGATGGAAATTTGCGTAGGGACGTGCCAGCCTGTCGCGGACAGCTCTTGCAGGCGCGCGGCGGCGTCGTTGGCGTCGCGCAGAGCCGGATCGATCTGGCTCAGCTTGCTGGCGGCGGTTTCGGCGTGATCCCAGGCGGCGCATTCCACGGCGTACATAAATGCGCCGCGCCAGTAGCCGACCGGGCGGGTCTTCTCCAGACGCAGGAGGACGTTCGCGGCGTCGCGGAACTGCGGGTCCTGAGCCACGACGGCCAGCAGATTCTTGGTCGCCAGCTCCCACTGTCTGTCGCGCAGCGCGCCGATGGCTGTCCGGTAGTGCTCCTCGACCTGCATGCGTTTCCGCCTGACTGATGCGCCGAAGCGGGCATCCCCTGAGCCGCCGGAAGGGGTGAAAAAGGACCTCTTGACCCTATTGTAGTCGGGCTGGTGCGCCTTGCTACGCGGGAAGCGCGATTCGAAGCAAGCTCTAACCATGACTATATCGAATACAAATCATCGGCGCGCGGGCCAGTTGATTGTGGAAATCGCGGTTTTGCGTGACACTCTGCGCGGTGAGGGACGGCTTCTCCACATTCCCTTTGAATCGAACACTGAAGCCGTGACATTCCAGGGAGACAAACCGATGGACGTTCGAGCGATAACAGGCGCTATTCAAGACGTGGCCGTGGATGCGATCCTGGTCGGCCTCCTCGAAGGGACGACCGAACTGAGCGGTGTGGCAGCGGTGGTCGATCGGGCGCTGGGCGGGGCGATTGGCGAGCTGGTCCAGGCGGGTGATTTTGCCGGGAAATCCGGCCAGATGGCGGTCCTCTATACGCGGGGCGCGCTCCCGGCGGGCCGCGTGCTGCTGATCGGGCTGGGGCCGGAAGCCGAGTTTGGCCTGGACGCGATCCGGCTGGCGGCCGCGAACGGTCTGCGCAAGCTGAAGGACCTGCCGGTCAAAAACGTGCTGAATACCCTAGTGGGGGTGGGCGGCAAGGACATCCCCGTCGAGCGCCTGGCGCAGGCCGTGGTCGAGGGCAGTCTGCTGGCGGCCTACGTCTATTCGGGCAAACCGGCCGGGCAGGATGCCTCCGGCGTGGAGAGCCTCAATGTCTGGGTCGAGGATGAGGCCGTGCTGCCCGATGCCGAGCGCGGGGTGCGGGCCGGGCTGGCGATCATGGCGGGAGTCACGCTCACACGCGAGCTGGTCAATCTGCCGCCCAACGTCTGCACGCCGACCTATCTGGCCGAGGCGGCCAGCCAGGCGGCCGAGGAAACCGGGATGCGCGTCCAGGTGTTGGAGCGCGGCCAGATGCAGGCGCTGGGCATGGGCGCGCTGCTGGCGGTGGCCCAGGGCAGCGAGGCCGCGCCCCGGTTCATCATCCTGGAGCACAACGCCAGCAAGGCCGGGGAGCTGGATTCGATCGTGCTGGTGGGCAAGGGCATCACCTTCGATACCGGCGGATACAACCTCAAGCCTGGCGACGGCATGGGCACGATGAAGACGGATATGGCCGGCGGTGCGGCTGTGATCGGCGCGCTGCGGGCGATTGCCGCCCTGGACGTGCCTCTGCACGTGGTTGGGCTGGTGCCCGCCTCGGACAATATGATCAGTGGGGCGGCTTACCGGCCCCAGGAAGTGATCACGGCCAGCAACGGCGTGACCATCGAGATCGTCAGTACCGACGCCGAAGGGCGGATGCTCCTCGCCGACGCGCTGGTCTTCGCCGGGCGCTTCGCGCCGGCCGCGGTCGTGGACATCGCCACCCTGACCGGGGCCTGCGTGACGGCGCTCGGCGCGGTCGCGGCCGGACTGTTCGCCACGGATGACACGCTGCGCGACCGCCTGATGGCGGCGGCCAACGCGACCGGCGAAAAACTCTGGCCGCTGCCTCTGTTCCCGGAATACGAAAAGAAGATCGAGTCCAAGGTGGCCGACATCAAGAATTCGGGCGGGGCGGGGAGCGGGGTTGGCTCGGCGGCCATGTTCCTGAAGCATTTTGTCAGCTATCCGGCCTGGGCGCACATCGACATGGCCGGCATGGCAGCTTCCAAGCAGGATGGCCCCTTTGGCCCGGAAGGCGCGACGGGTTATGGCGCACGCCTGATGGTGGAATTCGTCCGGAGTTGGGCCAAGTAACGCACGCGCCGTAAGAAGCCGCCGGTCGGGTGCGTCGAATGGATGGAACGGATGACGGCCTGGCGCGGCGCAATCGCATCTCAAAAGGCATCTCACCCCAGAGGACGCGGAGAACGCAGAGGGAAAACAGGTTCACAGGTTTTTGCGTCGCAGCCTCCGCCGGTCTTTCTGTCTTTGCGTTTCGCTTAGGCGCCTGCCGCTTCGACGCTCCCAGCGGCATGAGCAGCGTGGCGGTTCAACCTGTTTGCGATGTGACGGCCCGGCGCGGCGGCTTAATCAGGATTGACGCGGTAGGGTTGGGCCAGTATAATGGCACCGTCCTGGGGTCTGCTCAGGTCTTCCTTTTTTTGATCGCTATCCCAATTTTCCCCGTGCGTGTGGCTCACAGGCGACGCTCGCGGCGGCAAAGTGAAGATTGGAGAATCGTATATGTACGCAGTCATCCGTACCGGCGGACGCCAGTACCGCGCCGAAGTCGGCGCAACCATCGATGTCGAGAAGCTCCCGTTTGCAGTGGGTGATACGGTGAACCTGGATGAGGTCTTGCTCGTCGCCGATGGCGGCAAGGCCACCGTGGGCACGCCCCTGGTGAAGGGCGCCAGCGTCACGGCGACCGTTGTCGACCAGTACCGTGACCGCAAGCAGTTTGTCTTCAAGTACACCCCCAAGAAGCGCTATCGCCGCCTCAAGGGTCATCGCCAGCATTACACCCGTCTGCACATCGAAGCGATTAATCCGGCGTAGACGCTGGTAAGGAGCAAGGATCATGGCACACAAAAAAGGTGGCGGCTCGACGAAGAACGGCCGCGACAGCGAAGCAAAGCGGCTTGGCATCAAGAAGTTCGGCGGCGAGCATGTGATTCCCGGCAACATCATCGTGCGCCAGCGCGGCACCCAGTTCCATCCCGGCAACAACGTCGGCATGGGCAAGGACTACACCATCTTCGCGGTTCAGGAAGGCTACGTGGTCTTCGAGCCGATCCGTGGTGGCCGCAAGCGCATCAGCGTCTACCCTGAAGCGGTCGTGCCGAGCGAAGCCTAGGCTTCGCCGTTTATCCGACACACTAAATAGCGCCACGCCAACCCGGCGCGGTCCGTGGCGCGGAGAGATAGTGGAGCCTTATGAAGCAAGGAATTCACCCCCAGTGGTTTGACGACGCCACGGTGATTTGCGCCTGTGGCAACACCTGGAAGACCGGCGCGACCAAGAAAGAACTGCGCGTCGACGTGTGCTCGGCCTGCCACCCGTTCTTCACCGGGCAGCAGCGCATCGTGGACACCGAAGGCCAGGTGGACCGCTTCTACAAGCGTTTGCAGGTTCGCAGCAGCATGCTGGCGGACGCGGAAGCCCGCGAAGCCCAGCGCACCTCCCCCGATTTGCCGATCGGCGAACTCGGCCTTGGCACGCGCTATGCGAATGTCCTGATCGAGAGTGGCGTGGCGGTGGTGGGCGACGTGCTGGCCAAGTTCGAAGAGGGCGGCGAGGACGCGGTCCTGTCCATTCAGGGCTTCGGGCGCAAGGCGCTGGCCGATCTGAAGAAGAAGCTGCGCGAGCGCGGCTATAAGCTGCCGGACAGCGTCGAGGTGTACGAGACCGAGTAGGATTGAGTTGTATCCGATGAACAGGGCAGGCCGTTCTGGCTGCCCTGTTTTTGTGTACCGGACTGGTATGGAGGGGGAGACATGGTCCACAGAAGCGGCCGCGTCGAAGTGATCTGCGGCAGTATGTTCAGTGGCAAGACCGAGGAGCTGATCCGGCGGCTGCGCCGCGCCGCGATAGCCCGCCAGAAGGTCCAGGTGTTCAAGCCCGCCATCGACATCCGCTATGCCGAGCAAAAGGTCGTCTCCCACAGCGGGCAGGACCTCGACGCGGAGGCGGTCGAATCCGCCGCGGCGCTGCTGGCCCAGGTGGCTCCCGACACGACCGTGGTCGGGATCGACGAGGCCCAGTTTTTCGATTCAGGACTGCCGGAGGTGGTCGAAAAGCTGGCCGCGCGCGGGATTCGGGTTGTACTGGCCGGGCTGGACATGGATTTCCGGGGTGAGCCGTTTGGCGCGATGCCCCTGCTGATGGCTCATGCCGAAGAGGTGGTCAAGCTCCACGCGATCTGTGTGAAATGCGGCGAGGATGCCAGCCGCACGCAGCGGCTGGTCAATGGGAGACCGGCCCACTATCACGATCCGGTGATCATGGTCGGCGCCGCCGAGGTCTACGAAGCCCGCTGCCGCGAACATCACGAAGTACCCCGCGACTGAGCATGGTTTCTCGAAAGCCTGTCGCCTTTCCGGCGGACAGGGGCAGGCCCGTATCTCCTGAAGCGACAAACCGGCCAACAAGCGGTATAGTCAAAGCCTGTCCGCGCCGTCTGGCCGGGAAGCCCATCGGGGTGAGTCAGGGATAGCGTCATGCTGGATGAGATGTCGGCGCAGCAAAGCGAATATCAGGACGTGGCCCTGGAACCGGCGGCCGATCGCGATCGTGGGCGCTACGGGGCTGTCCGCGAAGCCGTCGCTGAGGTCTTTCAGATCGAAGCCGAAGACTATGCCCCGCAGCGCGGGGTGGTGGCCGTGTTCACGGGCCAGCTTTTCGTGGAGTCCGAGGTCGCTTACGACCGGCTGGACGCGCGCCTGGCTCCCCTGGATTTGCTGCCCCTCTTCCGCGAGCATCAGGACGGCCAGATGGTGCAGGTCGTCGAGGGGCGCTTCAACCCGCGTCCTCGCCCGTGGTGGCCCAACGCCCTCCTGTTCCTTCTGACCCTGCTGAGTCTGCTGTATACCGGCGCGGGGATCGCATTGGGCGACGTGCTGCTCGACCACCCGGAGCGCCAGCTTGCCGAGTTCTGGCGCGGCTGGCCGTACGCCCTGGGGATCGTCCTGATTCTGGGGGCGCACGAGCTGGGGCACTATTTCGCCGCCCGGCGGCATGGCATCCCGGTGACGCTGCCTTACTTCCTGCCGTTCCCGTTCGGGTTCTTTGGCACTCTGGGGGCGTTCATCCAGCTTCGCGCCCCGATCCGCAACCGGAAGGCGATGCTGGACGTGGGCGTGACCGGCCCGCTGGTGGGCCTGATCTTCGCCATCCCGATCCTGCTGCTGGGCCTCCTGACGGCCGAGGTCAAGGCGCTGCCAACGAACTCGGCTTACATCCTCGAAGGAAACTCGATCCTGTACTCGCTGTCCAAGTTCCTGGTGTTCGGGCAAATTCTGCCAGATGGCCGGTTCGACGTGTTCATCAACCAGCTCACCCAGGCCGGCTGGACGGGCCTGTTCGTGACCGGGCTGAATCTGATCCCAATCGGGCAGCTCGATGGCGGGCACGTCCTGTATACCCTGATCGGGGATCGGGCGCGTGTGCTCTATTGGCCGGCGGTGCTGATCATGACCGTGCTGGCCGTGGCCGTCTCGGATGCGTGGTTCCTGTGGGTGATGCTGTTGCTGTTCTTCGGCCGGGCCTACGCCACGCCGCTGGACATGCTGACCCCGCTCGATTCACGCCGCCGCTGGATCGCGCTGGCGGCGCTGATCGTGTTCGTGCTGGTGTTTGTGCCCAATCCGCTGACCCTGGTGGAGCCGCCGTCCCTGCCACCAATGGAGCTGTTCTAGCCGTGGTGAACTACCCCCAACATGTACTGATTTCTGGCGTGTTGATCATGATGCCAGAATCTGTTGCCGCCTTTGCCCGCGACTTCCGGGCCCGGTACGCCGTCCGCTATCCGAGCACCGTGGTGCATTCGGTGCCGCCCCACATCTCGCTCATGGTCCCTTTCGTGCCACCGGGCCGGGTGGGCGGGCCGTTGGATACCACGGCGCTCAACGAGGCGACGGCGCGCCTGCGGGAGGTCTGCCGCACTGTCGCGCCTTACACCTTGACTCTGGATCGGTATGGCACCTTTCCCGGCGGCGTGCTCTTTTTGGCCCCACGTGATCCGGAACCGACCAAGAGGCTCTATCACCTGATCCAGGCGGCGTTCCCGGAATATCCGGCCTACGGCGGGGAGTACGCGGAGTTTGTCCCGCACATGACCCTGGACGTCTATGGGACGGATGAGGCCCTGGCGGGGGTTCCCCGCCCGGCGTTCGAGCCGTTCTCTTTTGGGGTGCGGGAAGTGGTCGTAGCCTATGGCGACCTCGAAGTGGCGGATAGCTGGACGCTGCATGCGGCCGTGCCTCTGGGCGGCGAGCCGGCCGTAGGAGTGTGAGGCTTGAGCGCGAACCTGAGACGGATGGGTTGGCTGGCCGGGCTGATCGTGATCCTGGCGGGATGCAGCGGGCTGGGCCAGACGCCGCCGCCCACGCCGCTGGACGTCGATTCGCTGGGGACGGCGATCGTGCTGACTGAAAACGCGCCGCCGCCCGGCCTGGAGACGGTCACGTTCGACGCGGTCGATGGGGGCCTGGAGGCCCTTCAAGGCTATCGCTATACGCTGGAAGTGCGCTTCGAAGGCATGGTCGATTCCGACCTGACTCCGACGACCGGCACGATCCAGGCCGAGGTCTGGTGGGATGGGCTTGCGCCCGCCCGGCGGGTCCGGCTGAAGGCGGCCGGAGCGGCCTTCGCCAGTGACCCGCGCGAGCTTGAAGCGGTGCGGATCGTGGACGACTACTACCTGGTGGATCAGAACGGGCGCTGCTCGGCTTCCCTGCAAGAGGCGGCGCGCGGGGTGGCCGATCTGGAGGCGGGGACGCTGATCGGCGGGGTGACCGGGGCCGAGTACAGCCAGACACGGGCCACGCTCAACGGTCTGGATGCCTACCGCTACCGCGTGACGCCCGCCAATGCAACTTTGCCGCCGATCGAGTTGCTGGAAGGCGGCGGGCTGGAACTGGACGGCGAGCTGTGGGTTAATCCGCAGAGTGGGGTGGTGGTGCGCTATTACGCCAACGTCACCCTGTCGCACGTCACGCTGTTCGAATCCGAAGTTCCCGTGAGCGGCGACCTGTTCATCCGCTACGACGTTTTCGACCTCGACGTGGTGCCCAACATCAGCATCCCCTTCGGCTGCTAAGGCCGCCGCAGGAGCCGCCGCACGATCGAGCGGCGAGGCGCTTCTGGTTGGGGCGGCGCAGCTTCCGGCTGTGGCTGCGACCTGGGGCGCGCTTCCTTGGAGGAGGGGCGCGGCGGCCGGTTCTGGCCGCCCATCAGGTTGACCAGCAGGTCGTTCAGGCCGCTGTCGTAATCCCCGGTGAAGTCGGCGAAGGGCAGCCCTTCGAACCAGACCTGCCAGGGCGAGCGCCGGGCGACCGCCAGATACAACGGCTTCTGACTCCTGGCCGCCTGGTCGATCTCGCGCCGCATGTGCTCGCGCTTCACGGCCTCCGGCGAAACCACCACGATCACCCCCTCACTGGCTTCAATGGCGGCCTGCTGGGCGGCCGACCAGTCGGCCGTGACCCCGATCTCGTTCACGTCCACCCACAGGTCAATCCCGGTGGCGGTCAGGTCCTCCGCCAGCCGGATCACGAACACCGCGTCTTCTTTGGTGTAAGCCAGGTAGATCAAGCGACTACTCCCGTGTCAGGCCCGCCGCCCGGCGTTTGTCCGCGATCCGGGAGTCGAAGCGCTGGCGATCGACGATGGCGCGCTCGTGGACGGCCTCCCCGATCCGGTCGAGATCGTCCCGGGCCTCGACCTGGAAGGTCAGGCGGCGGCCGTCGACGGCGGTCAATGTGGCGCGGGCGTGGACGGTCATGCCGGTCGGGGTGGCCGCCAGATGGCTGACCTCGATCCGCGTCCCGACCGAGGTCGAGCCCTCGGCCAGCGCATCCGCCAGCGCCTCGACCGCGGCGCTTTCCATCAGGGCGACCAGCATCGGCGTCGAGAAGACCTCCACCAGGCCGCTGCCGACGCGGGCGGCGGTCATTTCCGGGGTGACTTGCCAGGCGCATTCCCCGGTCAGGCCGGGTTCGAGCGGAATCGTCATGGGGTTAACCTTTCTGTGTTGGCGCCGTCCTGGGCGGGAGCGGCGAAGTCCTGCTCGCGGCCGCCCCGCAGCAGCAAGCCGGGGATCAGCGCCAGCAGGCAGATTAGCGCCCCGGCCAGGGCCAGCTCGCGGATCACCTGGGCGGTAATCGTGACATAGATGTTGATCGCTTCCTGGGTCATGGCGACGGTTTCCCCGATCTGGCTGGAGGCCAGGACGGAGACCCGGCGCAGGGCCAGGGTGGTCAGAGCGGAGGCGGCCAGAGTCATCCCGGCCAAACGCAGCATGTCGTCGATCGAGGCCGCGATCCCGCGCCGGTCGTCCGGAGCATCGTTGAGCACCGCCGCACTGGTAGGGGAGAGAGTCAGGCCCAGCCCGACGCCGACCAGGATCATGTGCGCGGCCATCTCCAGATGGGTAACTGTCTCATACCAGCGCAGCCCGGCCAGGGTGAAGCCGACCACCGCCAGGGTCAGCCCGATGCCTACGGGCACCCGGTGCCCGTAGCGCTCGCTGAGCCAGCCGCCGGGCACGGCCGCCAGGGCCATCGGGATGGTCAGCGCGCTCATCACGATTCCGACCTGGAGGGCCGTGGCGGTCAGGGCTTGCATGTTCTCGGCCCGGATGTTGAGCAGGATCGGGACGCTCACCAGGCCGATCATCAGCGCGAAGCCTACGATCAGGCTGGTCAGGTTGCCCGCCGCGAAGTTGCGCCGCCGGAACAGGCGCAGGTCGATCAGGGGGCTGGCGACCCGGCTCTCGACCAACAAGAACAGGATGAACGCCAGCGCGGCGCTGACGAGCATTGGCCCGGCGTAGGGCGGCAGGGCCGAGAACTCCTCGAAGGTCGTGGTGGTCAGGCTGACCTCGGTATTGGCCCCCATGCCGATGCTGACTCCCGCCAGCGCCAGGGTGAGCAGCAGCGCGCCGATCACATCCATCCGGCCGGGAGCGCGCAACTGAACCACATCGCGCAGCGCCCACCAGGTCAGACCGAGCGCGATCAGGCCGATCGGCACGTTCAGCCAGAACAGAATGCGCCAGTCGAGGAACTGGACCATGATCCCGCCGTACAGGCTGCCGACCACCCAGCCGGCCGTATCGACCGCGCCGATCAGGCCCAGGGGACGGGCGCGGCGCTGCGGCGGGAACAGATCGCCCACCAGGGCCATGCTGATCGGGACGAGCGAGCCGCCGCCAAAAGCCTGGATCACGCGCCCGATGACCAGCGAGGCCAGGCTGATCGCGGTCGGATCGGGGCGCTGGCCCAGCCGCCGGGCCAGACCGTAGAGCAGGTCGGCCGGCAGGCCGTCCGCCGTCGCCACCCAGATCGACCCGAAGACGAAGATGCCCAGGCAGATCAGGTACACGCGTTTGCGACCCACCAGATCGGAGACGCGGCCCATGAAGGCCATTGAGGCGGTGTAGGCCAGCAGGTAGCCGCTGACCAGCCACGCCACGTCATCCAGCCCGCTTTCCACCGGGATTTGGAGATCGAGGATCACTTCCGGCAGCACGGCGGAGATGATGGTCAGGTCCAGCGCGCCGATGAAGACCGGCACGCAGACCAGGGCCAGGATCAGCCAGGGAGAGAACCGACCTGATGAGGGTTTGGGTTGAACGTAGGTTGGTTGCATGGCGGTCATTTAGGCGGGCGGCTCGATCGCGTAGTCGCCGTTGTAATCGTAGACTTCGACCGTCCAGGTGCTTGGCTTCGGCTCCGTTTCGCTGACGGTGTCCGGCTGGACGAGGACCATCCGCTCGGCGTGGTGGTCGTCCACCCGGATGTACAGGTCAACGGTCACGTCGGCCTGGGCCGGGATCAGGCCGATGGTCAGGGCGGCGACTTCTCGCCCGACGGCCGTGCCGGTGATGTGCCACATGGCGACCCCGTCGACATCTTCCGGGCCGGTCAGGGCGGCGTTCTGGAGGGCGCTCATGGCGCGGGCCAGGCCGCTTTCCGAGCGGACCAGGTTCTCGGCGTTGAAACCCGGCGAGAACTCGGCGTTCAGCCACTGGCCGCCGGTCAGGATGGCGTGGCGATAGTACTGGTTGCTGCCGATGGCGATCACATCGATGTCGCCCGCGATGCCCGCTACCAGGACGCGCACCCGCGCCTGGACGCGGTCCGGCGCGACGTAGGAGCCGGCCGCGCGCAGGAAGTTAATCACCCCCGATGTGTCGATGTAGACCGGCGCGCCGGTGCGTTCGATCGTGACCGCGAAGCCCTCCGCTGCCTGAATGTACCCGGCGGCTTCGTCCACCAGAGCCATCGGATCCGGGGGCGGCTCGGTCGCGCCGTTGCATCCCGCGAGCAGCAGGATCAGGATCATTGCCACCAGTTTCCAGGCGTGGTTCATTCGCAGACTCTTCCGGTTGAGCAAGGCAGGTTCCACGATCACAGTACGCAGGCGAATGGGCCGGGTTGCGGTTGTTCCGGGCGGGCGGCCGCGCTCACGACCGGCGCTGGCCCAGCGCGGCCGCGATGATCCCCGGCAGTTCCTCCGGCGCGTCGAGCAGGGTGCCGGTGTAGTATCCGGCGCAGCCGTATTCGTTGAGACAGGTGTTGCGCAGGCTTGGCTCGGTGCGCGTCGTCCAGACGATGACCGGCACGCCCGGAAAGGCTTTCTGGATTTCCGCCAGCCGTTCCAATCCGGAGGCCGGGTTGCCTTCCTCCGGAAGCGGGGTGCACAGGATGACTTCCGGCGCGGGCAGCTTGCGGGCCAGGTAGTCTTCCAGGGTTTGGGCCGCGCAGACGTGGTGATTGTATTCCTCTTCGATGGCCTCGAAGAAATTGTCGAAGATCTGTTTCTCCAGGCCGTGCAGGCGGTCGCTAGACGTGTGGTGCAGCACGCGGAATTTGTTCTGGATCAGGGCCAGGGTAGCCATGCGAGCCTTCTCCGTGAATGGGCCGACACACAACAGGCCCATTATACAACCTGCGTCGGCGGGCAACAGGGCTTTGGCGCGACTGGCCCAGGGCAATCGCATCAAACGGAAAAGGCATTTCACCGCGGAGAATGCAGAGGACGCAGAGGAAAGACTTCACCGAGGAAGCCCTTTGACCTCCGCGCCATCGCGACGCAAGATTTTCGATTTTTGCCTTTCTCCGCGCTTCTCCTTGGCGTTCCTGGCGTCTTGGCGGTTCGACTTGCTTGTGATGCGATTGTCCTGGCGACTGGGCCGCCTCAGGCTTGCCTGTCCTAGGCGGACGGCGGATAATGGGCGGGTAGGTTGTGATTGGAGTCACTGCGGAGATAGACCTATGTCCAAGCGTATGCATGTCGGGTTTGTTTTGTTGGTCCTCGCGCTGCTTCTGGCGGGATGCTTCCGGCAGGCCAGCCCGGAGATCGTGCCCACCGTGGAGAGCGTGACTCCGACTGCGCTGCCGGTCACGCCTACCTCGCAGGAGGGATCAGGATTCGTGACCCCGTTCGCGACAGGTCAAGGCCCGGACATGACCCGCATGCCGACGCTTGGCTCTCCCGCGCCGACGCTGCCGCTGGTGATTCCGGGCACGCCCAGCCCGACTGCGTCCGGTGCGCTCCCCGGCGCGCCTTCGTCTTCAACGGCGGCCGGGCCGGCGGGGGCCGTGACCGCGCCGTTCGTGGCCGGCCCGACCTTCACGCCCGCAGCCGGCGCGCCGCCCGTCAATCTGAATCCGCGATTGCCCACGCCGACCGGCGGGGGTGTGGGTAACCCGGCTGCCGGCAGTACGGCTCCGGGCGAGGACTGCATCTACGTCGTCCAGCCGGGAGACAATGCCTTTCACATCGCGACCATTTACGGGTTGACGCTTGATGATCTGGTGACCTATAACGACCTGGACAACGCCAACTATCTCTACGAGGGGCAGGAGCTGAAGATTCCGGGCTGCGGCCAGGCTGCTTCCGGAACGTCCGAGATCACGCCGCCGGCTTCGACCGGTGGGACACAGCCGACCTCCGCGCCGGTGATCAATGCTGCCGGACAGACGGTGCACGTGGTTCAGGCTGGGGAGAATCTGTTCCGGATCGCGATCCGTTACGGTGTGACCATGCAGGCCATCGTCAACGCGAATGGGTTGGGCAGCCAGGATGCGATCCTGAGCATCGGCCAGCAGTTGATCATCCCCTCGCCTTAGGCGCGGCTATGTGTCAGGGCAGCAGATTGGCGATTTCCGGCAGGGATTGGACCACCGAGCCGATCGTTTCGGCTTCTGGAAAGGCGCGCAGCGGGTCGATCAGGATGGGATGCAATCCGGCCCGGTGCGCGCCGAGTGCGTCCGCGTAGTAGTTGTCGCCCACGTACACGGCTTCGCGCGGCTGAAGGCTGCCGCCCAGGGTCAGGGCATGGGCGAAAATCCCCGCGTCGGGCTTCCAGAAGCCGATCTGGCCGGCGGCCAGCAGAAAGTCGAAGTAGCGATCGATGCCAAGCTGCTCGGCTGTCTCGGTCAGGGGCAGAGGGCGGTTGGAAACCAGGCCCAGTACGTAACCCGCCGATTTCAGCCGGTCGAGCAGGTCCAGGCTGCCGGGGGCGAGCTGGCTGGTGGGGGCGTATTCGGTGGCAAAGCGCCGGTTGACCCCGGCGATGATCGCTTCGTCGGGCGTCTGGCCGGGGGGCAGGGCGTTCATCGCCTCCAGTTTGGCGCGGATGTAGTTGGCCCAGAAGTCGTCTGGCCCGAAGTGTTCCAGATCGCGGTCGACCCGTTCCCGATCTGCCCAGTAGGCGTGGGTGAAGCGGTACGCTGCCCGGCGCGCCTCCGGATCGATCGGGATGCCGTAATCCTGCAAATAGGACAGCACGGCGTCGACGCCGCTGGGCGTGGCGATCTTCAGAGTTCCGTCGAGATCGAAGAAGACTCCCTTGATGTGGGAAAACGCCGTTTGTGCCATGGCCGCATTGTAGCAGCGAGGCCCGATCCGACGCAAAACGGCGCGGATTGTTTGTTTCGGGTCACGTGGTCTATACTATGCACCCAATGAAGCCTGAGGATGCGATGGAAACGAGGGGCCCGTGGGTTGGCGACTGCATCTTTCCACACAGCCGGTAGCGGCCGTCCACTTCGTGGAGGATGGCGTGCGAGCGCCGCAGCTCGCCGTGTGGGATAGCCGGCACAATGTGCATTTCTATGAGTGCAAGGATGGCACGCCGCTGGGCGAACTACGGCTGGCCGAGCAGCGCCTGCCCGGCGACCTCAACGAGCCGGACTGGCGAGAGGTTGTCGATACCCTGCGCGCGCCCAACGGACGCTTCCTGCCCGCGGTTTACCTCAACCGGGCCACGATCCTGCAAAGCTGGGATGGCCGGCTGCGTCTTTACCACCAACACGAGGGCGGCCTGATTCTGGAAATCGAGGGGCGGCACATCGCCCTGGATCGGGAGCAGGATGGCCGTTACCTGGTGGTGGGCCTCGATCGGGCGCTGGGCCTGAGCTGTGCCTACAGCGATCAGGGGCTGCTATCCGTGTTCCAGCAGCACGTGCGGGTGGGGACGTTCGAGGTGCCCCTCGCCCTGGACATGGACGCCCGCCTCAATCTGGCGGTGCCGGAGGCGATGGGCCGGATGCTGCTGTGTGACGGCGAGCAACTGCTCATGCTGGACTCGGCGGGCCGGATTCAGCACCGGATTCGACTGCATTTCACAGCCGGGGCGCTGGCGGTTTCGCCGGACGGGCAACTCGTGGCCGTGGCGGATATCGACGACAACCTGGTGCGGGTCTACGATGGGACGCTGCGGCCCACCCATCAGAAGCACGCGATCGATCTGATGGCGGAGGCGCGGCAGGTGCAACTGCTGGCCTCGCTGCCCGGCCGCAAGGCCGGCTTGAGTGCGTTGGATATCGCCAACGACGGCGGGATCGCCTTTGCCCTCGGCGGGGTGATCTGCGTCACCCAGGTCAGGCTGTTGGACGAGCTGCCCCAGCCGCAGCCGCTGCTCTGAACAAAAGACGAAAACCCCGTTGGGCGGGGTCTTCGCTGAACGCATGGGAGGCTGCGGCCGATCCATCCAATAAGACTCTACGCTATACCAAAACCAAGTGTATTTCCAATCTGCCGCAGCCTGCAATCCACTTCTAATTATGATGATATTTGTATTCTTTTTCTATAGCACTCCGGTACTGTTTGACCGGGTGATTTTCCGCCGGGTGGGGCCATGAGAATCGCGATCGATGCCAGCCGGACGACCCTGGCGCGCCGCACGGGCACGGAACGTTATGCCCTGGCGCTGCTGCGGGCGCTGCTGGCCCTGGACACGCCGCACCAGTTCACGCTGTATTTTCGCGATCAGCCTGCCGAGGGTCTCTTGCCGGTTTCGCCAGCGATCGAGCAGCGGGTGATCCGCGTGCCGAGGCTGTGGACCCATACCGGGTTCGCGGCGGCGCTCTGGCAGACCCGGCCGGACGTGACCTTTGTGCCGGCCCACAGCCTGCCGGTCTGGTTTCCCGGCCCGGCGGTGGTTACAGTTCACGATCTGGGCTACCACTTCTTCCCGGAGGCGCATCCCGGCTGGCCTCGGCGCTACCTGGAATGGTCCACACCACACAGCGCGCGCCGCGCGACCTTTATCCTGGCCGATTCGGAAGCGACGAAGCGCGATCTGGCCGAGGTGTATCGCATCCCGCCGGATAAGGTGCGGGTCGTGTATCCCGGCATGGACGAGACCCTGGCGCGAGTCGACGATCCTGAGGTGCTGGCCCGCATTCGGAAGCGGTACGGGCTGCCGGAGCGCTATCTGTTCTACGTGGGCACGCTCCAGCCGCGCAAGAACGTGGCTCGGCTGGTGCGGGCCTACCGGCAGAGCGGTGTAGAGACCGATGGGATCGGGCTGGCGCTGGCGGGCGCGCGCGGCTGGCTGTACGACCCGGCCTGGACGGCGGGTGTGCCGGGCGTGGTCGAGACCGGTTACGTGGCCGACGAGGACATGGCGGTGCTCTACAGCGGGGCGCTGGCCCTGGTCTTTCCATCTTTGTACGAGGGGTTTGGCTTTCCGGTAGTGGAGGCCATGCGCTGCGGCACGCCGGTGATCACGAGCACGACGTCGAGCCTGCCTGAGCTGGCGGGCACGGCGGCGCTGACCGTCGATCCCCTGGATGTGGAGGCGCTGGCAGAGGCGATCCGGCGCGTGGCGGGCGACGCGGCCCTGCGTGCGCGGATGGCCGAAATGGGATATGCTCACGCGGCCCGGTTTACCTGGGAGGAAGCGGCCAGGGCGACTCTGGCTGCGCTGGAACAGGCTGCGGGCTGAAATCGATATGGGGTGCGAGTCGAGGTGGTATGTATCAACAAAACAAGGGCAAACCGTTCCTGTACCGGGCGTTGCGGGTCGTGCGCTTTGTCGTGCTCGTCCCGCTGTACCGGCTGTTCCGGCAGGGACTGAAGGCCACGGCCATCTGGTTCTTTGTGCGCGGGCGTCTGATTGTGACCGGCATGCCGACCCTGCGCTATACCCAGGTGTTGCCTAACCTGCACGTGGGCGGCCAGATTCGGGCGGCGGGCTGGGAGCGTCTGAAATCGATCGGGGTGACTTCGATCGTCAACATGCGCCGCGAGCACGACGATCGCGCGGCCGGAATCGACGTGCCGCTGGAGCATTACCTGCACCTGCCGACTACGGACGACAATCCCGTTTCCCTGGAAGACCTGAAACGCGGCGCGGATTGGGTCGAGGCCCAGATCGCAAGAGGCGGGTCGGTCTATATCCACTGTGCGGCCGGCTCCGGTCGCGCGCCGAGCATGGGGGCGGCTTACCTGATCGCCCACCACGGGCAGACGGCGGCCCAGGCCCTGGAGACGATCCGGCGCGTGCGGCCCTTCATCATGCCCATGCCCGAACAGGTCGAGCGGCTGCGCGAGTTCGAGCGGTGGATCAGGAACGGGAAAACGGAGTAGCTCGGCCAGGAGCGCGCCAAACCGGCGCGCTCCTGGGATTGTATCTCGGAGTCAGTCTTCCTCGGGGGAGACGCCGTGCCAGACGATTGGCGGGTAAGCCTGGCGCACGGCGTAGTACAGCGGGACCGCCACCAGCACCCCGGCCACGATCTGCGAGACATTGGGGCCGATCTCCAGCGCGGCTTCCATCCCGACCAGTAGCAGCCCGGCCACGAAGTAGCCCGCGATCAGGATCACCCCGGCGACCAGCGAAGCCACCAGCAGCCGCCAGATCCGGCCTTCGCCGCGCACGATCATCCCGGCGGCGAACCCCATCAGGCCATGGATGACGAGCGTGAAGGGCGCCCACTGGGCATAGGGCGAGGTCACGTCGGCCAGGGCGGTGCCCAGCGCGCCGGCGATGGCCCCCACCACCGGCCCGAAGGCGAAGCCGCTAAAGAGCACGCCTGCATCCCCCAGATGGACGTAGCCGCCGACGGGAGTGGGAATCTGAACGCCGCGCGTCAGGGCGAAGATCACGGCGGTCATCACGCCGGTCAGGGCCAGCGTGCGAGGATCGGTCAGCAGGTCGCGCTTCAACATGAGTCTGTTCCTCCAATACACTCTCGAGCCAAAAGACCTTAACCGTTCCAGATGGGTTCCAGATGGGCTTCCGCCCAGGCATCGTAACACCCGGAGATCGTCCGGGTGAGCGGGCCGGGCTGCCCATCGCCAACAATCTGATCGTCAATGCGCACGATCGGGATCACGCCGCGGCTGCTGCTGGTCAGGAAGGCTTCCTGAAAGCGGGGCAGGTCGGCCCGGTTCGGCGCGGTCTCGTGGACGGGCAGGATGTCCGGCGCGACCGCTATCACGATCCGGCGGCTGATCCCCTCCAGCACGCCGTTCCGGGCGGTGAAGAGCGCGCCGTCCAGGATGGCGTAGAAATTGCTGCTCGTGCCTTCCAGGAGGTCGCCCTCCGGCGAGGTGAGCAGCCCTTCGTAAGCGTCGGGGGACATCCGGGCCTTGAGCGCCACCCGATCGGCCATCCACTGGTTATCCTTGGCGCGGGGATTGCGACGCTGGGCCGGGAGGGTCTGCACGGATACGCCATTGGCGCGGACTTCCGGCGGAACCGGGTTGAGCGGTTCGATGGCGAAATAGACCTGGTCGGGATGGTGGCGCGGCACGGTCAGCCGGAAGCGGGACTCGGCATAGCCCGCCTGATCGATCAGGCGGCGCAGCGCGGCGCGGATCGCCGGCCGGTCGAAGCGCAAAGGCATGCCGATCAACTGCGCCGACTGCTCGGTGCGGTCGAGGTGCGCGTCCAGCTCCAGGACGCGGTCGCGGTGGAAGGTGCGGCCGACCGTGTACACGCCGGACGGCTCGTAGCGGACGGCGTCGTTGAGCGACGTGGCCTGATAGGACGTGGAGTCGAGGCCGCTGGGAGTCAGGATTGCGGTGATGATGGGTGTTTGTGCGTTCATGGCGGGCCATTGTACCGCCCGACCGGGGTTTGCTCAATGACGAGGCGGGCCGTGGGTGATTCGGCGGGCGGCCCGCCTCGTCCATGGACGATCAGGCGCGGAAGAAGTTGCTCACGAAGAACCACAAATTCGCAGGTCGTTCCGCCAGGCGGCGCATGAAATACGGGTACCACTGCGTCCCATACGGCACGTAGACGCGCATCTTGAAGCCTTCGCGTACCAGCGTGCGCTGAAGCTCCGATCGGATGCCATACAGCATCTGGAACTCGAAGCGGTCGCCGGGAATCCCCTCGGCACGGATGAATGCGCGGGCCGCGTCGATGATCTTCTCATCGTGGGTGGCGATGCCCAGGTAAGCGCCGGTATCGCCCTTCAGATAGGCCTGCATCAGTTTGACATAATTGGCGTCCACGTCGGCCTTGACGGGGAAGGCCCGGTCGGGCGGTTCTTTGTAGGCCCCTTTGCACAACCGGACGAAAGCGCCCTCGGCGTGCAGCGCGGCCATGTCCTGCTCGCTGCGGCGCAGGGAAGCCTGGATCACGGTGCCGACGTTGTCGAAGCCCTGCTGGCGGACGGCGCGAAAGACGCGCAGCGTTGCGTCGGTGTAGTCACTGCCCTCCATATCGATGGTGACATGGTTCCCGGCGTCCCTGGCCTTGTCCAGAATCCGGCGCAGGTTGGCGACACAGGTTTCCTCCGAGATGTCCAGGCCGAGCTGGGTGAGCTTGAGCGACACGGTGGCCTCAAGCTGCTGCCCGGCGATGGCCTCCAGCAGAACCAGATACTGCTGCGTGGCCTGGGCAGCATCCTGCTCGGAGTGGACCGATTCGCCCAGGATGTCGAACGTGACCAGCAGACCCGCCTTGTTGAGCCTGCGCACGGCTTCGATGCCCTCGGCCATCGTCTCTCCGGCGACGAAACGCCGGACCACGCGCCTGGCAACAAAAAAGTGAGTGATGATTGCCTTAGCCCAGCTTGCATTTGACAGATATAGCAAGAGGGAACGCAGCATGCAGTGATCCTCCACGACCAGATTCGGGTTGAACACGCCAATCGATGTGATCGTATTGTACTCTCTGGGCGGCGGAGATAACCTGACATTCGGCCTCGATCTGGCCGATGGACGGCCGGGCGTCGGGAGCGCGCGATCCGGACGCCCGGTGTAGGTTCAGCCCGGCTAGACCTGGCGCGGCGCGCCCAGGCGGGCGCGTTCCTCGTCGATGATCGTGTCGTCGAGCTTGGTGAACAGCGCGGTGATCTCGCCCAGCTTCTGGCCGGGGGGAAGCTCGCTCGGTTCCCAGCGGCCGGTCGCGGCGGAGGCGTCGTAGGTCAGCGCCTCGTGAGCACGGGTGGATTCCTGGTAGGTCTCGATCACCTGCGTGCCGAAGAGCTGACCCTCATAACCCAGCATGGTGTGAAGCTGCTGGGCGCTGAAGGGCAGGAAGGGGGCCAGGACGATCTTGAGGTTGTCGATCACGCGCAGGATCGTATAAACGACCGTGGCGGCGTCCTGGGGATCGGCCTTGATCAATTTCCAGGGCGCGCGGCGATCGAGATAGGCGTTGGCTTCCTGCACGACGCGCATGGCTTCCTGGAGCGCCCCGCGCAGCTTGACGGCGGCCAGCATATCCCCTACCGAAGATAGGGTCGCCACGCTCAGGGCCAGGATCGATTTGTCGTCCTCGGTCAGCTCGCCGGGCACCGGCACCGCGCCGTCATAGCGCTTGCTGGCGAAGCCGAGCATCCGGTTGACCAGGTTGCCCCAGGCGGCCACCAACTCATTGTTGACCCGGTTGAAGAAGCCGTCCCAGGCGAAGTCGGCGTCGCGGCTTTCGGGAAAAGTCATGACCGTGTAGTAGCGGATCGCATCCGGCTGGTAGCGCTCCAGGATGTCGGGCAGCCAAATGGCCCAGTTGCGGCTCTTGGAGAACTGGCGGCCTTCGATGTTCATGAACTCGTTGGCGGGCACGTCGTAGGGCAGGTTGATCGGCTGGTCGCTGCCGTCGTTGTAGATGCCGCTGATCCCGATCAGTTCGGCGGGCCAGATCACGGTGTGGAAGGGGATGTTGTCCTTGCCGATGAAGTTGTAGATTTTGGCCTGGGGGTTGTACCACCAGTCTTTCCAGGCATCGGGCTGGCCGGTATTTCTGGCCCACTCGATGCTGGCGGTCAGGTAGCCCATCACCGCCTCGAACCAGACGTACAGGCGCTTGTCCTCCCAGCCTTCCAGCGGCACGTCGATGCCCCAGTCCAGGTCGCGGGTGATGGCGCGGGCCTGGAGGTTGGCAGCGTAATTCCGGCTGAAGCTGAGGACGTTATCCCGCCAGTGGCCGGCTTTTTCCGCCCGGTCGAGGTAGACCTGCAAGACCTCCGCGAAGCGTGGCAGGTCCAGGAAGTAGTGTTCGGTCTCGCGCACGACCGGGGTGGATCCGTCCAGTTTGCTGCGCGGGTTGATCAGCTTGGTGGCGTCGAGCAGCGTGCCGCAGTTGTCGCACTGATCGCCGCGCGCATCCTGAAAGCCGCAGACGTAACAGGTGCCCTCGACCAGCCGGTCGGGCAGGAAGCGCTTCTGGGACTCGCTGTAGAGCTGCTGCTGAGTTTCGCGGAACAGGTAGCCGCGCTCCAGCAGCAGGGTGAAGATATCCTGCGCGACCCTGTGATGGTTCTCGGTGTCGGTGTGGGTGAACAGGTCGTAGCTGATCCCGATGTCGCGCTGGGTAGTCAGAAAGCGGTGGTGGTATTTCTCGAACAACTCGCGCGGGGTGATGCCGTATTTGTCGGCCTCGACCGAGATCGGCGTGCCGTGCGAGTCCGAGCCGCTGACCATCAGGACACGGTTGCCCTTGAGCCGGTGGTAGCGGGCGAAGATGTCGGCGGGCAGGTAAGCCCCGGCCAGGTGGCCGACGTGCAGATCGCCATTGGCGTAGGGCCAGGCGACGGAGACATGGATCGTTTCGGGCATGGAACACTCCTTAAAATGAAGCGGTCGGCGATTAGCGCTCGGCAGTTAGCTAGACAAGACGGCGATCTGTCGGTTGTGGAAGTCTGATATTGAAAGCCTCCTGAGATAACCCTGCGTATTATCCCGGCTGGCGGCGAAAAGACAACAAAAAACCGCCTGCGAGGCAGGCGGTTGGTGGGTCGAGCCGGGGGTCGCGGCGGGGCGTCAGGCAGACGCGCGCAACCGTCGCCAGGTGGGGGCCTCGCAACC
Organism: Aggregatilineales bacterium; assembly: GCA_029976005.1. Lineage (GTDB taxonomy): Bacteria > Chloroflexota > Anaerolineae > Aggregatilineales > Ch27 > JARKOQ01. Next base: position 252 of record JARKOQ010000096.1, on the reverse strand, counting down.
CCGCTGGCACGGCTCGCAGCACATCATGCCCATCATACGGCCCAATCGCGTCCAGTCGTTCATAGTTTGTAGTGTAGGAGGGAGTAGCCCTCATGTCAAGCCCAACAGGGGTTTCGCCACTTCCCACACCTCCTGCGCGGTGACGCCGTGTTCCTCCCAGGTCCAATCCTGGGGCGGACCGCTGGCGACGCCGCCTTCGGGGAGGGGATAGGGCTTCCAGGCGAAGGCCGCGCGATCCGGCGGCACGAAGGG